>NZ_JAYGHQ010000003.1:0-178778 GCF_034931425.1 Crocosphaera sp. XPORK-15E
AATCAGAGATAACTGTAGTATTTCATACTACTTTTTTGAAGTGCGGAATGTGGGTTCTAAGGTTGTTCTGGCTGTTTGAACTTCTCGATTGTTTTGTAAGGCTAAGGCGATCACTTCTTTTAAGCTAATGGCTTGACGAATATTTGTCTTTACTTCATCGGGTTTGGTGGGAAATAGTAAAGGGTTGCCACTGGGATTAAGATTATTTGGGGGCAATTTTTCTAAAATGGTTTCAGATTGTTGCAAAGATTCTTGAAAATTGGTGGGCGAAATGGGCTGAGGGGGAATTGCTTCTTCTCTAACCACTGTATTCTCTTGATTGCTTAGAGGAACTCCTTCTGTGTCGGGTTTAACTGAAGTTTCTTCCAATTGCTTAAGTTCACTGACACGGGGTTCTGATTTTAACCCGTCAGCCCCATCATTGAAGGATGAAGGGGTTTGGGCTGTCACTGATGCCTCATAAGCCAGTGCCACTAAAAGACTTACACTCACACACACACAATAACGTAAAACAAACATAGGATTTAATCAGGAATTCGAGTTGGACATGGGAAAATGACAGATCCGAGAAGTTAATAAATTGAGTGATCTTGTTACATAAGTTACAGTATCTCTCATCAACTCGGAAATCGTCGAGTTAACCTGAATGCTCCTGAAAAGTTTAACAAACAATGGCGACTCCTGCTCGACGAGGATCGCCAAACCCTTCTAAAGTTCCTGCTTCCCCATATTTAACTCCATGAACTCCCCCAAAAAACATACCGGGTTCTTGCCAAGGCACAATTTGAGTCTCTGGGGGAAGATCTAAGGACTCAAAATTTCCTAATTGGCTCATGGGTTCTAGGTTAAAAATATTATCTTCCCAATGAACTCTGGGACAATTAATTGCATTTTCTAGGGGAAGATTGAAGTCTAATAAGTTAGAAATAACTTGTAAAATAGCAGTCCTAATTCGGTTTGAACCTCCTGATCCTAAAACGATTTCGGGTTTGCCTTCTTTTAAAATAATGCTGGGAGACATCATGGAAGAAATTCGGCGATCGCTCTCCCAAGTATGAAAGCCCAAGGGGTTTAAATCTGCTTCCCCTAACATATTATTTAACATAATTCCTGTGTTGGGAATTACATAGGATGATCCTTCTCCATTTGAGTTGGTTACACTGGCAGCATTTCCTTCTTGATCGATCACACTAATATGAGTGGTACTACCCCATTTGTTGAGGGTTTTTTCTAGTTTTTTGTGGGATTTTTCTAGGTTTTCTTGACTTAAAAAGTTCTCAACAATATTATTTTGATAAACATAGTTATCATAGTTCATTTTCCTGGCTTCATTGGTCAAAGCCATCACCTGAGCCAAGATTTCTAAATGTTTTTTACTTCCCCATTCTAAGCTATTAATAGGATAGTTTTCTAACAGTTTTAAGCAGTATGCAATTAAGATTCCTCCTGAACTTGGTGGCGGATTAGTTAATATTTCATAGCCGCGATATTGGAATTTAATGGGATGTCTTTTGATGACGCAATACTGACTTAAATCTTCTAGAGTTAAATGTCCTCCTGGCGAAACATCTCTGATGATTTGATGGGCAATTTCTCCTTGGTAAAATTCCTGAACACCTTTTTTTATTAATTCTTCTAGAATGTTAGCAAAGTCTTTTATATAAGCATTTTCTCCCGTTTCTAATAAGTTACCATCTGGAGCATACAGTTTTTGCGAATTTTTTGATCCAGTTAAAATAGGTTCTAAAATCTCAAACGTTACCCGATTATACTTTGTGACTTGATAGCCATTTCTAGCATATTCAATGGCTGGTTCCGCCACAACATGAAAGGGCAGTTTTCCAAGTTGTTTATGCACTTCAAAAATTCCTGCTAAGGTACCAGGAACGGCAATGGAACCTAAGCCAATATGAAAGACTTGACTTGCTCCTTTAAAATCTAAATTAACGGCATAAAAATCGAGATCTTTAATTTGTTTTTTCTGGCTAGGAGTTTGACAAAAAAAATCAAATAAAATCTTCTGTCTCTCTTTAGTATGGGCTAAGAAAAACCCACCTCCTCCAATAGATGTTAAGGTAGATTCAACCACACAAGAGGCTAACATGGCTGCAATGGCTGCATCAAAAGCATTGCCCCCTAATTCAAAGATAATTTGACCCGCCTCAGCCGTTTTCTGATGGCCCGCAGCAATAGCACCCCGCGTTTTTTCACCCATTAATCTCTCAATGAAAATTGATGTATTTTTTTCCTTCTTTTATGGTATTATTATATTGAAAAAGATTTCATAATGGAAATATAAAGATTTGCCGATAGACAAAGCTATTCCCATTATGAAATAAATTTTCTCATATTGCGTGAGGGTTGTCAAGAGCAATAACCCTATATTGTGAGTTAAAAATGCTAAGAAATATTACAATCATTAATGCCAAATTACCAGGGTATCGAGAGAGTCAAAAAATCGTAATTGATGAGCAAGGAATCATTAAAGATATTGAGTCAATGGGTGCCAAAGTTTCTCCTGACTCCAAGCAGAATTATTATGATGCGGAAGGGGACTGGATTTCTTTAGGGGGAGTAGATTTACAAATTAATGGAGGACTAGGTTTAGCCTTTACTGATCTCCAAGAAAAACACATTTCTACATTACACAAAATCTGTCAATTTTTATGGCAAGAAGGCATTGATAGTTTTCTGCCTACGCTAGTAACAACCTCAGTAGAAAACATTAAGCGATCGCTGTCAGTAATTGACAAATTTATGAGAATACAAAGGCAAGAATCACTTGAAACTTCCCAAATATTAGGGGTTCATTTAGAGGGGCCATTTCTCAACCATGAAAGGAAGGGAGCGCACCCGGCCCAATATTTATTAACCCCTTCCGTTGAAGCCATTGAATGGTTATTAGGGGACTATAGCCATCTAGTTAAAATTATAACCTTTGCCCCCGAATTAGAGACAACAGATGAAGTCATTCCCTACCTATGTTCACGGGGAATTGTTGTCAGTTTAGGTCATTCCCAAGCCACGGCTCAAGATGCAAAAAAAGCCTTTAAATTAGGGGCATCAATGGTCACTCATGCCTATAATGCCATGCCTAGTTTACACCATCGTAAACCAGGATTATTAGGGGAAGCAATGATCAATTCTCATGTATATTGTGGGTTAATTGCTGATGGCAATCATGTCTGTACCACCATGATCGAATTATTATTAAGAGGGAGTCTTTATGAAAGAGGAGTTTTCTTAGTAAGTGATGCCTTAGCCCCCATTGGATTAGAGGATGGGGTTTATCCTTGGGATGATCGACAAATTGAAGTCAAAAAAGGCACTGCAAGACTTGCAAATGGAACCTTAGCCGGAACAACTTTGCCCTTACTGATGGGAGTAAAAAACTTAGTTAAATGGCAATTATGTTCCCTAGGAATTGCCATTGCCTTAGCCACAGAATCTCCCAGAAAAGCGATTAATTTACCAGGCATTTCTTCAGGACAACCAGCCCATTTATTACATTGGCATTGGGACGAAGAAAATAATCAAGTTAGTTGGAAAAGAATTTGAGATGATATGATTTTAAGCGGGAAGTTATTATTTGAAATCATGTCGGACTTTTGCCCTTCTCTCCATCCCCTTCTATCCTATAGCCCCTATCCGAGTTGTGTCTTTCTAAAATTAGAAGCAGGGACACCCCAAACAACTGCGGAACCCTTTACCCTGACATTAACCCTGCGGTGTGATGAACAGGAAAAAGCCTTACTGAATGGTCATCTTAAATTTGGCATAAAAGGGGGTAAACTCACCCTAACCGTAGAAAATGGAGAGATTATTGCACCCCAAAGCTTATTAAATGATTTTTGTCAGTTAGTCAGCACATCTAATACTGTTGCGACTTGGCAATTGATTCCTCAAACTGGACAATCAATGTTTACAGTAGAGATGGTTTCATCCTTGGCCAAGATTCAAGTCATGACACATCCTGTCTCTGTTATTTTGACTTGTGATGTCAGTCTAGCTGATATTTCCATCACCGATGTAGTTGGGTTATGGAAACATGATATTCATCCCAATAAACAGAGTATTTTAGAAAGAAAATTAGCACAATTTTTGTGGAAGTTCCGGCTTTCTCCCCATTTATCTCTGTTAAAGTTAACTTCAGATTTAGCCGCATCTGAAAAAGTAGAAGAAAGTTCAACAACCACCATTGATCCTAACGCCCTTTCCCAACTTCATCAACAAATTGACCGCATTTATAACGCTGAGACGAACAATTTCTTAGAATTAGCCCAAATCGCGGAATTAGACCCCTTACAAGACTTAGCGGGAGGCAATTTCTTAGCCACTGAATTAAGCGGAATTGAGTTAAGTGGGGCCAATTTGACTCAGAGCAATTTTCGGGGGGCCAATTTAACTGATGCAGACTTAAGTGAGGCGGTGTTAAACTATGCCAGATTTAGCGGGGCTGATTTAAGTGGGGCTTATTTAGGCAATGCCAACCTACAGCAAGGGGACTTTTATCGTGCCAGTTTAGCCTTAGCGAATCTGATTGGGGCTGATTTAACGGATGCCAATTTGCAGGAGGTGAATTTAAGCCAGACGAATTTGAGTGGGGCAGTGGTTAAAGGGGCAAAATTTGGCAATAATACGGGAATGACGGAAGAACTGGCGGACAGTTTGCGGGAACGGGGCGCGATTTTTGTCGGTGATTCCTGACGTGATGGCTCACAGGATTAGGGTAAACCATGTTATGCTAGAGAAAACTGTGGACACGTAGCTCAGTGGATAGAGCACCAGGTTCCGGTCCTGGGTGTCGGGGGTTCAAATCCCTCCGTGTTCGTTTTTTCTACATTAAAGATCGCGTTGGGTTTCATTTCCTTCCGATTCTTTCCAGTATGTATATGAAATCTTCATGATAAAAGTCCATTCTGTAAAGGTAACATTCGTCAACCCAACCGACAAGATTAGCGGTGCGGCAGCACTCGCTCCCGCGAGATCGCACTAAATCAAGCCTCGATATAAATCTTCTTTTATCCATGACCATGAAGGAGAGATCGCCAGAAAGTTTGAATACTGGAAATATTCTCCATACCAACCATAATTTAAACTGTAAAGCCCGTCAGACTTCAGCAATAGAACTTCATAGCCACAAGATTCTAAATAATTCATTGCCGCTTTTAATGTACTACTAGCCGGAATCCAATTATGGCTATACTCAAATTGAATTAAACCAATAGCCTGTCTTTTCAGAAACTCGTAAGCACCTTTTAGAACTTGAAAGTCATACCCTTCTGTATCAATCTTCAGAAAATCAATTTTCTCAATATTAAAATTAAGTAGATCTTTATCTAAAGAGACTATATCTACTTCTGTCTGTTCTGTTGAACCTCTAGGAGAAATCAAAGAAGATACATTAGTAGATTTAGGGTTCTCATGTAAAGTTGCTCTTCCTTCATCCTCTCCCACAGCAACTTGCCTAAAGCTTAACCCTTGATGATTTGATAGTTTTTGTTTTAAGGTCATAAATACTGTAGGGCTGGGTTCATATAGAATACCTTTCTTTGGGGAATCTGAGTATTTAAGTAATATACTCGTCCAATCTCCAACATTTGCCCCAACATCTACAAACGAGCCAATCTTTTTTGCCGCTAAGCTAACGATAAGTTCTTCTCCGTTTTTACTTATATCTGATGAGTCAGAAAGATGATGTTTAAAGATTCGCTTAGTATGAAAATAAAGGCTAATAGCTATTCTATTGAAAATATTACTTTTCCCTAAAAACTTATGTGTGGCATTGACAGACTCACGATATATACCTTCAGACATTGCTACCTCACTTGTTCTGCTTGTTATAAAACCTTAGCCTCAATTGGCTGCCTAACTTATAATAATATCACAGTTATTGACAAGATCGAAAGAGCAAGACGACCAAGGCTTAATCTCATCTTACAAAGTAAATTGAAAATCATTGACCAACATTCCTGGAACCAAAACCCCTCCTAAGCTGCGTTTTGAATAGGTATTTGTCTCAGGAATAAACTCTCGAAAATCGGTTAAATTGACTAAATTTTCTCCCCAAAATCGATAGAGACTTTCATCAAATCTTAAGTTTTCAATGGGAGCAATAATTTCCCCATTGTCTACCCAAAAACAAGCATAACGAGTCATTCCAGTGATCCTTCCTCCTGTGCGATCGCTCCAGTTTAAATAGTGTAAATTAGAGACATATAACCCTGTTTTTAAGGTAGAAAGAATCTCATCTTTCCCTAGATTTCCTCTTGCTAATTCAGGCGATCGCAAACCTTCAAAACTATTTGCACCATTGGGGGTTAACTTATATTCTGAAGCAGTACGAGCATTAATTAAAGTATTTACTAACTTGCCTTCTGTAATAATTGGCAAAATTTCGGGAGCAATTTCTCCTAATTCATTAAATCTAGGAACTGTCCCTTTGCTAAAGTTTTCTTGTAAGGAAAATAGAGGTGATAAAGTGTTTCCCTGTTGTAATTTTAATAAAGCACTACCTCCCCGTCTTAAAGATGCTTCACTAATGCCTCCCCAAGATAACATACTAACTAAATCAGCAACCGCAGCAGGAGCAAAATAGGTTCGATAACCCCCAGGTTTAAGGGTTTTTGAGGGAGTTTCTAAAGCCAATAATTGAGTTTTAGATGTTTTTATTTGCTCTAAATATTGCTGTTGCTCCCAATTTTGTCCTGAAAAAGTGCCTTTAACAGCTTTTTCTGAAGGAGTAATCAAAGAATAGTCTAAAATAAATGATTCTGTGGCAAACCAATGAAATTGACCCGCAGAATTGGCATTTCCTCGAATTACTTGGCCTGCGGTATAAATTCCCGTCATATCAATTTGAGAAACTGGGTGTAAAATCTCATTAACTACCTTTTCAGGAGACAATAAAATTCCTGGGTAAACCTCTCGACTAGAACCACAATTTTCGGGTAAAACAATATGAGGATCTTCCGGTAATTGCGGTAATTCTTTACGCAAATAATCGAGGTTTTCTCGTCCTATTTTGCTGTCGGTGGTAACATCGACCGTAAAGGGAAATGCAGCATAAGCAGTTCTTTGATTAGCGATCAAAGTGAGTTTAATTGTCCCATCTTTAACCATCCCTGTTTGTCGAACTTTTGCCCCATTAAATCGGATAAATTGGGTTTGTTCGCTACTAAGTTCAATAGATAGATGCTCATCTGTGTTTAGGATATTGATCAGATGGTCACAGAGTTGCTTAAAGCTAGATTCTAGATGTTCTAATTTTTGGGGGTTCATAATATGAAATCACTAAACGTTTTCTACTATTGTGTAAGCTTGCTGTGCATTTAAAAGATTTATTAGGATTGCTATAGTAACCTTTACAATAGGCAATCTCCAAATTTAAACACAACAATTAACCGACTCCCCCAAAAACTTCAATATTATCAAATGCACAAATAGGGGAAGCATGGCCCACACGAATTGCTTGGTTAGGTTCTCCTTTTCCACAGTCAGGAGTTCCATACATTCTCAGGGTTGAGTTATCTCCAAGTTGAGATAAACTGCGCCAAAATTGATTAGTAATGCCTCGATAATTAGGGTTTTTCAAAGTTTGAGTTAACTTGCCATTTTCGATCAGTTTTGCATATTCACACCCAAACTGAAACTTATTACGATAATCATCAATTGACCAAGATCGATTAGACTCCATATAAACCCCAGATTCAATATTACTAATCATCTTATCAAAAGAAGTTGTCCCAGGTTCTAGGTTAATATTAGCCATGCGATCGATGGGGGCCCGATTCCAGGAAGATGCGCGAAAATTGGCTACACCAGGCACTTTTGCTCTAATTTGACTCTCTAAACTCCCTAAACCCCGTAATAACATCCCATCTTTAATTAAATATTCACGGGTGGCAATATTTCCCCCATCATCAAAGCGATAACTGGCAAATTCTCCTGATACTGAAGGATCAAAAGTAACATTCATCAAAGGGGAACCATAAACCAAGTTACCAAAGTCTTCTAATTTGACAAAACTTGACCCGGCATAATTGCGTTCATCCCCTAAAATGCGATCAAGTTCCAAAGGATGACCGATACTTTCATGTATTTGTAACATCATTTGATCGGGGGCCAATACCAAGGTTGTTGTGGTTGTGGGACAGTCTGAGGCCGATAATAATTCGACTGCTTGTTCCCCGATTTTTTGAGCGCGGGTTAAGATTTCTGCCTCGTCTAAAACTTCCATTCCACCTTGATAGGAATGGGCCGTCATTCCGTTATCAGTGCGTTTTTGAATAATATTACCATCTTGGGCCGTTGCGGTGCAGTCTGTGGTAATTAATAGGAATTTTTGATAAGCATCTGACCCATTACTACTAACAAATTGAATTTCTGTTTCTAAAATACGAGCAATTGCACTGGTACTAACAATTTGCTCGGAAACTTTGAGGGTTTCATTAACCTTTAATAGCAGATTATTAATGTCTTGGGGACTGAGAAGATCGAGGGGTTTTAGATAGGGGGAATTATAGGTTCCTACGGCTTTAGGACGTTGTTCTAAACTAAAAGGATGTACCCCCCAAGCTGCGGCAGTAACAGCTTGTTTATAGGCTATTTCAGCAGCAATCTGGATATTTTCTGGGGTAAGATGATTAGTGGCACAATAACCAAATTGTCCCTTTGCTAAGACTTCCACCATAACCCCTTTGGTGTGGGTGCGTCCGTTGTTTTGGGGTTTACCATCTCTAACATAACGCAGAGTTGAGGTTTCGGTTACTTGTCGCAACCCGATCCAATCTGCGGGGATATCAATTTTATTTAACCAGGTTTCTAACAATTCGGTCATGAATTTAGATCATAGTAATTGTTTAATTATAGCAATCCTATTTCGGTTGTGAGAAAAATATCTCAGAATAGGGGTTAGGGAATCTTATAAATTATTTAGAATTGCTATATAATCATTTCTTGAAAAAAGCTGATTCAAGAGTACGCAAAAAACTCAGTGGATCTAAACTGAAAATTTAGACCCACTTTATAAAGATTAAAGATTCATGTCAGGCATTTTAATCGATAAAAATTACCAGAAAGCCTTAAATTTTACGTTTTAAAGTAGCCCCCATCCCAATGACAATTAAGGCTGAAAGTCCGAAAATAGAAGACGGTTCAGGTACAATAGCAGCAATTTGACCACTACCAGCTACTAAGTCAAGACCACCGATTGCATTTGGCGTATCCTGGGGAAAAAAGTTTGAATTTGTCCAATTTAGCAGGTTTGTTGCATTGCCCCCATCGGTTACATCTGGAGCAAAGAGAGAGAAACCGTAAATGATAGGTGCAGAGGAAAGATCAGTCAGTGGAATTAATAAACCACCAATTTGCTGATTAACGCTCAAAACATTGCCAAATTCACCGCTACTATTGGTTAAAACAGTGTAGGGTAGATTATCAGTGCTACCACCTCCCGGTCTGAGATTAGTTTGTCCCCAACCTGGTGCGATCGCCCCTAAAGAACCATAGCTGGTAGGATTGCCAGTATTATCAATACTTAAAACTGGTGCAATTTGAAACCCATCATGAGCAGTAGCAGGCCCGCGATCAAATAACGCGATCGCCAAACCAGGAGAAACCTTTAACCCATTTTGAAAGACAAAATCAACCCGTTCAATATCGGTTTGAATACCGTTAATATAGCCAGCATTGACAAAAACGTTATCAACGGCGGCAAAGATATTATTTTGACTTAAAACGGTTTCATTGCTGATTGGGTAAGGAATGCGGACAGTTGTTTCGGGGTCGCCCACCAAACGCTCTGATGAGGGGATATCCCGATCATTATAATTACCAAAGCTATCGGTTGGAGCATATCCTCCGCGCCGTAAGGTGACAACAGGTTGAGGGGAATTACCGAAGGCCCAATCAACAGAATTAGCCGTTATTCCCCTAAAAGGCAGAGATTGATTGAGATAAGTTATTCCGTTAATGGTTGAATTAGCACCATCCGTAAAGGCACCATACTGAATACCAGTAACATTTTGGGTCAGAGTTAAAGCATTTGCAGCAGAGGTTCCTACAATAGTTGAAGTAACAAGAGTACCCGTTAAAAAAACAATTGCAGTAGCGGCAGAGTGGGAAATTTTGTTAGTTAATCTCATTTTTTCTCTTTTTATCGAATTTAACAGCAGAAGCAGCACCGAGAGCAGCAAGTCCGAGTAAACTGATGACGGAAGAAGATTCAGGGACAGATGTTGCTTGAATGCTAGTGGTCGAACCTAAGAACGTATAGTTATCCGTATCTCTGTTATACAAAAAGAGGTTGTAATCAGTGGTACCTGGTGCAACAGGAGTACCATCGGGAAGAACGTTATTGCCGATGAAGTAGTAGGGATTCTGAGTTGGTGTCTCAGTGTTGACATTTAAAGCAGTAAGATTAGGGCTTAGAGAGCTATCGAAATCTAAACGCAAAAACGCATTAGTTGAGATACCGTTGACTACGCCACTGCCAGTTTGAAGTAAAGTATTAGTGCCATCGAAAACGGATAGGGATGTGGACTCTAAAAATTGAGTAGCAAAGGGAACATTGGGAAAATTAGGATTACTTTCTGAGAAAGAATTAGGAGTACCTGGTTTGGTTGTAAACGTTCCTTTTGCTGTATAGCCATTGCTAAAAGTGGCGTTAAAGATGAAATCAGCCGCCCATGCAGATGAGACAGAAAATACAGAAGAAATGCTTGAGAAAGTCACTATTGCGAGGGATGTAGCTAATTTTTGCAGTTTCATGACGAAATAGTTTGAATTATTGCTGTAATGACTTTACCAAAAATTTCCAGAATGTCGATTCTCCCATTCAAAGTTTAAAAAACTAGGAACAAAACTCACGCAGTACAGATATAATCCGTAGGCTTATTGAGTATGAATAAATTAACTTCCCTTAAACTTCTGTTAATAAAAGATTATTCAGTAAATTTGGTGAAATTCATCAACTGGCTCCCAATATAATAAAACCCTTTCATAAAGTCCAATGCTTTATAATCATGGATGTATAACTTTTAAGCATACCTGTACAAGTTTATGGAGTTACGGCATCTCAAATATTTCGTCGTGGTTGCAAAAGAACTCAATTTTACTCGTGCTGCGGAAAAGTTGTATATTTCTCAACCAGCCTTAAGCCGCCAAATTAAAGACCTTGAAGATGAACTAAATGTTAAACTATTTATCAGAAAATCAGGCGGATTGAAACTAACAGAAGCAGGAAAATTATTTCTCGAACAGGCAAAAGATATTTTAAATCGTAGTCAGGTTGCGGTGCAAAGCCTTAAGGCTTATGGTACAAATACAGATACGCCGTTGATTGTTGGCTATATTCCCACCATTTTGCAGAGTTTTTTGGGGGATGCTCTACACCGCTTTGGACTTGCCTATCCAAAAGTTCCCCTCAGTCTGCAAGAGATGTCCCCTCATAAACAAGTAGAAGCTCTACGAAATAGTATTATCGATATTGCTTTTATGGGCAATCCACCCAATGAGTTAGACCAAGAGTTTATAGTAAAATGTGTCAAAACATTTCCTATCGTTGCTTTATTACCGGATACTCATCCTTTGGCAGATCACGAATCCATTGATCTTGTTGAACTAGCAAAGGAAAAATTTATCGGGATGTCTGAAGAAACCTTTCCGGGACGCAATGATCGTATTAGGGGTACTTGTAATAAAGCAGGATTTACTCCCAATCTTTGTCTGTTTGCCGATAGTCACGCTTCAATGATTACCCTGGTTACAGCAGGACAAGGGGTCGCTGTAATGCCAAAAGAAGCAGAAGCATTACCCCATCCCAGAGTTATGTTTATGAAGCTTCATCATCCCCTCGACTATGCAAGATCAAAGGCTGTCTGGCGCAAGGAAAAACCTTCTCAATCTTTAGAAAACTTTCTGAAAATTCTCTTGGAGGATCAAAATTAAACTTACTCCCAAAATTCGTCTAAATTTACTTCAGAAATTTCACTTTGCAACTCTTTAAAATAACCACTTTTAGTAATTAAAGCGACATCCTTTTCTCGTTTTTTCTGGTCAATTTCTACCTTTAATTCGGCTAATTGTCGTTTGAGGTCATCTTCTCGATGTTTGCGATCGCTAATATCCTGTAAAATTCCTTCATAGTACAAGACTTTCCCAGACCCATCTCGCACTGCTCTTGTGTTTTCTTGTACCCAAATAATACTACCATCACGGCGATAAATTTGATATTCTAAATCCTTAACTGTACCTGTTTCTTCCATCAATCGTGTAAACTCTTTTCGACAATTAGCATCTACATAAATCTGCCGATCATTTTCCTGAATACTTGCTATCATATCTGCGGGAGAATCATAACCATAAATACGAGCCATCGCTGGATTTACACTAATAAAAACCCCATCAACCTGAGATTGAAAAATACCCTCTAAAGCATTTTCAAAGATACTGCGATAATTTTCTTCAGCAATTCGTAGAGCTTCTTCCGCTTTTTTCCGTTCTGTAACATCAATACCCACCGATACTGTTGCCTTACCTTGTTGATACTTTTGCGCTGCTACTAAATAATATCGCTTATCGCTATTAATTTCTAATTCAATAACAGAAGAAACGGAGGTTTGAGGACTAGCAATAAACTGACGCATAAATTCTGCCATTTGACTACTACCTTGCAAAAAGCCCAATTCTTGACCAATAAAAGCATCTTGAGATAACTGAAAATTTTCGGCTAAATAACGATTAACACCAATATATAAACCCCCTGCATCAATCCAAGAAATAGACCCTGGTACAGCATTTAAAACCGCTTCTAATTGTTCTTTAGCTTCTGCTAATTCTCTCTCACGGATTTTAAGTTGTTGAACCATTTGAGTAAATATTCTAGCCAGTCTTCCTAACTCATCAGTACGAACTGCGACAGAATCTAAAATTGCAGGGACAAAAGTATCATTTTCTACGGCGATCGCAGCAGCAATAACTTTATCAACTTCCTGTAAATAACTGGCCATTTGCCGATTTGCGGAAATTAAAGCGGACTCCATGCGTTTGCGTTCGGTAATATCACGAATTGTCATAACTGCAGTTTTGTCACCATTTTTAAGTTCTAAATAAGAACCATAAATTTCCAAAATTAGGGTTTTATCTGGGGTGATAAATTCATATTCTGTGGTAGAAAATTCTTGTTTTAAAACTTTAAATACTGGATGTTCACTTTGTGCCAATTCTTGACCCTGATTAACTAATGGTAATAAATTGGGTAAAGGATTTCCTAATATGGCAATATGAGCTTGATTAACTAAGCGGTCAAAGGTAGTATTACACCATTGAATTCCTGTATCTTCTCCTGTCCAAACAATCGCTTCATTAATAGAACCGAGAGCAAGTTCCATTTTTCCTAGTGTTGCTCTTAGTTCGCTAATCACAATATCTAGATTTTTTTCAGCTAGTTCTAAGTCAAGAATATTCATTTATTTTCTCCTGATAACGGACGTAATTGTGCTGTAAAAAACCACTTACCTTCTATATTTTGTGCTGTAATATAATGTTCAGATAAAACAGCGCGACCATCCTTAGTAATGACCATCGCATTGATAGGATGATTGGCTACATGAGAGATTTCTGTCATTGTAAATCGAGAAAATCCTAAATTGTGAGAATCATGAAAATTACTGGGAATAATGTCTGCTAATGTTTGGCCAATTAATTCAGAATCCCACAGATAAACATCGGTAAAACACTGATTAATATAAACCACAAATCCTTGGTCATCTGAAATTACAATAGGTTGTTTAGTTTCTAGGGTTAATTCATTAAATGTTTTCATTTTGTTTACCAATTATTATCGATTGATGTGATAGATTCTTGCCCGGATGTTTCTTGATTCAGACTTTTTTTACCCCCAGGAATATCAGCACCAACTACATAAAAATCTTGAGGATAAATCCAATGAGTATCTAAGGGGCCATGAATTTGAATACCAGTCATTACTGCATAATTAAAAATAGAATTATCTAAAGAACTTAAAAGTTGATTCACATCTTGAGAAATAATCTGACTAGCTAATTTAGTAATTTCCACTAAATTCGGTTTATCACCATATTTAAGACTAGAAAGAATTTTCTGACGAATAATTGATTGTTCAATATCTTGCATATCAGTTATTAGTTGAAGATAACCTGATTGTAATTCTTTCATAATGGCTTCTAATGCACCGCAAGCGTGGGAAGCTTGTTGAATACCTTCGCGGTAAACTTTGCCAATTTCACCATTTTTAGAAATAGCAATATGAGGCATAGCATAAAATGTAAATCTCCTGATACCATCAATAATTGGAGTGTGGTGTGTAGCTGCTGCTAAACCTGTTTTACCCATCATTACAAAGCCAGCTAAACTACAACAATTAAATGTTTTCCCCCAATATTTAATCACTTCATCAATTAAAATATCAGTGATTTCATCTCGACAAATTGCCACCATACCTATAGTTTTACCTTTATTAAAACCATATTCATTTAAAGTATTGTAAGTATTTTTGATATAGTCTGCCATTGGCAAACTGCCAGGAAAATTAGTTTGTAGAGTTTCGTAGAAAAGGGGATTACTACTGGGTTCATAACCATCTATCGCTTGAAAAATTTCATCCCGCAGTTTATCAAAGTAATTAAATGTCATAGATTTGAGATTTTTGCATTTGAGATTTTGAGTTAAAAATATTGACGAATATATCAACTAATAATTAGTTACCAATTATCAAGAGAATTACCACCTTCAATCCATTCTTGTAAATTTTTTTCTGACTTGGCAACATTAAATAAATGCAAACCAAAATCTCTAGAAATATCTGAGCAAACTTTAATTCCTCTGAGACTATTTCCCTTTTCATCTAAAGGTGGCGAGAAAACTCCAATTCCCAATTTTCCCAAAGCTACGGCAGTAATACCACCACCTACCCCACTTTTAGCTGGCATTCCCACATTGTAAGTCCATTCTCCACTAGCATCATACATTCCACAGGTCAGCATAACGCTAATTACATCTTGAACATATCGCTCATCAATCGCTCTTTCTCCAGTCACAGGGTTAACACCACCATTAGCAAGAGTTGCTGCCATCATTGCCAAATCTTGAGCATTAACCATTATGGAACATTGTTGAAAATATAGATCAAGAGTTTCATCAATTCTGTCACTAACCATACCAAAATTTAACATTAAATAAGCCATCGCTCGATTGCGATTTCCTGTAGTCTTTTCTGATAGGAATACAGGGACGTTAATATTTAATTCTCTCCCTGTGTAACGGCGAAACATATCAAGAATACGTTTGAGTCTTTCCGTTGCTCCATTTCCTTTAATTAAATCCGTAGTAGCGATAGCTCCAGCATTGACCATCGGATTATAAGGACGGTTAGTTTTCTCATCTAAAACAATTGAATTAAATGCTTCTCCTGTGGGTTCAACACTGACTTTACTATTAACATATTCTCGACCATTATCTTCTAAGGCTAAACCATAAATAAATGCCTTAGATATGGATTGAATAGTAAACAATTGATCACAATTACCCACATCAAAAACTTGACCATCAACCGTAACAATACAAATACCAAACCAGTCGGGTTTAGCTAATGCTAACTCAGGAATATAGTCAGCAACAGTGCCATCATTGAGGGATTCATATTTTTCATACAATTCGTTGAGATAAGAACGAAAAGGTGAAGCTACGGCATTAATTGAACTGGCAAGGGACTTTAAATCGTGTTTTTCTGTCATAGTTTAAAATTCTGATCATTCAGTTATCAGTCAACACTTAGTTATTCCATAATCTGCTGTGCCACTTTCGCAAATTCCCGACTCACATAATGGTCTGGATATTTCACACAGAAAACACCGTTACTGGCCAATTGTACTAAATCTTCTGAAAGGGGAAAAATTCCGGCAACAGGTGCATCATAAGCGGTTTCAATTTTTTGGCGCAAAACATCAAAATTCATGCTTTGCAAGGCTTTATTTACTGCCAGCAACATTTTGCGAACCTTTAACTGTCGTGCTACGTCCACAGTAACAGCAGTCCCTTGATAATCTTGTTTGTCGGGACGTAAAATTAGCAGCAAAACATGAGAAATAGCAATTGTGAGGAAAGTTTCTTTAGATAAACCTGGGTGAGTATCAATAAATAAGTAATCTAATTGGAGTTCCTTAACTAATTTACGAAACCCATCATTGATAAGTTTAACATCATATCCCTCGCTCAAAATTCGGGAAATATCATCAGCTTTAACACTAGAAGGAACCAGAAAAACCTTGCCGTCTCCTTTGAGTTGGAGATTATCGCTAACATCATAAGCTGCATCTTCAATCGCTGCTTGACCCCATAAATAGCTATTGAGGGTCTTATTTGTATTCTCTGGTTCCAGACCGAAAAGATTATGAATTCCTGGTGATTGAATATCAGTGTCAACTACGCCAACTCTTTTCCCTTGTAAAGCAACAGTAGTGGCCAAGTTAGCACTAAAGTTAGATTTGCCAGTACCGCCGCGATAGGAGTGTATTGAGACTACTTTTGGCATAGGTGTATTTTTTGAATTTATTTGTTACTCTTAACCCCTGATCATACTTACATAGCTACTTTCAAGTCCAATGCTTTATAATTATCGCAGCTATAACTTTTAGGCATATCAAAACAGATTTATATCTAAGTTTAAGTAGTCCAACAACAAATGAATCTCTAAAATGAGATAATTAAGAAATTAAAGAAACAGCAAGAAACTCATGGCTTATCGACGACCACTGCGTCCCAAAGTGAGTCCAGAAGAATATAAATTATTAATAAGACTCCGAGAACGCAAACCAGCACAAAATCCTCCTAAACCAATCATCAAGATGGGCGATCGCTTATCTGATGCTTTTGCTTCTGTTATGGGTTCTTGGCGTTTTATTATTATTCAATCGGTTATTTTAATGATTTGGGTCATACTCAATGGTGTTGCTTTTGTTAACCATTGGGACCCCTATCCTTTCATTTTACTTAACTTGGTGCTTTCTTTTCAAGCTGCTTATGCTGCACCCATTATTATGATGAGTCAAAATCGCCAAGCAGCAGTTGATCGCCAAGAAGCTAAACACGACTACGAAGTTAATATGAAGGCTGAATTAGAAATAGGATTACTTCATGATAAAGTAGACCTTCTGAGAGAACAAGAAATAGTTGAACTCAAAAATTTATTGTTGAAACAGCAGAAACAGATTGAACAGCTTGAAGAATTTCTTAGACAAAAGGAGAGCAGCAAATGACTCTTAAACTTAACAGCAAACAATTAGGAGAAACTTTTGTTAAAAATAACTTTTGAAAAAAGTGTCGCTGTATTTCTTTTAATTTTAGTGCCACTTTCTATTGCAGCAGATATTCTTGATTGGGGAAGAAATTTTGGTTTTATTTATGCAGTTTTGTCCATTATTCCCTTATCAATTGGGTTAAGTATCGCTACCGAGAAAGTGGCTATTTTTACAGGGCCAACCCTAGGGGGTTTAGTCAATGCTATTTTTGGCAGTGCTACCACATTAATTATTGCATTTGTTGCTTTAAAAGAAGGATTAGTTGATCTGGTTAAAGCAAGTATTACGGGCAGTATTTTAAGCGATTTACTGCTCTTTTTAGGATTAGCAATGTTGACAGGAGGAATTCGTTATAAAGAACAAGAATTTCAACCAATTCTAGCTAGAGTCAACGGATTATCTATGACTTTGGGAGTCATTGCGATCGCCTTACCTACACTAGCGATTAATACATCAAATTTAGTTGACCCCAAAGCAATTGAGCAAATCTCTGTGATGGTAGCAACTGTCTTAATTATCGTCTATGGATTAACCCTATTATTCTCCTTAAAAACTCACAGTTATCTTTATGATGTTAGTGTAGCAATTGAAACTGAATCAGATGCCTTAGAAGGACAAAAACTAACAGGTATTTATCATCAGTTATGGTTATGGATAATTGTACTTCTTCTGATGACAATGGGAGTTGCTTTTGAATCGGAATTATTTATCAAAGATCTTGATTCTGTTATTGATGGATTCGGTTTTACACCATTATTTACAGGGGTAATTTTATTGCCTTTAATTAGTGATGTAGCTGGCATTGTTACCGTAGTTCGATTAGCTTTAAAAAATCAGATGGATTTAACTGTGGCTACAGCTACAGGTGATAGTTTATTAATTACTTTATTTGTCGCGCCTTTATTAATTTTAGTAGGAGGAAGAATGAATCCAGGAATGGATCTTGATTTTAACTTTTTTGAAGTAGTTGCAATGGCTGTGGCTGTTACAGTTACTAACTTAATTAGTTTTAGTGGGCGTTCCAATTGGTTAGATGGAACTTTACTTTTAGCTACTTATTTTATTTTGGGAGTCAGTTTCTTTTATCATCCGGTATAATTTAAGTGAAACTAAGGAGTTGTTAGAAAATGAATAATACTAACGTTCTTTCCTCAGATTTATCCTTACCAGACTTGATGAAACAGTTGGGAACATCACCCAATGGACTCAATCAAACAGAAGTCGAAAGTCGCCTTTCTCAATACGGTTATAACGAATTAGCTGAAAAAACAGTTAATCCACTAATAGAATTTCTCTCTTATTTTTGGGGGCCTATTCCTTGGATGATTGAGGCAGCAGTTATCCTATCAGCATTAGTAGGAGATTGGACAGATTTTGGCATTATTTTATTATTATTAATCGGAAATAGTGTCATTGGATTTTGGGAAGAAAAATCCGCCGGAGATGCCGTCGCGGCCCTTAAATCTCAATTAGCTCTTAACGCCACTGCCAAACGGGAGGGACATTGGACAACAGTGCCAGCAAGGGAACTTGTCCCAGGAGATATCATCCGTCTCAAAATTGGGGATGTCTTACCTGCTGATGGACGCTTATTAGACTGTGATCCCCTCAAAATTGATCAAGCTTCCTTAACCGGAGAATCTCTCCCTGTGACTCACAAAACAGGTGATCAGGTTTACTCCGGTTCCATCCTCAAACAAGGACAAGCAGAGGCTGTAGTCAATGCCACAGGAGTTAATACCTTTTTTGGGAAAACAGCCAAATTAGTCGCCGAAACCGATAACGTGAGTCATTTCCAGAAAGCTGTCTTAAAAATTGGAGACTTTTTAATTATTGCGGCGATCGCCCTAGTTGGTATCATCCTCTTTGTCAGACTCTATGAAGGCGATCGCTTCTTCTCCTTACTAAAATTCTGCTTGGTGCTGACTGTTGCTTCCGTTCCCGTTGCTATGCCCACGGTTTTGTCGATTAGTATGGCAGTGGGGGCGCAAAACTTAGCCAAGAAGGATGTAGTAGTCACTCGCTTGTCTTCTATTGAAGAATTGGCGGGAATGGATATGCTATGTTCTGACAAAACCGGAACTCTGACTCTAAATCAATTGACTTTAGGCGATCCTTATACCCTAGAAGGGGTTAACGCCGAGGAGATGATTCTAGCGGCAGCCCTAGCATCCCAGTCAGAAAATGAAGATCCCATCGATTTAACGGTGATCGCTGGACTCAAAGATCAAACCCAACTTCAAGAGTATCAGATCCTGCACTTTACCCCTTTTGATCCCGTCAGTAAACGGACAGAAGCCCAAGTAAAAGACCAAAACGGCAAGACTTTTAATGTGGCCAAAGGTGCGCCCCAGGTTATCTTATCCCTTGTCGTTAATACAGCAGACATAGAAGGGCCAGTCAATCAGGTGATCGAAGACTATGCCAAAAAAGGTTATCGGGCCTTAGGAGTAGCCCGCACTAACGATCTCGGACAATGGCAGTTTCTCGGTATTCTTTCCCTGTTTGATCCTCCTCGCCCTGATTCTAAAATAACCATTGAAGCTGCCCGTCGGTTTGGGGTTCCGGTGAAGATGGTGACAGGAGATCAAGTCTTAATTGCGCGAGAAACCTGCCGACAATTAGGCTTAGGTCAAAACATTCTCGATGCAGAAATGCTGAGAAATACTCCCGCTAGTCAACTATCTAACTTAAATGACAAAATTGAGCAAGCTGACGGGTTTGGTCAAGTGTTTCCCGAAGATAAATATCACATTGTTGATGTTCTCAAACATCGGGGTCATATTGTAGGCATGACAGGAGATGGGGTTAACGACGCGCCAGCACTTAAAAAGGCCGATGTGGGAATTGCTGTTTCTGGGGCGACAGATGCGGCCCGTGCGGCGGCAGACATCGTTTTGCTGGCTCCTGGACTTTCGGTGATCATTGATGCTATTCGGCTGAGTCGCCAAATTTTCGCCCGCATGACTAGCTATACCATCTATCGGGTAGTGGAAACCATTCGCGTGTTGGTTTTTACAACTTTAGCGATTCTTTTCTTCAATTCCTATCCGTTAACGGCTGTAATGATCGTGTTTTTGGCTTTGCTCAATGATGGAGCATTAGTCAGCATTGCTTACGATCGCGCTCCCACATCCCAAACTCCCCAATCATGGGATATGACGAGAACATTAGGGATTTCAGCAGCTTTAGGACTTATTTGTGTTTTCGAGACGTTTATTCTTTATTACCTGGCCGAAAAAGTCTTTACCATTCCCAAAGATCTCATCCCTACCTTAGTTTATTTAAACCTTGCAGTCGGGGGAATGATGACTATTTACGCTACTCGTGTCGAGGGGCCTTTCTGGTCGATGAAACCTGGTAAAGCTTTGTTATTATCAACAGGAACAGCAGCTTTAATCTCAACCCTGATGGCAATTTTCGGAATTTTTATTCCTGGCATTGGGTTTCCTTGGACAGCCGCCAGTTGGGGTTATGCGTTTATCTGGTTTTTAGTGATTGATCGAGCAAAATTAGTGCTTTATGCTATTTTCGACCAGAAAAAATCAATCTTTGCTAAAAAATATTTGGAGCGTTGGCAGAGGTTTAGAATGTAAGTTCACCAATGAATAATGAATAATGAATAATGAATAATTATTCATTGATAAATGGAAAGAATCTAATCTTTCTAACTTCTTTATATTGATTGCTTAAAGTGTAAGTATCGATTCAAAAATAAAGAAGTAAATCACCATGAAAAATTCAACTCAACTCACTTTAGGTATAGCTTTACTAAGTATATTGGGTCTTGGTAGCTTAGCACGAGCCGTTAGTACAACACAAGTAAAATCTCCAGTTGCTGTCATTTCTTCAGAGCATAAATCTTACCAGGTTGCAGAAGCAGCAGAAGATGATGAAGATGGGGAAAATGATGATGATGCTCACGAAAAACAAGAATCAGCTAATTTACAATCTCTTGCTAAAATTAGTCCCCAACAAGCACAACAAGTTGCCGAGAAATCAATGGGAAGTCAAGCAACTAAAGTTGAATTAGAAAATGAAGACGGAAATTTAGTTTATTCTGTGATTATTGGAGAAAAAGATGTGAAAGTTGATGCGGGTAATGGCAAGATTCTTTATATTGATAACTCTAATGCTGAAACTGATGAGAAAAACCGTCCTCAAAGTAGTATTCGCGTTGCTGAAGATGCAGAGGGAGATGGTGATGGTGAAATGAATGATGATGGTTAAACGTAAAACAATTAAAAATTATATGGCTTAACTCTGAAGGGTTAAGCTATATAAACAAACTCTGTGCCGACAGGGTTTATTTAGGCTGTGTAGACAGCCTTTGTTTTTGTAGTATGAGGCTTTAGCCTGTATATAATTGTTGATTTTATCTATTTATTAAAAGAGATTATTATTTTATTAATTAATCGGTAAAGATATGGTAAAACAGCTACCAATTCCTAACTGACTGGTGACAGTAATTGTTCCCCCGTGATGTTTAACAATTGCTTTGACAATTGCTAGGCCTAAACCAGAGCCACCATTCCAATAAGAGCGAGACGTATCTGCTCTCCAAAATCGCTCAAAAATTCTCTCCAAATTTTCGGCAGATATGCCAATTCCTGTATCTTTAATTTGTATTTCAATTGAGGATTTTTTCTGTTTACCTTGTATCTCAATAACCCCTGATTCTGATGTATAATAAATCGCATTATCAATTAAATTACTAAATAATCTTTCAAGTTTTAAGGAATCCCCAGACATCCATATAGTTTCAGATAATTTAAGTTTAAAGTTAAGTTTTTTAGCTTCAATTTTTGGCTGATATAACTTAACTAATTTTTCTAAAATAATTACTAGATTAACTGTTTCTTTCTTAATTAGATTAATTTGATCAGAACGAGCTAAAATTAGTAAATCTTCCGTTAAATTAATCATTTGTTCTGTTGCACTAGCAATGGCTTCAAAACTTTCTTGATCTGTTTTTCTCATGCCTTCTGAATATTTAAGAGAAACAGCAACATTACTATCAATAACCATCAAAGGATTACGAAGTTCATGGGAAGCATCTGCTGTAAACTGTTTTAACCTTTGAAAACTTTCTTCAATGGGTTTCATTGCCTGATTAGTTAACAGAATACCACCAATTCCACTAATACTTAAAGCCACAATAATACTAATTCCTAATCCCCAATCTAATTTGGTTAATGTTTCTTCTAATTCTTCCAAAGATTGACTAACTCTCACATAACCAATTAATTGACTAATATCACTATCAATAATGGGCAAAGTAATGCTTTGAATATTCGGATTTCCTGGTTTAATTTGCACTAAATCATCTGGGGATAAAGGCAAACTACTGATAAATTCACCCTGCTTTAAAATAGAGTTACCTTTAACATCAAACCACTGTAAAGATTGCTGATTATTTAACAATTCTCGAAGCTTAAAATCATCATCAATTTTTAATTGATTGTGTTCCCATTCTGTATTAGCAGCCGCACCCTGTCCTAATGCTGTTAGTTTTTCTATTAGTTGTTGTCTCAAATTATAGGCAAATATTAAACGAATACCAAGAGAAAATATGCCTAAAATTAAGGCTAAAATGAGCAAATAAGATAACAGTAAGCGATGGCGAATATTTTTAAACATAATCTAAAAGTAGAATTAATAACTAACTGTATACAGGCTTAAACCTGATTCTATAAGAACAAAGGCTATCTACATAGCCTAATTATTCAGAAATAGCTGTCAAACGATAACCCATACCATAAATAGTTTCAATTAAAGTTTCGGGACTGCCAGCCGCTTTAAGCTTTTTTCGTAAATTTGTGATATGAGTTCTTACTGTTTCTTCCCCTGATAAATCATCAAATGTCCAAACTTTTTCAATGATAGCTGAACGAGTTAAAACTTGATGAGGATTTCTTAAAAAATATTCTAATATCATATATTCTTTGGGAGTTAAAATTAGGGTGTTTCCTGCATAAGTTACTTCTTGACTATTGGGGTCTAAATGTAAATTACCATGAATAATAATCGGAGGTTTAATGTCTAAATATCTTCGGGATAATGCCCTAATTCTAGCAGCTAATTCTTCTAATTTAAACGGTTTAACTAAATAATCATCTGCCCCTGCATCAAGTCCAATGACTTTATCTTCTGTGGTATCTTTGGCAGTTAACATCAAGATTAATGCCTTATATTTTGCGTCCCGTAATCGTTTACAGAGAGAGATTCCATCTAATTTAGGTAGCATCAAATCTAATAAAATTAAATCATATTGAGTTGCTTGGGCATATTCCCATCCTTCTATTCCATCATTAGCTAAATCAACAGAATGACATTGATAGCTTAAATCTTTGGCAAGGGGTTTAGCGATACGAGTGTCATCTTCAACAATTAAAATTTTCATAAGTTTTAAGAAAGTTACTCAGAAATAATGAATAATTAAGTATTGTTTTTTGCGGTTTTTATGATGGAAGTTAATAGTTTGAGAATTTCCTCTAAGTCATTAATAATTGATTGATAGCCTTTTTTATCGATATAATTTGATTGATGTAATAATTCTAACCAATAATCTGATTCATTGGCTTCTTTCAAGGCGATCGCTAATAAAAAAGCGAACTTACTGATTTCTATTCCAGATACGGCTGAAATTTCTCTCAATAATGCCCTCTCAGATGATTGGTTTCCCGATTAAGAAAAATGATAAAATTAATTACTCATTATTCATTAGTCAAGATGTCCTAATTTTTTTCCTTCTCATAGAAAACACGAGAACAAATGCTAATAGAAATAAAGTGATTATTGAAGCATAACCCCTCGGCAATGCTAGGCCTCCATGATCGACCGGTTTAGTCAAAAAATCCCCGAAAGTAGCACCAAATGGCCGTGTAAAGATGAACGCGATCCAAAATAGCAAAACCTCACTCAACTTAGTATGGTAATGAAGGGCAATAACTACACCAATAACGCCAGCAGTGACGAATGCGCCTTGTACATAACTCAGACCCATATTGCTCGTCAGAAAGTCTCCAAAGGCTGTTCCTAAACTGTTTGAGAAGACGATCGCCAGCCAATAGGTAGTCTCCGCATCTTGCCTAACAATGGGATAAACGCTGAGATCCCGATCCCGATAGTACCAGATAGCAAGAACAGTCAAAAGTCCAGCGACAAGAATCAGGGAACCTGCCGTATAACCAAGGCCCAGAGAGCGATCCATCAAGTCTGAAACTTCAGTTCCGGCGGTAGTTGTGGCAATGATAGCCGTCCAATACAAGAACGGGCGATGTCTATCAGCTTTAATCTGAACAAATAGGAGAACTGCTAGGATAACAAATGTTACTGCAAAGCCTACATAATATCCCAAGTTTAAAGACATTGAAATGAAGTCCCCTGCTGTTTCACCTAGAGTTGTAGCGAGTATCTTCATGATCCAAAAAAAGATAGTAACTGCTGCAACTTTGTTCAATTGTCTTTCCCAGTTTTCTTGATCACTTGGCAGTAAAATTCGTTTTTTCGACTTAAAACTTAAGTAAATAACTAGACTGAAAATTATGGAGAGAAAAAGCATACTGGTTCCTACTGTCCCATAGCCAAAGCCTCCATTTTTAGTGGGTTGGGATAGTAAATCACCCATTGATGCACCTAAAGGACGAGTCAAAATATAAGCTAACCAGAATGCTAAAACTGCATTCATTTTGAAGTAATAATAACCAACTGTTATGATGGCAATTGCTGCTGCAAATAATAATGCTGAGTTAGCATAACCTAATCTTAAAGACTCTCCTAAGAGATCTCCTGCTGAAGTACCCAAAGCAAAGGTAAATAAAATAGCTACCCAATAGAAAAGCTCTCTTTTAGTTGTATTTATGGAGTGCATCGCTAAGGTTTTTTCACTTAAATACCAAAACCCAAAAACTGCCAATAAAACAAAACTAAAAACAATGGTAGTTGTTACCAAATTAACGCTAAAATCATCTACTAATCTATCAGTAATTAATGTACCAACAATACTGATTAAAACAACAACAAGCCAGTAACTCAATGGTACATAACGCTTAATCCTAAATTGGTTGAAAAGTGCAATCAGCAGTAAACCACCCATAATATAGGAGGTAACACCTAAACCAAGGTTCATCGTAAATGCAAAAAAATCAGCCCCAGTTTCACCGACTGTGGTTGCGAGAACTTTAATTATCCAGAAGTAAATTGTAATCTCTGGAACCCTGTTTAACATCTTTTCCATGATATTTTTTCTGAGTTCTATAATTAATAACTTAATCATCCCCAAAAAATATCAAGAACTTAAAAAGATTTAGCATAGTTATAAAAATTAGTTATAATAGAAAAAACAAGATGATTTCAATTAGTATGAATGGGCCAACCGCTACTTTACTGATTTCCTGTCCCGATCAACAAGGGTTAGTGGCAAAATTTGCTAATTTTATTTATGCTAATGGTGGCAATATTATCCATGCGGATCAACATACAGATTTTGAGGCCGGCTTATTTTTAGCCCGCATTGAGTGGCAATTAGAGGGATTTAATTTATCTCGTGATATGATTGCTCCGGCCTTTGCTGCCATTGCTAAACCCTTACAAGCAGTTTGGGATATTCATTTTTCGGATACCATTCCTCGCCTAGCTTTATGGGTAACAAAACAAGACCATTGTTTACTTGATTTACTCTGGCGATGGCAAGCCAAAGAACTACCGGCCGAGATCGCTTTAATTATTAGTAATCATCAAAAGTTAGAAGCGATCGCTCAACAATTTGGCCTCGATTTTCACCATCTTTCCATCAACAAAGAGAATAAAATTCAACAAGAAGCAAGACAATTAGAACTCTTACGACAAGAGAGGATTGATTTAATTGTCCTCGCCAAATATATGCAAATTCTCACCCCAGAATTCATCCATCATTTTCCCAATGTTATTAATATTCATCACTCATTTCTTCCTGCCTTTGCTGGGGCCAACCCTTACCACCGGGCCCATGAAAGAGGGGTAAAAATTATTGGAGCAACGGCCCATTTTGTCACTGCTGATTTAGATGAAGGGCCAATTATTGAACAGGATGTGGTTAGAGTTTCCCATCGAGATACCATTGCTGATTTAACTCGTAAAGGAAAAGACTTAGAACGGGTTGTTTTAGCCAGGGCCGTGCGTCTACACTTACAACATCGGGTCTTAGTTTATGGTAATCGTACTGTGGTATTTGCCTAAGATCTTGACACCCCATCAACTGTCCTGATTTAGCAAGACATCAACCTAAACCAGAGTTTATAGTGTAGCTACAATGAACCCTATTTTTTCCCGATTTTTGCTTGCGTTTTGCCAGATTTATGACTCAATCTACTCTATCTAGCCATCAAGTTAAATCCCGAATTTCCCCTTGGTTAATTCGTCTCGCCTATCCCTTAGGATATTGGCTCATAATGCCCTCGTTTTTTGGTCGCCTCACCATTACAGGACAAGAAAATATCCCTAAAACCGGGCCAGTAATTGTGGCCCCAACCCATCGTTCCCGTTGGGATGCCTTGGTAATTCCCTATACCCTTGGCCGCTGGGTGAGTGGTCGAGATTTGCGGTTTATGGTGACATCAAGTGAAATCACAGGCATTCAGGGCTGGTTTATTCGGCGTTTAGGCGGTTTTCCTATCGATGTAAACCATCCCGCCATGAGTAGTTTAAGGCATAGCGTGGAAGTTCTAAAACTTGGGGAAATGTTGGTGATTTTTCCTGAAGGGGGGATTTTTCGAGATACTCAGATTCATCCCTTAAAACGAGGTGTGGCCCGCATTGCCTTAGAAGTAGAGTCTCAACAACCTGGTTGCGGGGTGAAAATTCTGCCAGTAAGCATCCAATACAATCAACCCTATCCCAGTTGGGGAAGCGATGTTACAGTTAATATTGGCCCTCCCCTTGATGTGGCTGCCTATGATACCCAAGGGATGAAAAGTAATTCAGAAAAGCTAATTCATGATTTAGAAACCAGTTTGAAGGGGTTACATGAAGGGGAAACCTCATCCCAACAAATGGCGATCGCTTAGGGTTATCAAGCATGGGACGTTCAAAATTCCTGTTTTTAAGTAGGAGTTTTGAACGATTTAACTTAGATGTCGGGCTAAGTCCCGCCCTATAAACGAGCGGGGTGCATACTTCGACCCTTCGGCAAGCTCAGGGCAACGCAAGCTCAGCACAAGTCGAACCACAGGCTTCGGCCGTGAGCTCAGCGTTCGACTGAGCGCTCACGCCGAAGTCCGAACGGTGAGTACCCGCAATGTTTTAGCGTCGGGATACAGCCCGACCAATATATTAACGTGCAAAGCACAACCTCGTCCGATAAATTTATGTTGCCACATTGCTTATGGTATGGTAAAGTAGATTATATGATGATTCTAAACTACTCATACCGAATCTACCCTGACAGTAAGCAAACAGAAATGTTAGATGAATGGCTTGAAATTTGTCAATGAAGTCTTTACTATTTCCTCAGTTTAGAAGCAACCCTTTGACGGGGTGGCAAATAAACTTACCAAAACTAGGAAAAGTTCAGATAAATCTTCATCGTCCTATTCCTGATGGTTTTGTGATCAAACAGGTAAGAGTTCTCAAAAAAGCCAAAGGATGGTTTGCTGTTATTAGCATTCAATCCGATATGTCTTTGCCTGAAGTTGAGACTCCTTATGGACATCCGTTAGGTTTGGATGTCGGGATAACTAAAATCATTGCTACTTCTGACGGCTTTGTTGAGAAAGGGCGTAAATTCTTCAAAACCGAACAACGTAAGCTGAAATTGCTACAACATCGGTTGGCAAAGAAAAATAAGCGTTCTAATAATTACGATAAAGCCAGAAAAAAAGTAGAAAAACAACATAATCATATTGCCTTTAAGCGCAAAGATTACCATTTCAAATTAGCTCATCAAGTTTGTGATATGGGAGATTCTATCTTCATGGAAGATATTGACTTTCGCATCATGGCTAAGGGTTTTTTAGGCAAACATACTCTTGATGCTGGTTTTGGACAATTTAGGGATATCCTGAAATACGTCTGTAAGGTAAGGGGTAAATACTTCGGATTAGTTGACCACAAAGGAACTAGCCAGACTTGCTCTAATTGCAGGTCATCGTCACGAAAAACCCTTGCTGATAGAATTCATGATTGTCCTGAATGCCATTATCAATGCGATAGGGATGTGTCCTCTGCCCAAGAAATTTGTAATCGAGGCATAGAAACTACTACCCTGGGACTCAGGGGAAAGGAAACCGTCTGTCAAGTCGAGGTGTCGGGGGTGATGAGCCTAGATAACTGGCGTAGGGGAGCCACTGCGGTCTTGGGGTCTCCCCAAGTAGAGCAAGTGGCGTGTACTACACCTCTGTGGGCAGAAATATCTCAATGTGAATTGGGAAGCCCGCGCTATACTGCTCTTAGCAGTTAGCGTCGGGAGGATGTCACGAGGAAGCAACCACTGACTGAGGTTTAGCAAAAATCATCCGGCCAGCAGAAGTTTGGAGGGCAGAAGTAACCACAACCCTTAACTCTCCACCTAAATAGTCTTTCCCTTCTTCTACCACTACCATTGTCCCATCTTGCAGATAACCGATCCCTTGAGTGGGTTCTTTCCCAGGTTTAAGAATTTTGAGGTCTAAGGTATCTCCAGGTAAATAAATGGGACGAATGGCCTGAGCGATATCATTGACGTTGAGAATGGTCACTTTTTGCAGATTGGCCACCTTGCTCAAATTATAATCATTGGTTAATAGGGTGCCATTGATTTCTTGAGCAAGATGGACTAATTTCGCGTCAACAGTGGAAATATCTTCATAATCAGCAGAATGGATCACAATACGTTTAGGAAAAGCTTCTTGCATACGGTTGAGGATATCTAACCCCCGTCGTCCCCTAACCCGTTTTTGATCATTACTCGCATCAGCTAATTGTTGTAACTCCTGTAACACAAACTGAGGAATCAAAATTTGTCCTTCAATAAACCCCGTGTCTAGGAGTTGTTCAATGCGACCATCAATAATACAGCTAGTATCCATAACTTTCGTTGAGGCCGCTTGTAAAGTTCCTTCGGCCACTAATAAGGTTTCAATACTGTTAGGGTTAATCAGTCGTAAAAACGTGCGTCCGTGAGTATCGGCTAAACTAATTCCCATGAAAGAAAAGATCACACTTCCCAAAATAGCAGTCATCGGTTTGATAAAAGCAAACTCTTTGGGAATGGGAAGCAGGAAAATTGGGGCTAACATCAGATTAGCAATTAACAGGCCAATGACTAATCCTACAGCCCTTGTTAAAATGACTTCAATGGGAGTCGTCCGAATTCTTGTCTCTAAACGACGATAGGTGGTTTGAGCAACTAAACCCAGGGCCAAACCAAGAATTGAGGTAAAACCGGCCCCTAACCACCGTAAAGCATCAATATTGGAGATTTGCGCTTGAACCCCTAAAGGTAGCAAATCTACACTATCAAAACCGACTCCGGCGGCTGCTAGGATAAATATGAGGATAATAATGGCATCAATCATAATTTCTGTCTTAATCAATATTGTGGGAGTCCAGAGGAAAAATTAGTAAAGTTTCGCCACAAGCTCCAAATGATTCCTTATTATAACCTTTTGATTGGCTCTTATTTGTTATCAACTCGTTTGTTCCTATTTTAGTTACAGAAATTCAGTAATTTTAATTATATTGTTAATCTTTCCTCCATCTTTTATGGAAACAATAATTCCTTCCTCCGCTTATCTTCATATCCCTTTTTGTCGTCGTCGCTGTTATTATTGTGATTTCCCTATTTCTGTTTTGGGGGATAAAACTGATATTAATACATCCCTCTCTATTCAAAACTATGTGGATGTTTTGTGTAAAGAAATTCAAGTGACACCCTCTGATAATGTTCCCTTAAAAACGGTTTTCTTTGGTGGGGGAACGCCTTCCTTATTATCCCCTGTTTATTTGGAGAAGATTTTAACAACTCTAGATCAATATTTTGGGATTAACTCTGATGCAGAAATTTCTTTAGAAATGGACCCTGGAACTTTTACATTACAACAATTACAGAGCTATAAAAATCTAGGAGTTAATCGATTTAGTTTGGGAGTTCAAGTGTTTCAGGACGAATTATTAGAAAAATGTGGTCGCTTTCATCGTCTTCAAGATATTGAGAATGCTATTGATTTAATTCATCAAGTTAATATTGATAATTTTAGTTTGGATTTGATTTCTGGTTTACCTTATCAAACTTTAGAAACTTGGCAATATTCCTTAGAAAAAGCGATTAAAATTAATCCAAAACATCTTTCTTGTTATGATTTGGTTTTGGAAAGTGTGACTGCTTTTGGCAAACAATATAAACCGGGTAAATTTCCTTTACCTAATGATGAAATGGCGGCTCAAATGTATAGTTTGACTCAGCAAATATTAACGAATGCAGGATATGAACATTATGAGATTTCTAATTATGCAAAATCCGGTTATCAATGTCTTCATAATCGAGTTTATTGGGAAAATAAGCCCTATTATGGTTTTGGTATGGGGGCAGCAAGTTATACAAATAAACAGAGATTTACTCGACCTCGCACTCGTCAAACTTATTATGATTGGGTTGAGGAATTATTAAAATCAGGTTATTCTATTGATAGTCCTTATTTGACCAATCTTGATTATTTACTCGAAACTTTTATGTTGGGATTTAGATTACATGAAGGGATTGATTTGTCAAGTATATCAAACAAGTTTGGACAAATAATTATTGAAAAAATTTACAATATTTTATTACCATATACTCAACAAAATTGGGTTGAATTTATTGATGAAAATGGCAAGATAATCAATAAAATTAATAATAATAACTGGCAAGAATCAGCGAAAATTCGTCTAACTGATCCCGATGGATTTTTAGTATCTAATACAATTTTAGCTACCTTGTTTGAGGAATTTGAGCAAAACAGTAGATAATAAGTTGAATTCTTAAAAAATTCTATAAAATATCTCAAAAAGCCTCGATGCTTGCTAATCTAATTTAGGATAATAATTGAAACTAATTGCTCTCACTTACTCGTACTTTTCAATACATAACACATTCATGGCAAGCCAAGCAAGTAAATTTGTTGAACGGAGTCACTACCGAGGTTTTTTAGCCTTACTTAAAGATTGGGGTGCGATTTTTTTATTGGCCGCATTAAGTATTAAATTGAATAATATATTTGCTTACCTGATAACTATTTGGATAATTGGGGCTTTTCAATTTGCCATTGGAGAATCTTTAATTCATGAAGCGTCTCACTACAATCTTTTTAAAATTAAATCATGGAATGAAAATTTAGAGTTTTTATATGCACTTCCCTTTTTTCAAACAATTTCTCAATATCAAGCTGCTCATGTTCCCCATCATCAATATTTAGGCAAAAAAGGAGATCATTTGGTAGAAGATTATGAGGAGTGGGGATTATCCCAATCTTTTCCTAATTTATGGTTAATTTGGTTTGTTAAACCAATTCTGGGATTTGCTGTCTTCACCCACTTAGCAACCCTCAAATTTTCTGGCTTTAAAACTGTGATAAAATTGGTTTGTTTTTGGCTTCCAATTAGTTTATTGTTTTATTTCTATAATCACCTTGATTGGTTAATACTTTATTGGTTTGTTCCATTTATTTGGTGTTTTACCAGTTACTTATATTGGTCAGAAATTGAAGATCACTATCAGACTATTTCGGGAACTCGTTCAAATTTAAGTATGCTCAATAATTTTCTTAGTCATAATAATGGCTATCACTACGCCCATCATTTTTGTCCCACTATTCCCTGGTATAAATTGCCGGAAGCTCATCGAGAATTATGTTCCGATAACCCCGATATTTCTTATGGATTTTTAGATACTTATAAACAAATGAAAATGAGAACAAATCAGACAGACTATGACTCAGCAGAAATTAGTTCAACAATGGATAATTAATAATTGTCAATTATCCATTGTCAATTATCCATTGATAATTTAGACACGACCGAAAATCACGTACCAGGAGGACTGGATTTTAGTCAAGTTGTCTATCTGATGCAAAAAGTCGTAAATGCTGGTAAAATAATTATATGATTTTCAGAAACTTGTGATGAATACTAGACACTTTATGCAGCGCAATTTCCGCCATTTTAACGCAGCAGCTTGTCGAGATGCCGCAGAAGGGTGGGTTAAGCATTTACAGGCAGGAAATAAAATGTTAGTAACCCTAGCTGGTGCAATGAGTACCGCTGAGTTAGGCATTTCTTTAGCTGAAATGATTCGCGCTGATAAAGTGCATGGAATTTGTTGCACTGGGGCTAATTTAGAAGAAGATATCTTTAATTTAGTGGCTCATAATCACTACAAAAGAATTCCCAATTATCGTTATCTTACTACGGAAGATGAAAAAATTTTATTAGATCATGGATTAAATCGGGTAACAGATACCTGTATTCCTGAAGAAGAAGCCATGAGAAAAATCGAAAGTCATCTCTTAAGATTATGGCAAAAAGCTGATCTCTCAAATCAAAGATTTTTCCCTTATGAATATACCTATCAACTACTAGAAAGTGGTATCTTAAAAGATGAATATCAAATTGATCCCAAAGATTCTTGGGTGATTGCTGCTTGGCAAAAAGGACTAAAGATTTTTACTCCTGGATGGGAAGATTCTACCCTCGGCAATATGTTTGTTTCCCAAGTTATTAAAGGAAATATTAGTGATACAAATATCATGAAAAGTGGGCTAGAACAAATGCAAATGTTAGTTAAATGGTATCAAGAAAATACTCAAAATGGTTCCCTTGGTTTCTTTCAAATTGGGGGAGGAATTGCCGGAGACTTTCCTATTTGTGTTGTTCCCTTGATTCAACAAGATTTAAAACTTCCTTGTAAATTATGGGGTTACTTTGCTCAAATTAGTGACTCTACCACCTCCTATGGTTCCTATAGTGGTGCTGTTCCCAATGAAAAGATTACTTGGGGTAAACTAGATATAGATACCCCAAGCTACGTTATTGAATCAGATGCGACCATTGTTGCACCCTTGATTTTTAACTATGTGTTAGAAAGTTGAACTGACTTTTTGATATCATGAGAACTAAAGGCGATCGCCTTTTCAGAGATTAACCAAAACCTGGTAAAATCAGAATTAATTTGTTAATAAAACTCAGGAGAAAAATTACCTTGTTAGACGAAACAGCAAAAAAAACAATGTTACGGAAGATCCCTCATGGACTCTATATTTGTGGGGTTAAAGATGGGGAAAACTTAAATGGGTTTACTGCAAGTTGGGTAATGCAGTCTTCTTTTGAACCTCCTCTAGTTGTTAATTGTGTCAGAAAAGATTCTGGTTCCCATGAAATGATCAAAAAAAGTGGTGTTTTTTCCCTAAGTTTCTTAGAAGATGGACAAAAAGAATTAGCAGCCAAGTTTTTTAAACCTAAAAGTCGGGTCGGTAATAAATTTGAAGATGTAGAATTTTATGAAGGAGAAGAAACAGGTTGTCCGATCATTCAAGACTCGTTAGGTTATGTGGAATGTCGCGTTGTAGGTACGGTTGAAAAAGGCGATCATACTGTCTATGTTGGTGAAGTTATTGGTTCAGGAATTCACCGAGAAGGAAACCCCTTAACTCTCGAAAGTACAGGATGGCAATATGGGGGATAATTGTAAAGAATACTTAAATCTACAGCATTTTTTCTTGATGTTTAGACAATCAAAATAGTCTTAATTATGCCATTAATTCAAGTAAAATCGTCAATTTCTCAGCCAGAGTCAAGCACAGTTAAAGACTTACTCAAAACCTTGTCAGTGAAATTAGCAAAACATTTAGGCAAACCAGAATCCTATGTAATGACTGCTTTTGAATCTGATATTTTCATGACTTTTGCTGGTACTTTTGATCCCGTTTGTTATGTTGAAATCAAAAGTATTGGTAACATGAAACCCGAACAAACAAAAGCAATGAGTCAAGATTTTTGTCAAATTATAGAAGATAAACTAGGTGTTGCAAAAAACAGGATTTATCTTGAATTTGCTGATGCTAAAGGTAGTATGTGGGGATGGAATGGTGGGACTTTTTAAAAAAGTGATAAACCCTGAATAATTAATCCCAGATTTGTCTAAGGATAGGAATCAAAAATTATGGTTCCTATCTCTATATCTTTAAATTATCAAATAATTTATTAGCCTAAAATAGAGGGGGGTTGCTTTTTTAGGAACTTTGTGAGAAAATATAAAATATATAGTTCATAATGGGAATATATGCTTTTACGTTTGAGAGTCAATGTTCCCATTATGACACATTGTATCATAAAATTCTCACCTATGGATCACTACAACCAAAAATTTAAGATTTTTTTCAAGATTTACATTTTTGAAGTATCTCTATCTTATCATTTTGAGCCAAAGAATTAACAGAAGAAAACCCCATTAAAACCTGTTCCAAAGCAAGGATTAAATAATTAAATTATTTGAGAGGACAAAAATGAGAGAATTACGCCAGTTTACAGCAATTATTGAACGAGAAAATGATGGCTATGTTTCCGTATGTCCAGAACTAGATATTGCTAGTCAGGGAGCAACGGTAGAAGAAGCGAGGATTAATTTAATTGAAGCCTTAGAGTTATTTTTTGAAACTGCTAGTCCCTCAGAAATTACTCATCGGTTACACAGTGAAGTTTTTATTACTAGGTTGGAGGTAACAGTTGGGTAAATTGAGAGTTTTATCTGCTTTAGAAGTTTGTAAAATTCTGAAAAATCAAGGGTTTATTCAAGTTAGGCAGCGTGGCAGTCATATTATTATGCAAAAGCAAATTAATGACACTACCATTACTGTTCCTATTCCCAACTATAATGAGATTCGTATTGCTTTTAAAACCATTAAGATGATATTCAGTATAATCTCTATTTAAAATAACACTAGCTTGTTTTTTAATTTGATGAGATATATCATCTGATAGGATTCGCATTGAATACCGAATTAGACTTTTCTGTGTTTCTTCTTCAATTTTAGGCACACAAGTTTTAATACCAATAAAAGATACATATCTTTGTGGTCTTCTCATGTATCTAGGCATCCATCTTGTTGTTTCTTTTCTATATTCAGTGTGAAGGTTATCCAATTCTTTTTGTTGATTTCTACAACTATGAATGAGAATAAATTCACTGCCTTGCCAAGTTGAATGAGTTGTTGGTAAGAAGAAATTGCTAAATTGGTAGTTAATACTATTGGGTTCATTTTCTTTAGGCTGATAGCAACAAGCTAAAGCATGAATAAGTGTTGATTTTCCGCAACCATTAGGCCCAAGAATAGCTGTTAAATTATTTTTTGAAAAGTCAATGCTTAAATTTCTGATATTTTTTAATTTGTTTACTTCTAGTTTCAAAATTTTTTGCTGACAAATATTTTTATTAATTGTGGTAAAATCTTGAGTTAAATTAGTCATATTAGAATGCTACTAATGGAAAAAATAAAGATTGAGAGAACTTATTAATATTATTTTAGAATAATTAATCAGTAAATAACTAAAATTTTCAATGATCATTGGTAAATGATCATTTTTCTTCAATCTCCATTACATGAATGCCTTTAAAGGTTTATAGGAGTGGTATCCTATGGCACAATGGGAAAGATTGACCTTGGAACCGATCGCATAGAAAATTTAAAAGAGAACGATCCTAATAACCCAGATGACTGCAACCTTACAAGCACCTCCGAAAACCCGTCGCGTAGTTTTCCCTTTTACGGCCATTGTCGGTCAAGAAGAAATGAAACTGGCCCTACTCCTCAACGTCATTGACCCAAAAATTGGGGGTGTAATGATTATGGGCGATCGCGGCACAGGAAAATCCACCACTATCCGCGCTTTAGCTGACTTACTCCCCGAAATTGAAGTCATTGCTAACGATCCCTTCAATTCTCATCCCACTGACCCCGACATGATGAGCGACACCGCACGTCAACAGTTAGAAGACGGTATTCCCTTCCAAATTGCCCAGAAAAAAGTCATCATGGTAGACTTACCCCTTGGCGCAACAGAAGATCGGGTTTGTGGTACCATTGACATTGAAAAAGCCCTCTCAGAAGGGGTAAAAGCCTTTGAACCTGGTTTGTTAGCCAAAGCCAATCGCGGTATCCTCTATGTAGACGAGGTTAACCTTCTGGATGACCACTTAGTTGATGTGCTGCTAGACTCGGCTGCCAGTGGTTGGAATACCGTCGAAAGAGAAGGTATTTCCATCCGTCACCCGGCCCGCTTTGTCTTAGTTGGGTCAGGAAACCCCGAAGAAGGAGAATTACGGCCCCAACTGCTCGATCGCTTTGGAATGCACGCGGAAATTCACACCGTTAAAGAACCAACCCTAAGAGTTCAAATTGTGGAACAACGCTCCGAATTTGACAGTGAGCCGCAAAAATTCTGTGAAACCTATCAAGCTAAACAAGATGATCTCCAAAATAGCTTAGTCAGGGCGCAAAACCTTCTACCATCCGTTAACATTGACTATGATTTACGGGTCAAAATCTCAGAAGTTTGCTCAGAATTAGATGTAGATGGACTGAGGGGAGATATCGTCACCAACCGCGCAGCAAAAGCATTAACAGCCTTTGAAGGACGTACAGAGGTAACAGTAGACGATATTCGACGAACAATGGTGTTATGTTTACGCCACCGACTGCGGAAAGATCCCCTAGAAACCATTGATTCTGGCTATAAAGTCGAAAAAGCTTTTAATCGTGTGTTTGGCCTAGAAACTCAGGAAAATTAACCCATTTGTAGGGTGGACAATGCCCACCCTACTCAACTTGAATTTTACCTAATGGGGAAGGGGATCAATAGCGCAAAATCAAGGCAATTCGCTGATGAATAGAGAGGGTTCCATCATCCACCATAGCGACATCTCCCCCCTTAGCCAGCACAACTTCGATAATTTCATCTACAGCATCATCCATCACCTCTGTACCGCCTGGTTCATCCACTAACTGAAACTGACCGTCTTCCGTTAAAATCGCTGGTACATGGTAATTTTTTTCAACCAGAAGCAATTTACCTCGACCTTCCTGAGCGAGTCGCCAGGCTTCCCCGATGGTAGAACCGACGGTTTTGGTTCCCATGGCCGCATCTAAGGACTCTAGTGCATCTTGGCGTTGCTTTTCCCGCGCAGATTGTACAATCGGCCACACATCAGGGAGCAATTCAGATAGTGTCGCTTTATCAAAATTGCCCGTCAAAGTTCCTGCGATCGCATTCGTATATTGGGAAACTTCCTGAAAAAAGGATATTTGTCGAACGACCCCACCGACAATCAACAGGGGTGATTCATCCTCAACATAGGACGTAAATGCTCTATCTACCTGTTGAAAAAAGCGACGATGCCGATCATCTACATAACTCGAATCAGCGTCGTAAGGAATCGTTTCTGTAGCTCCAGGCCCAGTCATAGGCATTGGGAAGTTTTCGTCTTGAACTTCCTCTAAGGTTTCCCCAGTGCCAGCTAGTAAGCGGGTAGAGGCTTGACTTAAGAGAAAAACCCAATAAGATTGGGAGCGATGCAAACCATAAACTAAATCTCGTGTTGCAAAGGTTTTATCAATGATTACCCGTGGGGGGACAGAAAAAGGGAAGTAATAAATCTTGCCAAAGTCATGACTAACAAATATTGCCAAACCATCCAATGTATAGCGATAGTCAATTTCGTTGACAAGGGTTTCCAATCTATTGAGTAAAGGTTCTAATTCGCGGACAGAAAATTCTTCCTTCAGCCGATTTGTTGCCTCATCAACCAGATTTTTAACCAGAATGGGATCTTTTTTGTTATCAGGGGATGTCCGATGGGTGGGTAATAAAATGGAAAGAGCGGGAATCTTGACCAAAGACTGTAATTGTTTAAGATCTCGACGAGTGATCATGAATATTGCCTATCCGGTTTTAAATTGAATTCAAGTTTATCATTTCACCTTGAATATTCTATGTTTTTTGAGAAAGGAAAGCTCAATTTTCACCATCAGAAACACTTGAGACGGGTGAAGACTCAAAATTAACCCAGGCCATGATTAACTCATAACCCAGACTGAGGATGACTGGGCCAATAAATAAACCCAAAATTCCATGGGCTAAAGTTCCCCCAAGAACCCCAATTAAAATAATAACTGTGGGGACAGGTAATCCTTGAGCCATTAAAATTGGTTTGAGGATATTATCAACTAAGGTTGTCGGAATCATCCAGAGAGTGAACAATAATGCGCTCATGGTACCCATGGTTGACCAAGCAAAGATGATGGTGGGAAACACCACTAAACCCGGCCCGATCTGAACAATAGCTAAAATTAAACAGAGAAGGGTTAATAAGCCAGCAAAGGGAATTTGAGCGACTATCAAACCAAGGCCAATGAGAAGACTTTGTAAGATAGCAACCCCAATGATGCCACGAGTCACCCCGCGAATGGTAGCTGTGGCCAGTTGCAAAAACCCTTGACCTTGTTTCGGGGTCAACCTTAACACAATCTGACTCAGCCGACGGTTTAAACCCTCAGCATTGATCATCAGTAATCCAGCAAGGATAATAGAGACGATAAACTTCAGTAGAACTAGACCAATATTAGCGGCTAAGAAGATCAGGTTTTTCGCTAAAGCCTCAATTTGTGGCTGAAATCGACTTAATACTGCTCCTAAGTTAACTGATGCTGATTGCCAAATATTATTGACCCATTGCCCAATAAAGGGCCAAGTAGCGACACCTTCGGGGGGAGGCGGAACACTGAATTTACCTGCCCCTAGGCTATTGGCGAAGGTATCAACATTACTGACAAAAACAGTGGCCATCACACTTACTGGGCCAATAATAACAGCCACCCCCATTAAGGCGAGAATCGTCCCGGATAATTTTCCCTGTCCCCCTAAACGAGCTTTCAGCCATAAGAATAGGGGAAATATGGCGATCGCTAGAATGATTCCCCAGAGAATAATTTCGATAAAGGGACGCAGGAGAATAAAGCACCAAACAAATAACAAGCCTATAAAAAAGAGCTTGATGATCAGATCGAGAACATTAAAACGATTTTCCATAAATTTAATTTTTTGGGTATAAATATCCCCAAAAATAACCTTAAATTGTCTCGAATAATTGATTTACAAAGATAAAGATTCTGATTGATTAGAAGGTTCTTCAGTATTAGGATATTTCAGGGAATTAGGATAGGATGACTCTAGATTAGTCTCCCGTAATTCATCAACTTTTAAGAGGATGAGATATTCATAAAAAGCTTGTAAGGTACACCAAGCAAAACCAGCTTTGCCGTCTAAAATGCCCCCTAAAATAAAATACATATAAAACCAACGAATAATCGGACGAAAAGGCATTCTTAGGGATAAATCTTTGAGGGCCCGTCGTCGTTCAACCTCACTAGACCCAAAGAATAATTTTTTCCAATTAACCCCTCCTTGTTGTAATTGATAAAGGGTTTCTTTAGCCTCATCAGTAGAATAACGATTATGTTTTTCTATCCAACGACTTAACCCTTTACCACAGGTATAATGAGGATAGGTTTCTTTGAGAAAACTCACAGGGCCGCTATAAACTTCCCTTTCCGTGTGGCCATAATCTCCAAACCAGACCTTTCCTTTTTCAAACAAACGCATTTGATAACGGGGATATTGGGTACTGCGACGAATCCATTTACCCATAAAAATGACCCGTTCTGCCACATAATAACCCACCGCTTCTTTGCTTTGACTTGCGGCGACACATTCAGCGAATAATTCAGGGGTCATGCGTTCGTCTGCTTCGAGAATATAAACCCAGTTATTTTTGGTGGGGATATTTTTCAACATCCAGGTTCGTTGTTTCCCGTGACTTTCAAATTTATGTTGAATAATTTGAACCGGATAACCAGAGGCAATTTCTACAGTGCGATCGCTGCTAAAGGAATCAACGACAATAATATCATCCGAGAGGGAAAGGGCGGACTCAATACACTCCGCAATATCCACTTGTTCGTTATAGGTGAGGATGTAAATAGAGATCATTAATGGTATGGCCCAAGATAATTAAGCTTAAGGGTTGGTTTTAAAACATTTTACTGACAATCAGTCTATAAGCTAGTGTATCAAGGTATTTAAAGTTTGTCTCCAATTTCCCATCGATGTTTTCCATCCTTAACAGAAAAGCTAGAAATTTGCGCCTTGGTGGTAATATGGATTTAATAAAATTTTCAACAAAGTTCCATAACAATTAACAAGAGGAAACTAGAAAGATGGATTGGCGCGTTTTAGTCGTTGTTGCTCCCCTTCTCATTGCCGCTAGTTGGGCAGCTTTTAATATTGCCGCTGCTGCTATTGGACAAGTTCAAAAGTTTCTCAGCAAAGAAAGCTAATTTTCAAGCATTAAGAAGCGTTTGAGGGGAGGTTAAACCGTTGTCAGTCCCTAGACTAACAACCGGAAACTTCCCTTTTTCAGTTTTTTGTAGGGGCAATTCATAAATTACCCCTACAGATATCCTTTATATGTAAGTCCTAAAGTTTTTATGAAACCCGCCGATCGCCTGATTGTTCCCTTAGATGTCCCTACCCAAGAAGCGGCGATCGCCCTGATTGATCAACTTCCTCAAGTGACGTTTTGGAAAGTTGGCTTAGAATTATTTGTCGCTGCTGGCCCCAATATTCTGAAACATCTCAAAGATCGTCAAAAACGCATTTTTTTAGACCTAAAATTTCATGATATCCCCAACACTGTGGCCGGGGCCTGTCGTTCGGCCAGTCACTATGGGGTAGACTTACTCACTCTCCACGCAACGGCCGGTCAAAACGCCTTAAAAGCGGCAAGAGAAGCCATTGCTGACAGTCCCTCCCCCCCTCAATTATTAGCCATTACTCTCCTCACCAGTCTTAATTCACGGGATTTAGCTTTTGACCTCAAAGTTCCCCTAGAACTCCCTGAATACGCCCTACAGATGGCTTTATTAGCCAAAGAATGCGGCATTCATGGGGCGGTGTGTTCTCCTCATGAAGTCAGTCAACTTAGACAAGTCTGTGGCAAAGATTTTGTTTTAGTCTGTCCTGGGGTTCGTCCGACTTGGGCCCAAGCAGGAGATCAGCGACGGGTGATGACTCCCCAAAAAGCCCTAGAAGCGGGAGCAGATTACCTAGTTATTGGTCGTCCGATTACAATGGCAGATGATCCTGTTATGGCGTGGGAACGTATCATCAACGAACTATGAAACCTTGGCTGTTAGGACTGTTATTACTGCTTAATCTGATCATGGGGGAAAGGGTTGATGCTGAAAATAAAATTATCAGGCTGGCCTGTCCTTCGGATCTTGAAACCCTCATGACCTTGATGTTAAAAGATTTACCCAGTTATGCCAACCGCGTGACTCAACGGGCCAGACGAGGCGATCGCACTGTTGATGCTTATAATCATGTCATTATTGCAGGTAGACCGGAATTTGAGCCTTTACCCCTAACTAATTTACAATATCAGCCTGTTTTAGCTGATCAGACTCAGCAGGTGTTTTTTACAACTTTAGAAAGGCAATATAGTCGAGAGGAAGCAATTGAGTTACAAAATTATTATTGGTTATTTTTGACCCCAAGTTCTGATGGTTGGCGATCGGTGTTACTCTTTTCTCAGTTGGCAGATTTACAACAAGGTGATCCGCCTTTACCTCCCCAAGATGCCAGTAATGGTGCGATCGGTCAAGCAATTAGTCTTTGGTTAAAAGATTGTCGTGCAGGAGTTTTAACACAATAAATTATGAATGATTTTAAACAATTTGCCCCCGCAACTCAACGCAACCGTGAAGCTATTTTAGAAGTCTTATTAAGGGTTCTTCCCCCATCAGGAAATATCCTAGAAATTGCCAGCGGAACGGGAGAACATTCTATTTTTTTTGCCCCTGCTTTACATCCTCGTCACTGGATACCTTCTGATCCTAATCAGATGTTAAGGGATAGTATTGAAGCTTGGCGACAAGAATTTCCTACGGATAATCTTCATTCTCCCCTTAATATTAATGCTCAAGATTCTGTTTGGGAAGTTGAACAACAAAAGATTAATATTGCAGCAATTGTTAATATTAATATGATTCATATTTCTCCTTGGTTAGCTTGTTTAGGACTGATGCAAGGGGCAGGCCGTTTATTGTCATCAGGGGGGATTTTATATTTATATGGCCCCTATAAACAAGGGGGAAAACATACCGCACCAAGCAACCAATCTTTTGATCAATCTTTACAAAGTCAAAATCCAGAATGGGGAGTTCGTAACTTAGAAGATGTGGTTACTGTTGCTCAAAATCAAGGGTTAATCTTTAAAGAGATGATAACAATGCCCGCTAATAATTTATCCGTGATTTTTGAGAAGCTATAGTTCTTATTTATGGACTTAATATTATCATAATTCGTGGAAGAAAATTTCAATATTTTTAGTTTTCCATGTAGCAATACCTATGCCAAAGAAATCTTGATCCTCTGTCCAAATAGGACAGCCAAAAGCAAGAGCTAATGCAACAATTGGCCAATCTTTTTCATCCCTTTCTCTAATGCGACTTAACGCTTCTTCCTTAAAATCTCTATAAATATCTTCTTCTATTTCACTAACAACTTGTTTTAGCTTATTGAGAGTTTTTAATATCTCCTGTTCTTCCGTGGGACTTATATGACGTTTTCGAGCAATATTAGGGATATGAAAAATAACTTCACGATAACAAATTTGTGGTGTACAAAAAAGTACCTTTCCTCTATTTTCAGCGATCAGAGAAAAAGTCTTTATTACTAGAACTGCACGAATAAGAATATTGGCATCCAGAACAATAATTTTTGTTTGCTTGGTCATTAATCACTCTGTTTTCTCAAGCTCTGAAAATCAGCCACAATATCATCTTCACTCAGTCCTTTTCCAGCTAAAATATGACTGAGTTTGAGAACAGCTTGACGTAAAGACTCTATATCTTTTTTCTGTGGTTGAGTAGGAATATAGTAACCAATTGTTTCCCCATGAGAAGTTAAAGCAATCGGTTCCTGATTTTCTTTGGTATACTTGTATAAGTTTGTGCTAAACTCATTCATCCCAACTGATTCAATACTTGACATATAGCTTAATCTCTAATATGTACACACAATTACATGATAACAAAATATCCTCTAAGCTATTTATTGAGTTTTATAAACTAAACTTTTTGTCACTAATTCCCCTAAAGACATTTGGGATAATTCAAGGAAATCATGACCAAGTTTGGTTAAAAAGTCAATTAAAATTTGCTGTAATTGATGCTGATGAGAAGATTCACTTTCAGCCAGTTCTATTTTAACTCGCTGTTTTTCAGGGATTAATTTTAACAATCGACCTTCACAATCATAAGCAAGATATCCAGGAATATCAATACTTTCCAGATAGGATTCAGCGATTTTAATTGACTCAAAAATTAAAACATCTCCCTGATCATAAATCACAACGGGGGTTTTAATGTTCATCAATGATGGTTAATGGGTTAGTTAATAAACAAATATTGCACCAGTTTTTTGTAAATTAAAGGTACGATGACCAAAGAAATTAGGTGCTGCTTTTTCAATCGTTACGGTGACAATATTATCAGCAGTGACATCAATATTAAACTTGAGGGTAAAGGGAGTTTCTGGATTAGGTGGAGTAAGGGTATAAACAACAATATAAGCAGAGTTACCAAAATTTTTGAGGATTCCCGTTTCCCCTGGAGATAGGGTATCAGGATTAACAAATTCTACGTCAGTTAAATCATATTCTAAAGATAATTCAGTTTTATTAATCAGTTTAACTTCGACGGGTTTTTTAGGATCAAATCGTGCCACAGGTTGCCAAAAACCAGGTTGATAAGTTTCAGCCGGGGGATCTTGTGCCATAATTGAAATTGGCACAGTCAAGGTAACGGTACTCAGAATAGTTACGAAACCTAAATAAGCTGCTTTCATTGATATCCTTTGCTCATTAAATTCACACCAATAGCTAATAGTTTAACACAAATGCTAAATTAACATTCGTGTCAAATAGAAAAATTTATGGTAAAACTATAGAGGAATGTAATTTATCTACTCAAGCTTAAAATTTTTTAATATCCTATTTTCAGAAAATAAGTAATCATTGAAATTATTAACGCTGTCAACTTTCCCCAGAGGAAACCGCTTTTATGTCCTCAGATTCAAATAAAGATGAATTTTTCTACCCTCATGGTCGTTACTATGGGGAAGTTAAACCAGAAAATTTGGTTTTTAACGCTAACTTACAGGAATTTGCCCAACGAGTTAGCTATATTTGTAATCTAGAAACTGCTGGCAAAATTAAATCAGAACAAGCTTATAAACAAATTAAAGACCTTTGGAAACAAATTAAACTCTCTAAACGAGAATTAGGCATTGGAGAAAATCTATTTGAGTCCGATAGTGACGATGAGCCACCAACCCCTTAAAATAAGAACCAAATTTGGTATTTTACATAACCGCTAATGTCCCGTTCTAAAGCCATACAATATTATCTCCTAGCCCGTCTCTTGTTGGCCCCCCTTATGGTGTGGACAATTGTTACTTTGGTGTTTTTGCTGCTGCGGGCGACTCCTGGTGATCCAGCAGACGCAATTCTGGGAAACCGCGCCCCTGAAGCCACAAAAGAAGCTTTAAGGGAAAGTTTAGGCTTAAATGAACCCCTGTGGCTGCAATATATCACCTATCTCGGACAATTACTGAGTTTGAATTTAGGAACGTCCATTACCAGTCAAGGACAGTCGGTTTGGGAAATTATTGCCCAACATTTTCCGGCCACTGCTGAACTGACCTTTTATAGTATGATTATTGCCATCGTTATTGGGGTGAGTCTGGGTATTCTCTCCGCTTCTCGTCCGAATACTGCAATTGATGTGGGTGGGCGATTATTTGGCATTATTACCTATTCTTTACCCATTTTTTGGGTTGGAATGTTGTTCCAATTAATTTTTGCCGTCCAGTTACGTTGGTTTCCTTTGGGAACTCGTTTTCCCCTTGACCAAGTTTCCCCCAATGGACTAACCGGAATTTATACTATTGATAGCTTATTTAGTGGCAATTTGGGGCAATTTTTTACCGCCATTTATTATTTAATTCTACCTTGTTTTACCTTGGGATTATTATTAAGTGGAATTTTTGAACGAATGGTTAGGGTAAACCTTAAACAAACCTTACAAGCTGATTATGTAGAGGCAGCAAGGGCAAGAGGTATCCCCGAAAGACGAATTTTATTGGCTCATGCTTTGAAAAATGCTCTAATTCCTGTGATTACTGTCTTAGGATTAACCTTTGCTGCCTTATTAGGGGGCGCAGTCTTAACAGAAGTCACCTTTTCTTGGCCAGGGTTAGGCAACCGTTTATATGAAGCGATCGCAGTGAGAGACTACCCTACGGTGCAAGGAATTATGGTCTTTTTTGGGGGCATTGTTGTCTTTGTCAGTATTTTAATTGACTTAGCTAATGCTTATGTCGACCCGCGAATTCGTTATTGATACTTGATTTTAATGGTTCTACCGAACTTTTTATGCTAAATCAACACCTACATAGCAGGTTCGGTAGAGCCATTTTAATTAACTTTTATTCATTCCCGTCAAATGTTGAAGAATGACATCAATTTTTCCGTCCACTTCGTTGAGTTTTTGCTTAACCTCATCGATATCTTTCTCAAGTAACTCAAAAGCTTCTCCGATCCATCCTTTAGGATCTACTACATTATCTAATTCTTTATACCCATCTTCAAGCTTGCTGAGTCGTCTTTCTAGGGCTGATAATCTTCGGTGAAATTCAAGGTCTGACATCGGTTAAACTCCTAATTAGATATGAGAGGATGTATAATTTGAAAACAATTGAAGACGAATAATTGCCGTTAAGGTTTGAAACTTCCCGCTCTAATTACCCAAGTAATGGAACTACTAATGAGGGCTGTTAAAGCAATGATTACTATCTGTCTCCAGTTTTTTAGTTCTCCAACCTTTTCAGCTAAATCTGGGATTTTTTGGATTATTGGCTGTTGTGCTTGTAATGTAGCTTCAATTCTGGCAATTTGTTCTGATTGTTTATCTATCTTTTGCTCTAATCTAGCTAAAACTTCCTCAAGGGAATAAGTAATGGTAACGGGTTCTTGACTCATGGATTAAACTCCTAATTAGATATGAGAGGATGTATAATTTGAAAACAATTGAAGACGAATAATTACGGTTAAGGTTTGAGACTTCCTCCTCGAATTCCCCAAGTAATTGAACTACTAATGAGGGCTGTTAAAGCAATGATTAATATCTGTCTCCAATTCTTTAGTTCTCCAACCTTTTCAGCTAAGTCTGGAATTTTATCCATAGATGGTTTCCAGTCCTCTAAACGGGTTTCAATTACAGTTAATTGTTTATCAATTCCTGTTAACTGTTCTTTTAAGTCAGCTTGCCCCTTCTCAATACCAGTTAATCTTGTTTCTAGGAGTGTTTGATTACTGATGATCAAATCTTTTAGCTCTTTAATGTCATTATCTGTTACCTTGGACATCATGTTACTCTCCGATTAAATCTATTATTTTGAGATGTTCCTTCGAGGCAATGAGGAGGCTATTTGTATTATATCCTAATTTTCAAAAGCTTATTTGCTTGTTAACATCGTGTTATAGTAGGAATAAATCAACCCTTGGCTAGTTATTAATCATGAAATATTTTGAGACAATAAAAACAATGTATCGTCGTGTATTAAGCTTTATTTTAATCGGTTTATGTGTATTATCATTAACAGCTTGTGCCTCATCTGAGAGTCAAAATCAAGTTGTTTTGTCAGTTTTAAGTGATCCTAAAACCTTTAATGCTGTCTTATCTCAAGAATCTCCTAATGTCTTTGGTTTGACTTATGAGGGACTAATTACCGAAAATCCTTTGACGGCAGAAAAAGAACCAGCTTTAGCAGAATCTTGGGAATTTTCTGATGATAAATTGACCATTATTTTCACCTTAAGAGAAGGATTAAAATGGTCTGATGGTAAGCCTTTAACTGCTGATGATGTTGTTTTTAGTTATAATGATTTATATTTGAATGAGAAAATACCTAATAATTATCGGGATAGTTTTAGAGTTGGCAAAAGTGGAGATTTTCCGACGATTAAAAAATTAGATGATCGACGAATTGAGTTTAAAATTACTGAACCTTTCGCGCCTTTTTTAGACAATGCTAGTATTCCAATTTTACCAGCCCATATATTACGCAAAACGATAGAACAAAAAGATCAAGAAGGAAATCCAGCATTTTTAACAGCTTGGGGGACAGATACACCCCCTGATGAAATTATTGTGAATGGCCCTTATAAACTCAAAGAATATGTTACCAGTCAGCGCATTATTTTTGAGAAAAATCCTTATTATTGGAAAAAAGATGAACAAGAAAAACAACTACCTAATATTAATAGAGTGGTTTGGGCAATTGTTGAATCTACCGATACATCTTTATTACAATTTCGCTCAGGAAGTTTAGACTCAATTAGTGTTACCCCTGAATATTTTTCTCTCTTAAAACAGGAAGAAAATCGCGGAAATTTTACCATTTTCAATGGTGGCCCTGCTTATGGAACAACATTTATGTCTTTAAATTTAAACAAAGGCAAACGAGATGGTAAACCATTAATTGATCCCATTAAATCAGCTTGGTTTAATAACGTCAATTTCAGAAAAGCCATTGCTTATGGTATTGATCGCCCTCGGATTATTAATAATATTTATCGAGGTTTAGGTGGGCCACAAAATACCCAAGAATCTGTGCAATCTCCCTTTTATAATAAATCAGTCAAGGGGTATGATTATGATCCTGAAAAAGCCAAAAAATTGCTTTTACAAGAAGGTTTTAAGTATAATCAAGGGGGCGAATTATTGGATAGTAAAGGAAATCGCGTACAGTTTACCTTAATTACTAATGCAGGGAATAAAATTCGAGAAGCAATGGGGGCCCAAATTAAAGAAGATTTGAGAAAGTTAGGAATGCAAGTAGATTTCAGTCCCTTAGCGTTTAATGTTTTAGTTGATAAACTTAGTAATTCCTTAGATTGGGAGGCACATATTATTGGATTTACAGGAGGAAATGAACCCCATTCACCTAATATTTGGTACACCGATGGTAATTTACATATGTTTAACCAAAAACCCCAAGCAGGAAGTCAACCTATTACCGGACAAGTTTTTGCTGACTGGGAAAAAGAAATTGAAGCTTTATATGTTGCTGGATCTCAAGAATTAGTCCTAGAAAAGCGCAAAGAAATTTATAATGAATCCCAGGAATTAGTCTCAGAATATTTACCCTTTATTTATTTAGTTAATCCTTATTCTTTAGCGGCGGTTAGAAACCGTTTTGACGGGATTCAATATTCACCATTAGGGGGCGCATTCTGGAATATTGAGAAACTTTCGGTAACTGATCTTACTGAGGAACAGAATTAATATTAGGGTTCTAATCTGTTGTAAATTTATAGGGTTTCTTGAACTTAAGCAACAAATAAGAATTCCTGAGAACAATAACCAAATAAATTATGGAGAAAAAAGTCAATGGTTGTTTGTTTAACGAAGCCTTTCGCCACTGCAATTTCCCCAAACTTTAGTTTAAGTTGTTGTTGTTCTTTTAAAATTTGTTGAATTTGCGCCTCATTAATTAGGGCAGCTTGTTTCAAATATTCTCCAATGGGATATTGGGCCCCTTGTTGTAAACAGGTTTTCCATTCTTCGGCAAAAAAATCAACGGTTTCCTGTTTTAACCAACCTCGTAAGGCTAAAATTTCCCCAATGCGCTGCCATTTATGTTCGCTTTTATCCATTAATGCGGTTTGTAATTGAGCAGAATTAATCAGATCCGCTTCTCGCAAAATTTCTCCTAATAAGGGATTCCAATAGGTTTTAGGAATCATGATATGGGGGGCAGAAATAATAATATTAGGGTTAACGTTCATGGAAAAATAAAACAATGCAAAAAGAACTTTTAGGTCAAAGATAAATCAAAACTGTGAATCTGGCTGTGATTTTGATTACAGCAAATCATCAAAAATCGATAACTGTTCTTCTCCGTTTTGGCCTAAGTGTTGATAGGCCGCAGGGGTTACAATTCTTCCCCTTGGAGTACGATTAAGATAACCAATTTGTAATAAATAGGGTTCGTAAACTTCTTCAATGGTTTTGCTGTCTTCTCCCGTAGATGCTGCGATCGCTTCTAACCCGACGGGGCCCCCATTAAATTGATTAATCATAGTTGTTAAAATGAGGCGATCTGTCCAATCTAGTCCTTGGGGATCAACTTGATAAATATCTAAAGCTTCTGCGGCGAATTCTTGCGTAATTGTCTCGAATTTTTTGACTTGAATATAATCTCTAACCCTTCGTAATAAACGGTTAGCAATGCGAGGGGTTCCTCTAGAACGACGGGCAATTTCTTGGGCCCCTTCTTGAGTAATTGATGTGTTTAAAATCTTGGCGGTGCGTAAAATAATTAAGCTTAATTCATCAGGTTCATAAAATTTTAAACGTTGAATTAGTCCAAAGCGATCGCGTAGAGGAGAAGTTAAGGCCCCAACTTTGGTAGTTGCTCCGACTAAGGTAAATTTAGGCAGAGGAATACTACGGATTCTAGCAGCTTGTCCTTTGCCAATGGTAATATCAAGACGGTAGTCTTCCATGGCAGGATAAAGAAGTTCTTCTGTTAAACGGTTAAGGCGATGAATTTCATCAATAAAGAGAATATCTCCTGGTTTAAGATTTACTAATAATCCTGTAATATCTCTTGGTCTTTCTAGAGCAGGAGCAGCCGTTATCTTACAATTAACGCCCATTTCGGAGGCTAAAATTATAGAAATTGTAGTTTTACCCAAGCCAGGGGGCCCATATAATAATAAGTGATCGATGGGTTCATTTCTAGTTTTGGCGGCTCCCATGACAATTGCTAAAATATCTTTAAGATCCCGCTGTCCAATATAATCATTGAAGCAATGAGGACGAATACTTTCTTCTAAGCTATCTTGTTCTCTTTCCGTTACTTTTTGGGAAAGTAACTCTTTATTTTCTCTTTTTACTTCAGGTGATTTTGATGGTTTTTCGGGAGGATTATTAGAAGTTTTAGAACGTTTGATAGCCATCATTTTACAATTATTATCAAAAAATTATAACTTTTATATTAATCAGCATTCAAGAATTTAAGATAACTTTCACTCAACTCTTTAACCGCTAATTCATAGAGTTCTTTCCCATGTTCAGGGGTTGCTAAAGCGGGATTTGATCCCATTCTACCATCAGGATAATGAGCGCGAAAATCTGCTGCTCCATAAATGGGATATCCTGACCCCACATCAGCAGATAAAGGCGCATTTTTAATAGACTCAGGATACACATATTGAGTCAAAGCAACCTCAGAAGGGGTTGCATGGGAACCCTCTTGCTCCCCATATAATTCCTTTGCTTTTTGATAAACAGAACGACACATAAACCAGTTACCAACTTGACAATGAACTTGATCAGCTTTGGCAATTTTTAGCTGAGATAACTGATAATAAGTCTCGGAAAAAGCCGCTTTTAAGGTGGCAATATTGCCCCCATGACCATTAATAAAAAAATAGCGCGTAAACCCCGCTTCAGTTAAACAGGTAAGATAATCAATGATCACCTGAATTAAGGTACTAGGACGTAAACTCATGCTGCCAGGAAAAGCCGTATGATGTAAAGCCATTCCTACATTAATTGTTGGCCCCACTAAGCTATTAGTTGCCTCTCCCACTCCTTTAGCGATCGCCTCTGCACAGATAGCATCTGTTCCAATGAGGCCAGTGGGGCCATGTTGTTCCGTTGAACCAATAGGAATAATGATACCTTGATTGGTTTCTAAATAATGTTCAACTTCTGGCCAGGTACTGAGATGTAATAACATAATCAATTAACATTAATAAAGAATAAAGAAAGTTTTTTACCCAAAATGTCCAATTTTGTTGTATATGTTGGCCTAGAACCAAACTGTTGAGTAATTATGCTGTGTTTTGAAGTGTCTCAAAATTCCCCTAACCCCTCTGTTGTTCAGACTTACCGCATTCTCGTGGTAGAGGATGAAGATGTCATCCGAGATATGATTGTTTTGGCTTTAGAAGATGAAGGTTACGAAGTTGTAACAGCAACAGATGGACGGACTGCCTTAAATTTATTTCAGCAAGACGAAGACAACCCGAACCCAGGACAAATCCGGTTTGATTTGCTGATCTTGGATCTGATGTTACCACAGGTTAACGGCTTAGATATTTGTCGCTTGTTACGTTATCAAGGCAATGTTGTGCCGATTTTAATTCTGAGTGCCAAGGCCAGTGAAACTGATCGGGTTTTGGGGTTAGAAGTGGGGGCCGATGATTATTTAACCAAACCCTTTAGTATGCGGGAATTAGTGGCTCGTTGTCGGGCTTTGATTCGTCGTCAAGGCTTTAATAATGTGTCGTCCGCGCCTGTGCGACATTTCCGGGATATTACCCTATTTAGCGAAGAATGTCGGGTGTTGGTTCGAGGGGAAGAAGTTAACCTTTCTCCCAAAGAATATCGCTTATTAGAGCTATTTCTGAGCTATCCGCGCCGTGTTTGGTCACGGGATCAATTAATTGAACAAATTTGGGGGCCAGATTTTTTGGGGGATACCAAAACCGTTGATGTCCATATTCGTTGGTTACGGGAGAAATTAGAAAAAGATCCCGGTCAACCGCAATATTTAATTACTGTGCGGGGGTTTGGCTATCGTTTTGGTTAAAAAATGATAGTTTAACTCAAGATTTTGGGCTTTCCTCTCTTTGTTATGATAATCTGAAAGACCAAGGAAAAAAGAAAGCGAAAATAAGCAATAATCATCTTAGGATTGTGCTTAATTTCTGATTGTTTGCCAGATTTTCCTATTGATAACCATGAAACATACTCTTTCTGTTTTAGTTGAAGATGAAGCGGGAGTTTTAACCCGTATCGCTGGTTTATTTGCCCGTCGTGGGTTCAATATTGAAAGTTTAGCTGTGGGGCCCGCCGAACAAGTTGGGGTTTCCCGGATCACAATGGTGGTTCCTGGGGATGATAATAGCATTGAACAATTAACGAAGCAACTCTATAAATTGATTAATGTTCTTAAGGTTAATGATATTACTCAAACCCCTTGTGTTGAACGAGAATTAATGTTACTTAAAGTCAATGCCAGTGCAGCTAACCGAGCAGAAGTGCTGGAATTAGTGCAGGTTTTTCGAGCGAAAATTGTTGATATGTCTGAAGAAACTGTTACCGTAGAAGTTGTTGGTGATCCTGGTAAAATGGTAGCAATTTTTCAGATGTTAAATAAGTTTGGTATTAGGGAAGTGGCCCGCACTGGTAAAATTGCCTTAACCCGCGAATCACGGGTTAATACTGAATACTTGAAATCTCTTGAAGCTAAGGTCTTTTAAGCTTACCAAAGCCCGAAGGGTTTAAGCTACCCGTAGGGGCAATTCATGAATTGCCCCTACAAAAAACATAAATTAGGTTGGTGTTTCGTCAGTCCTATTTTAGTTGTTTTTGATATAAAGTATGCAATAAATTTTCTAATTGTTCCTCAGAACAACATTCAATTAAGGCATAAAAAACATCAAGTAATTTTGCTCCACTGTCTCCGTGCATGGCACTTAAAGCCCAAACATCTTCTACCCAGTCTTCGGGATGAGTTTCTTCAAAAATGACTCTTTCTAAGAGTTGTTTTATTTCCGGTTTAGAAATTGACATATTGCTCAAAATAATTTAGTTAGATTGGCTCTCCCGTACCTGTGGTGATAAGTAAAGCTTATAATTCGTAGGGTGGGTTAGACGCGGCAACGATTTTGAGGAAAAACTAATAAGTTTTAATCCGCGTCGTAACCCACCATCTTAAGTATTGTATCTGATTATACATTTTATACCAAGATGTCGGGAGAGCCGTCCAGGGGAAGACAGAGACTTCTTTACTCCAAATGGGCCAGCGTTTAACCCCTAATTCTTGTAAACGTGCTTCACTGGGTTGATGTTCAATCTGAATAGTAGTAGTTGCTTGATTACTCATCTTTAAAGACTTTTTCTGTTACAAAATTAACTAACCTACAATTTAACTATAAAGTTAATCTTAAAATCTGTAAAGGGGTTCACCAAAATTTAGGTTTTCCCGTTGCTTTGTTAATATTTGATTAATTACAAGGCCCTCAGTTGTGGACTTACTGTAACCTTATTAGCAATTCACCGCAACCTATTTAGTTCCAACAAATTTACTGTTACAAATATGACCAAACTTTCTTGTTTTTGGTTGGGATTATGGGGATTAATTATTCCTTTAATTCCACAAGCTGCTTTAAGTGCAGACAAAATTTACTTTATTTATGGCCCGTTCAATTTTCCCTTATCTGTTGATTCTTTAGAAGTTTATGCTAAAGAGGGAAGAATTACGAAAGAATTTGCTCTTTATGCTAGTCAATTTGATGAGCAGACTTTAATTGAACTGCGTCAAACTTTACAGCAACGTCATACTATTAATGGGGTAAGATTTTCTCGTTTATTGCGAACTCCTTTAATGGAAGATTTATTAAAAAGTATGGGTCAAATTTTTAGTACCCATCCTAATTCTAATGGATTTTATGCCATTCGTGGAGCCTTAGTTTCTGCTGCTATTCATCAGGATAAAGAGGGATGGACAGCAATAGATGTAATGCGTAATTTTCCGACTGATAGCATTGCTATTGATACACAACTGGCCACAAAAATGCTCAAAAATAGTAAATTTTAAGGATTAAAATCATGAAAAGAAGAGACTTTTTAATTCAATCAACCTTAACCGCTTTGGGAACGATGGCATTGCATAATTTACCTGTACAATCTCAACCCATGTATAAACAATATAGTTCTTACAAAAGTTGGAAAAGTGACAATAGTTTTTTGAAGGGAATTAATGCCCCAGTTTTCCAAGAACTTGATATTAGTAATTTGAAAGTATCGGGAACAATTCCACCAGAAATTAAGGGGATGTATGTTCGTAATGGCCCTAATCCCATGTTTAAACCTGAGTCTTATAATTATCCCTTAGAAGGGGATGGAATGTTACATGGAATTTACTTGGAAAATGGAAAAGCTAGTTATAAAAATCGTTGGATTCAAACTCGCGGACTTGCTTATGAAAGGTTTGAAGGAAAAGAACTTGATGAATTAAAATTTAAGAATTATGCGAATACAAATATTATGTCCCATGGGGGCAAACTTTTGGCTTTATATGAGATTGGTTTACCCTATGAAATAACGCAAGAATTAGAGACAGTTGGGGAATGGAATTTTCAGGGTAATTTAGAACAGTCTATGACAGCCCATCCCAAAGTTGATTATACTACAGGAGAATTACATTTCTATCGTTATTCATTTTTTAATTCACCTTATTTACATTATTATATTGCTGATAAACAAGGAAAAATTATTAGAAATTATCCCATTGAAATTGCCAAACCTGTACTAATACATGATATGGCACTCACTGAAAATTATGCCATTTTCTTTGACTGTCCTTTGATTTTTAATATGGAAAAAGCTAAGGCAAATAATACCCCTTTTACTTGGGAACCTGAAGGGGGAACAACCATTATTTTAGTTGATCGTCATCATCCTGAAAAAAAACCTATTTATCTGAAAACAGAAGCTTTTTGGCTATGGCATTTTATGAATTCTTTTGAAAAAGATAATCAATTAACAATTGATTATGTTCACTATCCTAAAATGAACCTAGAAACCAATCTAGAAGCAATTTCATCTAATAAATCTAATCTACAAAGAATGACTATTGATTTGAAAACTCATCAAATTAATCAAAAATCTATTGATGATCATTCCATTGAATTTCCTATTATTGATAGTCGTAGAATGGGACAACCTTACCGCTTTGGTTATACCCCTTATATTGACAATGACTTACTAGCTAAAAAACAAATTATTGGCTATTTTCCTGCTTTAATTCAATATGATATGGTTAACCAAAACCATAAAACTCATCAACTAAAATCAGGTTGTTATTGCGGTGAAGCTTCCTTTATACCCCACCCAAATAAATCAGGTGAATTAGATGGTTATGTTGTTACTTTCGTTTACAATGAGAATACAAATACCAGTGATTTATTAATTATTGATCCTGCTAATTTTGAAAAGGAACCCATCGCAACGATACATTTACCTGTGCGGGTTCCTAGTGGGTTTCATGGTAACTGGATAGGTTAGAATTTGTAGGGGTAATTCATGAATTACCCCTACAATATTTTGGGTAATTGAACGATGAATAAGCTGCCTTTGTTAACTTCACTTCTCACTTCAATTGTACCATGATGAGCTTGGGCGATCGCTTGAGAAATGGATAACCCTAACCCTGAACCCCCTTCTTTTCTCGAACGACCTTGATCAACCCGATAAAACCTTTCAAAAATATGTTGTAAGGCTTGTGAATTAATGCCAATTCCTGTATCTTTTACTTTAATTATTGCTAGTTTATTCGTTTTTTCTAAAATTATTATTACTTCGCCTCCTTTGGGAGTATATTGAATGCCATTAACCACTAAATTAAAGAGTAAACGATAAATTTGTTCTGTATCTCCCTGAATTTCTAAGGGATAATTAACCCTGATTTCTGCTTGTAGTACGATATCTAATGATATTGCAAAAGATGCTAATTCTTCTAAAACATCACTAATGAGATCATTAAGACAAATTTTCTCATATTTAATATTAATTGAGTTAGAGTTTAACTGCCAATCTAAACGAGATAACATTAATAAATCAGCAACTAAAGCCGATAATCTTTGGGTTTGTCGTCCCAAGATAGACAAGGTTTCTCTTGCTTCTTGTTCTGTTAAAATTGAACTCATTAAATGAGATTCTACTGTTGCACGAATTGCCGCTAAAGGTGTTCTTAATTCATGGGCCGCGTCCCCAGTAAATTGTTGAATCTGACGATAGGATTGATAAACAGGTTTCATGGTTAAATCTGTTAATATCCAAGCAGAAACACCAATTATAATAATCGCCAAAGGCAATCCCAATAGTAATATTATAGCAACAATTTTTAGATAATTGTCAAAATCTTCAAGACTTCTAACAACTTGGAGATATCCCCAACTTTCTCCCTTTCTATTATGTAACATATAGGAAATTTGTAAATAACGTTTTTGTTGACTATCTTTTAAAATTTCCTGTTTTTTTTTGTGTTTTTTAATCGGTAGTCCTTTGGGTTGTTGTCCATTAAAGGCGACTAAATTACCAGAAAGATCAAAGAGATGTAAATAATATTGGCCCTTTTCAATTGCTCCTAAACGATAATTAGAAAGATTATTTTTAGAAATACAAGGATTATTAACCCGACACAAATTAGGCATTAATTGAATAACTTCATCTTCTAATATACCAGGTTGATCAAGAATCGGTTCAAAACTATCATGTAGGGTTCCTGCAATGGTTTTTAATTCTTTTTCGATAGTAATCTGATGAGCATGAATAATTGCTTCATAAACGCCAAATCCCAGAATTATCAAAACAATACTAATAATTCCAACATACCAACTAGCTAAACGTCTCTGTGTTTGTTTAAATAAGGAAAAATACTTTTGTTTTTGTTTCATTACTACCCCATTAATTTTGATTATCAACTGTAAATTGATAACCTAATCCATAAATTGTTTTAATCCAATTTTCTCCACCATAGGGAGCCAATTTTTGTCTTAATAAACGAATTTGAGCAGCAACAACATTACTCATCGGTTCATTTCCCCATTCCCAAAGTTGAGAGAGTAATTGATCGCGGGTGACAATTTGATTAGAATGTTTCATGAAATATTCCAATAATTGAAATTCTTTTCTTGTTAATTCTATTAACTGATTATTGCCCTTTCCCTTTTTATAAAAAATGGCATATTTACCATAGTCTAGAGTGATATTTCCTAAAGTTAATTCTTGGGGATTTATATAAGGTGAACGACGTTGTAAAGCGCGTAATCTTGCCAATAATTCCGCCATACCAAAGGGTTTAACCAAATAATCATCTGCACCTGCATCTAAACCAATAACCTTATCTTCTTCCCGATCTTTAGCTGTTAAGATTAAAACAGGTAAAGGATTATTTTGTTGTCGTATATTTTTGAGTAAATCAATTCCTAACAACTTAGGAAGTAACCAGTCAAAGATTCCTAAAGTATACTGTTGAGAACCCATTTCTAAAAAGCTTAAAGCTTCTTCCCCATCTTGCGCCCAATCTACAATATAATTATGTTCAGTTAAAGTGCGTTTAATTGCCTTTCCTAAGTCGGGTTCATCTTCAACTAAAAGAATACGCATTATTTCAATTATCTCCCTTTGATTTTGATACTTCTATGATTAACATAATAATCAATAATTGTGACTTAAAAAAATAATAGAGTCATTTCATCCTGATTTCATTTTTAGGAGCAATAATAGAAGTGAGATAAATCAGACTTAAAAAGGATAACATCATGAAACTTATAAGTAATCAAGTTATGATAGCGATCGCATTGGGAATAAGCACATCATTAACCAGTCTTCCTGTTGTCGCAGAAACTTCTCCTATTACCCCTATTATAGTCGCTCAAGCAAGCTCATCAATGACTCCTGAGCAAATACGTCAAAGTTATCAAAAATCCATCGGACAAATGCAGCAAATGCTTAAAGAAATGCAAGAAGAAATGGAGCAAATGACTCCAGAAGAAATCACCCAAATGCACAAGCAACATCAACAGATGATGTCAGAAATGGAGCAATTAGCAGGACAAATACACCAAATGGGGGAAATGGTGGGAATTGGAACCGGAACTATGAACCATCATCAGACCCAACAATAAACTGAAAATTTTTAAAGCCATTTCATGGTGATTTCATTTTCTTTTGTCATACTCAAAATGTAGTCAATTTTAGGATTCTTCAACAATAATGAAAAGGTTAAAATCTGCCTTAATATTGGGAATAGTCATTAGTGGAACTTTTGCTATTGAGTTCATTGCTAACCCAGTCAATGCGAAAACATTGGACAATGATCAATCTAAATTAACACAAGATTGGTACAATAATTGTGGTAATCATGACCATGAAGGACATGATCAAAATTCCCGTCCTCCTAAAAAGAAAAAATCATAAATTATCTATGATTATTTTCTTGATAAAATCCCATGATTCTAACTGATAGATTTCGATAAAATCACCCTCTCGGTGTAATTCATTTTGTTTAAGCTTTCTAAACAATATCTCTAAAAGAATGAAAAACCCATTAAATAGACGTAATTTTTTGCGTTTGACAACAGGACTAGGTTTAGCTGTTGGATTAGATTATTTAATTCCTGCTTATGGTAAACCTATTAAGTCTCTTAAATCATCTAAAAACGAGATAAAATACTCTGATATTATTGACTTAACAATTCAAGAAACCAGCGTTAAAATTGGTGGTCAAGCTGCCACAGGAATCACCGTTAACAATACAATTCCTGCGCCTTTAATACGCTTAAAAGAAGGACAAACCGCCAAAATTAACGTTACTAATAATCTTAATCAAGATACTTCTATTCATTGGCATGGTATCATATTACCATCTAAAATGGATGGAGTTCCTGGGGTTAGTTTTGCGGGAATAAAACCAGGTCAAACCTTTACTTATGAATTTCCAGTTATTCAGAATGGAACCTATTGGTATCACAGTCATAGTGGACTACAAGAACAACGGGGCCATTTTGGTGCAATGATTATTGATCCCATAGAACCAGAACCCTTTGAATATGACAAAGATTATGTTGTAATTCTCTCTGACTGGACTTATGAAGACCCCCACGATGTATTAAGTAATCTCAAAAAAATGAGTGCTTATTACAACAACCAAAGACGAACTATTGAGCATTTATCTGATGATTCAATGTGGAGAGAAATGCGAATGGACCCCACAGATATTGCTGATGTAACAGGTGCTACTTATAGTTATTTAATGAATGGTTTAGTTCCAGAAACAAATTGGACGGGACTTTTTCAACCAGGGGAAAAAGTCAGATTGAGATTTATTAATGCTGCGGCCATGACTTTTTTTGATGTGCGTATTCCAGGTTTAAGAATGACCGTTGTGCAAGCAGATGGTCAGAATATTCAACCTGTTACTGTTGATGAATTTCGTATTGGAGTCTCAGAAACTTATGATGTTATTGTACAACCAAGAAAAGAGGAAGCTTATACTATTTTTGCAGAAACAATGGATCGTAGTGGTTATGCACGTGGAACTTTAGCTATTAGTAAAGGAATGAGCGCACCTATTCCTAAACTTCGAGAACGTCCCGTCCGTTCAATGAAAGATATGGGAATGAATCATGATATGTCGGAAATGAATAATAGTTCAAATATGAATCATGATATGTCGGGAATGAATAATAATTCAAACATGAATCATGATATGTCGGAAATAAATAATAATTCAAACATGAATCATGATATGTCGGGAATGAATAATAATTCAACTATGAATCATGATATGTCAGAACATAATGATCAGGCAACGATGGATCATGATATGTTTAATGATGAAGCAGTAATGAACAGTTCAAATGATTTCGGAGTAGGAAATGCTGGTGTTCCTATGATGGTACAAAGTCGCTTAAATGAACCAGGAATAGGGTTAGAAAATACAGGAACTCGTGTTTTAACTTATAGCGATCTTCGTAATATTTCTCCTGGTTATGACCAACGAAAACCAGACAGAGAAATAGAACTACATTTGACGGGAAATATGGAACGTTATATGTGGTCATTTAATGGCAAAAAATATTCAGAAGAAAAAGAAATTACCTTTTATAAAGGGGAAAGATTACGTCTAACTTTTATCAATCAAACCATGATGGAACATCCCATACATTTACATGGAATGTGGATGGAATTAGATAATGGAGCAGGTAAATATAAACCTCGTAAACATACTGTTATTGTGAAACCTGCTGAGAAAATGTCTGTCGAAGTTAACGTCGATGTTTCTGGTAAATGGCCCTTACATTGTCATCTTCTTTATCACATGAAAGTAGGAATGTTTCGGACTGTTGCTATTATTGATCGTCCGGTTGAGGCCAGTTAAATGCACTCAAAAAAAATAATTTATTCTAGTATTTTTACAGGAATATTGTCTTTTGTTAATCTTTTGACGGATGTTTCTATGATTAAAGCTGAAACTTTAGAGCATTTAGAAAATTTCAAGCTCAATGAAACTATTACTAACAATAATCAGGACATATTTAAACAAGATTTTGCCGAAAATATTATAATTAATGAAAACTTTAATCAAGAATTCGCACAACAAGAATATGAAGCACCTAATACTAATGAAGAAAACCAAGAAGACTGGCCATCACCCATAGAAGATGACGAAATTTTTTGGCTTTTATTAGTAGATCGATTAGAATATCGTGGGAGTGATGGAAAAGATTTATTTTATTGGGATGTTCAAGGTTGGATAGGAGGTGACTATGAAAGAATTTGGTTAAAAACTGAAGGAGAAGTTGCTTTTGCACAACAAGAAAGCGGAGACGCTGAAATACAGTTGCTTTATGGTTATTTAATTGCCCCTTTTTGGGATTTACAAGTAGGTTTACGATATGATAGAGAATATAGCCCTGATGATGATAAAGGTCGTGTCTTTGCTGTCATTGGAGTAGAAGGCTTAGCTCCTAATTTATTTGAAGTTGATACCGCTTTATTTATTAGTGAAGATGGAGATATATCAGCAAGACTTGAAGTAGAACAAGAATTATTAGTTACTCAAAAATTAATTTTACAACCCAGATTTGAAATTAATCTTGCTGCTCAAGAAGTAGAAAATTTTGGTATTGGTTCAGGGGTTAATGATGTTGAATTAGGGTTACGGTTACGTTATGAAATCAATCGTAACTATGCTCCTTATTTGGGTATTAATTGGATACGTTTAGTCGGAAAAACATCTGATTTTGCAAGAGAAGAAGGAGAAAGCGTTGATAATTTTTCGGTGTTAGGAGGGATTAGGATGTTATTTTAAAAATAGCCTAATTATTAAGGTAATTATGGAAATATAGATATAATTTAATTTTAAAATCAGGTTAATCTTAAACTTCCGATAAAAATTTATGATAAGATTGTAAGCGATGGTCATTACCTCAGAAGTTCCTAAAAATGTCACCTAAGTTCTCCTATCCAAATACCCCGCAACAAGATATAATTGATGTTTATCATGGGATCGAAGTTAAAGATCCTTATCGTTGGTTAGAAAACCCAGACTCAGAAGACAGTCAAGCTTGGATAGAAGCGCAAAATAAGATTACTTTTGACTATTTATCCCAAATTTCAGCAAGAGAAACCATTAAACAACGGTTAACTAAGCTCTGGGATTATGAAAAATATAGTATTCCCTTTAAAGAAGGCGATCGCTATTTTTATTTTAAGAACAACGGGTTACAAAATCAAAGTGTTTTATACACCTTAAAAAATCTCGATGATGAACCCACAATTTTATTAGATCCTAACACCTTATCCCAAGATGGAACCATTGCCCTATCAGGACTATCTATTGCTAAAAATGCCCAATATTTAGCTTATGGGTTATCAACATCAGGATCAGATTGGGTAGAATGGAAAGTCAAAGAAATTGAAACAGGAAAAAACTTATCCGATCATCTCAAATGGATTAAATTTTCTGGTGCATCTTGGACAAAAGATCATCAAGGTTTTTTCTACAGTCGCTACAATGAACCCAAGGAAAAAACTAAACTAGAAGATATTAATTATTATCAAAAACTCTATTATCATCAGTTAGGAACTTCCCAATCTGAAGACATTTTAATTTATGATCGTCCTGATGAAAAAGAATGGGGGTTTAGTGGAAACGTTACCGAAGATGGACAATATTTAATTATTAGTGTTTGGAAAGGAACAGATCCCAAAAATCTCATTTTTTATAAAGATTTAACTAACCCCAATGCTCAAGTAATTGAACTGATCAACGAATTTGAAGCCGACTATAGCTTTATTGATAATGATGGGTCAATCTTTTGGTTTCGCACTGATTTAAACGCCCCTAAAGGTAAAGTAATTAAGATTGATATTAATCAACCTAATAAAGAAAATTGGACAGAACTTATTCCCGAAACTCACGAAACCCTAGAAGATGTTGGTATTTTAAATAATCAATTTATTTGTGATTACCTCAAAGATGCTTATTCCTGTATTAAAATATTTGATTTACAAGGTAATTTTATCAGGGAAGTCACCTTACCTGGAATTGGAACAGTTGGGGGTTTTGGTGGTAAAAGATATGATGAAGAAACCTTCTATAATTTTACCAGTTTTACTACGCCTTCAACTATTTATCGTTACGACATTATAACAGGAGAAAGTACCCTTTTTCGTCAACCAAATGTAGACTTTAATCCTGATGAGTTTGAGACAAAACAAATTTTTTATCAGAGTAAAGACGGGACAGAAATTCCCATGTTTATTACTCATAAAAAAGGATTGAAACTTGATAGCAATAACCCAACTTATCTTTATGGATATGGTGGCTTTAATGTGTCCTTAACCCCTAATTTCTCCATTAGCAACCTGGTTTGGATGGAAATGGGAGGTGTTTATGCAGTTCCCAATTTAAGAGGAGGTGGAGAATATGGAGAAGAATGGCATCAATCAGGAATGAAAAATAAGAAACAAAACGTTTTTGATGACTTTATTAGTGCTGCCGAATGGTTAATCAAAAATAACTATACATCTCCTCAAAAATTAGCCATTGGTGGAGGTAGTAATGGAGGGCTTTTAGTGGGGGCTTGTATCACCCAAAAACCCGATTTATTTGCGGCTGCTTTACCTGCTGTTGGGGTGTTAGATATGCTGAGATTTCATAAATTTACCATAGGTTGGGCTTGGTGTTCCGAATATGGAAGTGCAGAAAATGAAGCAGATTTTAAGACACTTTATGCCTATTCTCCCTTGCATAATTTAAAGTCAAAAACTGCTTATCCTGCTACAATGATTACAACGGCAGATCATGATGATCGGGTGGTTCCTGCCCATAGTTTTAAGTTTGCTGCGGCTTTACAAAATGCCCATATTGGAGATAAAGCTATATTAATTCGCATTGAAACAAAAGCGGGTCATGGGGCGGGAAAACCTACCACTAAAATGATAGAAGAAATTGCTGATAAGTGGTCATTTTTAGTCGATAATTTACACATGAATTGTTAAATCAGAAAGTTTTCTAATAAACTTCATTATGAGAGCCTAGCGTTAGCAACAAAATATCATTTTCCTCTCTAGTAAATTTAAACAAAATACGATAACTATAATCAATGGAACATGACCAAATTCCTGACAATTCCCCTTTTAGTTTATGGGTTCGTAGACTGGGATGAAAAGGATTCTTGCTTAACTGCTGTAGCCTCTGTTCGATAAGTATCCGCAGTTGAGGATTTTGACGAACTAGACGCTTAAACTTTCGGGTAAATGTCTCAGTCCAAAGTAAATTTTTCATTCGTCTAATTCTGCCATTAAATCTGCCACTGAACCTTGTTTAAAATTACCTGAAAGATAATTCTGTTCAGCTTCAGTAATGTCTTGTAAGAGTTCTTGGCGTTTATGTTCTCTTAGACGATTTTGAATAATATCTATGAGTATAGTTTGTTCCTCTGGCGAAAGAGCTTCGACAGTTTCTATTGCTTTTTGAAAGGTTGAGGTATTTTCCATAGGATTAGAATTGATTGATTTTTTCTATTTTATCATTCTTCTTCTAGAGCAAAATCTACTCGATTATAAATATCTAAAATAGAAAGTTGAAAATCCACCGAATATAATTTTAAAATATCATTTTCTGATTCATAAGTTTTAAAAAGCCATTCCCCATTATTTTGTTTATAAAATTGTTCAATATAATAACTATATTGATCGATTAATATATATTCTTTAAATTCGGGAATTGAGCGATAAAATTTAAACTTATCAGTCCGATCATAATCTCTCGTAGATTTCGATAATACCTCTACAATAATTAACGCATTGATTATATTATTTGTCCCTTTTCCTTCATAAACAGGTTTACCTTTAACCACCATCACATCCGGATAGGTATATAAGCGATAGTCTGACATCCATAACCGGACATCACTCATAAAAACCCAATAATCCTCATTGTTGATATTAGTAGGAAAATGTCGACAGAAATTCAAAGCGATTAGATTATGATTAGTTGTTGCTCCTGTCATGGGAATAATCTCTCCATCTCGATATTCATTTTTATACTCTGCTGTTTCTTCTAACTGACAATATTCTTCAGGTGTGTAATACTGTTTTTCGATTTGGACTTGCATATTAACCTCTGTTCTCCTATTTAAAAATAAGGTGGGCATTGCCCACCCTACTAAACTATTGAGCGACTTTTTCTTTGTCTTTTTGGGCTAAGAATTGCTCTAACTCTGTTAACGCATCTGCATCAACTTTTGTTTGCATGGGACAGAACTTTGGCCCACACATTGAACAAAATTCCGCCGTTTTGTAGATGTCTGCGGGCAAGGTTTCATCATGATATTCTCGCGCCCTTTCAGGATCTAAAGATAACTCAAATTGACGATTCCAATCGAAATTATAACGAGCCTGAGACAGTTCATCATCCCGATCGCGGGCCCCCGGACGATGACGGGCAATATCGGCGGCGTGTGCTGCTATTTTATAGGCAATTAAGCCATTTCTGACATCCTCTGCATCAGGCAACCCTAAATGTTCTTTAGGAGTCACATAACACAACATAGCCGTACCATACCAACCCGCCATGGCCGCGCCGATCGCTGAGGTAATATGGTCATAACCTGGGGCAATATCTGTCACCAAGGGACCTAAAACATAGAAAGGTGCTTCTGAACACTCCTCCATCTGCTTTTTAACATTAAACTCAATTTGGTCCATCGGTACATGGCCCGGCCCTTCAACCATCACCTGGACATCATGTTCCCAAGCGCGACGGGTTAACTGGCCAAGGGTTTTCAGTTCCGCAAGTTGCGCTTCGTCTGACGCATCATGGGTACATCCAGGACGTAAAGAGTCCCCTAAACTAAAAGAAACATCGTATTTCTTAAAGATTTCGATGATTTCGTCAAAATGAGTATAGAGAGGGTTTTGCTTGTGATGATGCAACATCCAACGGGCAATAATACCACCCCCGCGAGAGACAATACCCGTTAGACGATTTCTGACCAAAGGCAGATGTTCTATAAGAATACCCGCATGAATGGTCATATAGTCTACCCCTTGTTGAGCGTGTTTTTCGATGATGTGGAGAAAATCATCAGGGGTCAGGGTTTCAATGTTACCGTGAACGCTTTCTAACGCTTGATAAATGGGAACAGTCCCAATGGGAACGGGAGACGCATTAATAATGGCGGTGCGAATGGTGTCTAAGTCTCCTCCTCCGGTGGATAAGTCCATCACCGTATCGGCCCCATATTTAACCGCTAATGTCAGTTTAGCGACTTCTTCATCAAGATTGGAGGAATTAGGAGAAGCACCAATATTAGCATTAACCTTACATTTAGAAGCAATACCAATAGCCATTGGTTCTAAATTAGTATGATTAATATTAGCCGGAATAATCATCCGTCCCCGCGCAATTTCTGCTCGAATTAACTCAGGGGGAAGATTTTCCCGTTTGGCCACATAGTCCATTTCTTCCGTAATGACCCCTTGACGCGCATAGTGCATCTGGGATACATTGTTTTGTCCCCGTCGCTTGGCAACCCATTGTGATCTCATACTTGTATACCTCTAGAAACAGCTTCCCTACGCTGGTATTACCCAGTCTCAGGTTCTAAGGGTCTTTCTCAGCCTGGATTCCCAGACACCCCTAGCTATAAGTGTTAATTGTACCATTGATGCTTGAGCGTTTTGAGATGATGCTTTAGGTAAAGAATTTTTGCTGATCCTCTTGCAATGGTTAAAAAGATTTGTTATGCTTGTTAAGCGCTGGAAAAAATACAGTTGCCGGGATAGCTCAGTTGGTAGAGCAGAGGACTGAAAATCCTCGTGTCACCAGTTCAAGTCTGGTTCCTGGCATATCATGTCTATAATCAAAACTCTGATTGACTAAGGTTTTCAGGTCTTTTTGCTCTATCTAAATAAGGACTAATTAGGATTGATTGAGACTAATTAGCCTTTCTAAATTTAGTCCAGAGCAAAAATGAGTAATTTTATCCAAAAGCTGAAAAAAGCTAACGAGATCTTAAAAGCAGGTTCAATTAATTTAACAATTGAACAACGGGGATCTAAATTGTTGCTTAGGGGAACATTCCCGCCCCGTCCTAACTCCAAGTTCAGTAATTCCCATCAACAACGGTTAACGCTTAATTTACCCGCAACGGATGAAGGTTTACAGGTTGCCAAGGGTAAGGCTAAGGAAATTAGTGGTCAGTTGACCCTTGATAAGTTCAGATGGGACGATCATATAAATCCGTGCCTTATTTATGCAGACCCCCGAAACAAAGTCAGGCTAGAATTTACTTATCTATTAGAAGGAAATAAGGGAGCTAAGATGATCACTCTTCGCCTAGGAACGGGAGAATTAAAGAAGTTAACCCCAAATAGTTTTTGTCCTAATAATAAGGCGTGTTCTATGTGATGATAAAACTGGAACCACAAGGCGACAGACCACCAAAAATAAGCCTTACCTGATTTGATGTAAGGACGTAAGGCCCACAGTCCAATCAACATGAATAGGGCATAGCCATAATGAAGCCATTCCGACTTCATCAGCCAAGGGCTAAGTAATCCGAGAAGACCTAAGCAATCAGGACGGGCCCAATTCATGACCCATAGTTCCCAGGCTTGGGCCATGTGTTCAATGAGATGGGCTAGGGTGATTAAGAAAAAGACTTGCATGGTATTTGAGGAGAAAACACTATATCTAGTGTAACAAACCCAGGGATCGCCGATTCAATGACACTATATGTAGTAAGTAACTTTTAATTACTTGGAAGTTCCGTAAAGGATTTCACAAAATTGGCAATAAAATAAAGATAAGTCCCCCAGAGAGAAACCTAGGAGACATTAAAAAAATAGAATTATTAGGAGTTTAACCTATGACTGAACCCACTACTGTTACTTATTCCATTGCAGAAGTCCTTAAGGGCATAGAGGACAAATTCAAGAAGATAGAGGAGAAACTGGACACTATTCAGAAAGATGTAACGGATTTAAAGGTAGGCGTAGCAACCCTAACCGAGAAAGTCGAGGGTATGGACAAGCGACTAGAAAAAGTAGAAACAACCCAAAATAGTCAAGTTTGGGCGTTAATCGTTTTATTGTTCGGGGCTATTGCTACAGCATCGGCTAGATTCTTTTTTACTGGTAATCCTTAATAATTATAGTCAAAAAAAAGACCAGTTTAACGGGCCTTTAATCGATTTTTAAGGGTTTGTTTACTCAGATGGCAGAGTGTATAAGTGATTGTTATAGTCAAGAAAATCTCAAACTAATCCAACATTTAAAATGGATAACTAGGGTTCCAATGACGCTCAAAAAAGCGAAAGAATTAATGCAAAATGTAGAAATAGAAGAAATAACAGATGACGAAAAGAAGAAAAGAAGTCACCTACATTTAGAAGGTTATACCTGGAAAACAGAAGAAAGACGTTTCATTTTAAGTTTTTTACCTGCATCTTGTCAAAAATACTATCTATAATTTTCTGATTTTCTGATAATCAATAGGCTTTTCTACAATTAATTGTCAATCGGGACTATCAGAGCGTCCCCTACTTTTTGATGTCCAAATTTATGATTTTCAAAAATGCAGATTTTGCCATGTACAATGTATTTTTAAAATTTACTAATTTTGAATCTAATAGTCATCTCTATTAGCCCCTGATTTCATACTACGGTTATGCTACTTTTTTGAAGTGCGGAATGTGGGCTTAAAGATTACATTGATAAATTAATTTTAGAAGGAGATAAATTAAAACTAAAAGCAGAGGAATATTTAATGGGCCTGTCGAAGCTCGAAAACTTATGAACCGTTGGGGGATGATAGCGGGTTAACTGATTGATTGCTTTTTAGTCTGTTAGGAGTTATAAAGGAAGGTCAAAAGTTAAGCAGAATAACTTGCAGCGAGGAGCGACCTTAGTAATGAATTCATTGTTGACAAAATACCGCTTAAAGTCTCCCCTAGCTTTGGGACTAGCGATCGCCTTCAGTACCAGTTTATTAGGGGGCTGTAATCAGAAACAACCCACAGATACATCTTCCCCCCCTAGTCCCACCACCCCCGCAGACGGGCTAAAATTAGGGGCTTTATTACCTGTCACGGGAGATTTAGCCTCCATTGGGGCTAATATGCCAGAAGCCGTTAAATTAGCCGTAGAGGAAGTGAATGCCTGTGATGGAGTCAATGGGAAACCTGTTACCCTAATTACGGAAGATAGTCAAACCGATCCGGCCGCAGGGGCCGCCGCCATGACTAAATTAGCAGAAGTGGATCGGGTGGCTGGTGTGGTTGGGGCCTTTGCTAGTAGTGTTTCTGGGGCCGCTGTAGGCATTGCAGCACAAAATAAGGTCATGTTGGTGTCTCCTGGCAGTACCAGCCCTGTGTTTACAGACCAGGCCAAAAATGGCGAATTTGATGGTTATTGGGCGAGAACGGCTCCCCCTGATACTTATCAAGCCCAAGCCTTAGCGGCCTTAGCAGCTAAACAGGGCTTTAAAAATGTCTCCACTGTGGTCATTAATAATGATTATGGGGTGGGGTTTGAACAGGAATTTGTCAAAGCCTTTGAGAAGTCAGGGGGTAACATTACTAATAAAGAGAAACCTGTTCGTTATGATCCCAAAGCTTCAACCCTTGATAGTGAGGCGGCCGCAGCTTTTGCCAATAAACCGGATGGGGTGGCCGCGGTTCTTTATGCGGAGACGGGTAGTATTCTGATACAAGCAGCCTATAAACAGGGGTTAACCAATGGTGTCACTCTCTTGTTAACAGATGGGGTGTATTCGGAAGATTTCGTTAAACAGGTGGGTAAAACGGCTGATGGTAAGTTTATCTTGGCCGGGGCCTTGGGAACCGTACCTGGGGCAAATGGTCAAGCATTGGGGGCGTTTACGACTAAGTGGAATGAGAAAACAGGCAAGGATGTGACGGCTTTTGTTCCCCATAGTTGGGATGCTACGATTTTATTAATGTTGGCCGCAGAAGCAGCAGATGCTAACACTGGAGAAGGCATTAAGAGTAAAATCCGTGAGGTGGCCAATGCCCCAGGTATAGAGGTGAGTGATCCTTGTGAAGCAATGGCCTTGGTTCGTAAGGGAGAAGATATTAATTATCAAGGGGCCAGCGGTAATGTGGATCTTGATGAAAATGGCGATGTTGTGGGGAGTTATGATGTTTGGACAGTCAAAGAAGATGGAACCACTGAAGTGATTGATAAAGTCAGTCCGGCTCAATAATAATCTTAAAATAATCTAAAGGGAAAGGCCCGCTACGGCGGGCTTATTTTTTTTAGCTTCATTTAAGTTAATATTTGATTTCAAAAGTTTAAAAGTTTCTGTATATATTAGATCTTCAATGAAGCTTTACATAGAATTTAGAAGATTGAACAGGATCAATCTGACTTTAGATTTTGCATGGCAAATTTAAGGATTATTTAGTCGTTGTTGATGATTAATGATTCCTAATTTTGCCGGAATTTTAGTGACAAATATGGAAAGTTATCGTTCTACAGATTTACTCAAAAAAACCGCAGTGATCTTTATAATATCAGTATCTTTGTGGTCCCATCTTGTTCAAAATACTACCATCAGAATTCCCTTTATTCCTAATATTGTACCTAAGGTAACATCTTTTTTAGGAATGAGTTCTTCTTGGCGAATGTTTTCCGTGGTTGATCGATTTAGTTGGCGACTTGGTGTGGTGGCAATTCATCAAAATGGAGAGGCCAGTGTTTTACCCATATTCTCCCAGAAAGAGAAAGATAATGTTACAGATAACTTTGTCAATTTTCGGGATGGAAAATTACAGCAAAGTTTGTTCCATTATAAAGATGCCCGTGAGCATTATACTGACTATCTTTGTCGAATTTATCAAGATCCCAATAATCCGATTAAGGCGATTCGTTTTGATCTATTTTGGCGGCAAATATTACCACCAGAACAATCTGCTATCCGTAAACAATATTTGACTGAAGAGTTTAGTGATAAAGGAAAATTAGGGGAATTTCAATGTCGGAATTAATAAGAAAAAGTATCAAAAGATTCTATGATTTTTGGTTTCAGAAAGAATCAACGCTGACCTTAGGATTTTTTAGGATTGTTTTCGGACTTTTCATTTTTGTTGTCTTATTAGTCAGTTATTTTGACTGGGAAGAATTCTATGGTGTTCAGGGAATGATTACCCTAGATCGGTTTATAGATGCCAGAGGAGGCTGGTTTTTAGCTTCGTTTAAATCTCTCTTTGCTTTGTCAGATTCTCCTCAGTTTGTTTGGGTAATTTATGGGGCTACTTTATTAACCACCATCGCCTTTATTTTAGGAATAGGCACCAGAATTACAACAATTATTCTTTATATTTTGTGGTTCTCAATTTGTAATCGCAATACTGCTATTATTGATGGCAAAGATCTGATCATTCGGATGCTTTTATTTTATAGTTGTTTTGCTCCCTTGGGTAATAGTTTATCTGTTGATAATTTTTTGAGACGTAAGTGGGGTAAAAAGCATCAGAGTTTAACTAAATATTATCCTCAGAAAAAATCCGTATGGAGTTGGCGACTTCTTCAGCTTTCTATTGCTTTAATTTATCCCCTTTCTGCTTTGGATAAACTCAGAAGTGATATCGCTTGGCGTGAAGGTAATATTATGTACTATATTTCTTTGTATGATGAATGGTTTAGATTTAGTGATGTTGATTTTTTACACAGTCATATCATGAGTATGGCCATGACTTATGGTACCTTAATTCTTGAGTTGTCTTTTTTCATTTTTATTTGGTTTAAGCGGACTAAATATCCGATGCTCATTTTGATGAGTTTACTACACATTTCTATTGCTATTTTGATGAATGCTTTTGTCTTGCAAATTAGCGCAGTCATGTTAGTTTCTTATACCTTATTTTTGGAACCGGAAACCGTGAGAAAATTCTTGAGTTATTTCCAACGTAATTATCGCTTCTCAATTGGAGAATGGGGAATAGAGAAGCAGGAATTAAGTAATAAGTAATAAACTAAAAAATTATAACTTTTTACTTGTTACTTGTAAACAAAATGAGCAATAAATCAGGAGAAAAAATGCGAATTGAAACCGATAGTATGGGTAGTATTGAAGTACAATCAGATCGTTATTGGGGCGCACAAACTCAGCGATCATTATACTATTTTGCCATTGGTCAAGATGTAATGCCCAGGGAAATGATTCGGGCTATTGGTATCCTAAAAAAAGCCACAGCAATTGTTAATAAAAACTTAGGAAAATTAACCGAAGAAAAGGCAGATTTAATCCTTCAAGCAGCAGATGAAGTAATAGGAGGAACTCTTGATGATCACTTTCCTTTAAGTATTTGGCAAACGGGAAGCGGAACCCAAACTAATATGAATGCCAATGAAGTAATTTCTAACCGTGGTATTGAATTAGCAGGGGGAATATTAGGAAGTAAAACTCCCATTCATCCGAATGATCATGTTAATATGTCCCAATCTTCTAATGATACCTTTCCCACGGCCATGCACATTGCAGCAGTGGAAGAAATACATCATAAATTGTTACCAATGGTCGCTAAATTAAGGGATGGTTTAGCCGCTAAAATGACAGCTTATGAAAATATTGTCAAAATTGGGCGAACTCATCTCATGGATGCCGTTCCTTTAACATTAGGACAGGAATTTTCGGCTTATGTTTCCCAACTCGATAAAGATCTTGAACGCATTAAATTAACCTTACCCGATCTCTATGAATTGGCGATCGGTGGTACAGCAGTGGGGACGGGATTAAATACTCATCCTGAATTTTCCCAACGGGTTGCGGCGGAAATTGCCCAAATAACGGCTTTACCCTTCGTTGCGGCCCCGAATAAGTTTGCCGCTTTAGCTGCCCATGATGCCATTGTAATGTGTAGTGGTGCGCTCAAAACTTTGGCCTGTTCTTTGATGAAACTTGCTAATGATATTCGTTGGTTAGGATCGGGGCCTCGTTGTGGTATTGGTGAGCTTATTTTACCTGCAAATGAGCCTGGATCTTCCATTATGCCAGGAAAAGTTAACCCGACTCAATGTGAAGCTATGACGATGGTTTGTGTGCAGGTAATGGGCTATGATTCAGCTATTAGTATGGCAGGAAGTCAGGGGAATTTTGAGTTAAATGTGTTTAAACCTTTGTTGATTTTTAATCTGCTTAATTCTATTCGGTTGTTAGCAGATGCTTGTTCATCTTTTACGGATCATTTAGTAGTAGGAATGGAGATAAATAAGGAACAAATTGAGTATTATTTAAACAATTCTTTGATGTTAGTGACTGCTTTAAATCCTCATATTGGCTATGATAAAGCGGCGAAAGTTGCGAAAAAAGCTTATGAAGAAAGAACAAGTTTACAAGATGCTTGTGTTGCGTTAGGATTTCTCAGTGCAGAAGAATTTCAAAACATTGTACGTCCTGAAACAATGACTCATCCTTAGAGAAGTCAGAAGTAGTAGGGGTTTAATAATATTAAGATCTCCTACTGCTATAATAATGAATAATTATTCATTATTCATTATTCATTATTCATTATTCATTTAATAATATTATAGAAAAATCTCCTATCTTAAAGATAGGAGATCAGCTTATTTCACTTTCTAAAACAAACTAAATTGCTTTAGAAAAAGACTGTTCTTTGCGTCCTTTGAGGTAAGGATCAAACACAGCAGCAATATTTCTGATTAACCACCGTCCTGAGTTTGTTACTTCTAGACGATCAGGGAATAAATTAATTAATCCATCCGCTTCTAATGGTTTGAGATCGATTAATTCTTGGGCAAAATATTCATCAAAATCAAGATCAAAATCAAGATTATATTTTTCTTCAATGCGATTTTTGTACAACTGTGATTGACACATTAATTCCATAATCACCGCACGACGAATAATGTCATCTTTGCTTAAGGTAACACCTTTTTCGATGGGTAAATGTCCCTCATCTAATGCCCGATAATAGTCTTTAATTCCTTTATGATTTTGAACATAGACATCTTGTAACATACTAATTGATGTCATTCCAAAGGCAAAAAGATCTGATTCTGGCTTAGTGGTGTATCCTTGGAAATTGCGATGTAATTGACCTTCTGCTTGAGCAATAGATAGTTCATCATTGGGTTTGGCAAAGTGATCCATTCCAATGTATAAATAATCATTGCGGTTGAATTCTTCAATGGTCATTTGCAACATTGCTAACTTTTCTGACGCATTGGGAAGTTCTTCAACAGGTAGATTTTTTTGAGCAGGTTTAATCCAAGGAATATAGGCAAAATTGAAGACAGCAATGCGATCAGGATTCAATTCTATGGTCTTTTTAACTGTCTTTTCAAAGGTGTGTCGGTTTTGATAAGGCAGTCCATAAATTAGATCAACGTTAACACTTTCAAACTCAGCTTCTCGCATCCAACCCATGACATTAAATAACATTTCTTCGGGTTGAATACGGTTAATAACCTGTTGCACTTTGGGGTCAAAGTCTTGAATGCCAAAACTAATACGATTAAACCCGATACTTCTTAAGAAAAAGATGAAGTTTCGATCAATATATCTGGGGTTAATTTCAATGGATATCTCGGCATCTTTGTCAATATTAAAGTTCTTGACTAAAGCAGTAAATAATTGATCAATTTGGGATTGATCTAAATAATTAGGGGTTCCACCTCCCCAATGAATTTGATTAACAGAACGATCTGAAGAAATTAATTCAGCCGTTCTTTCAATATCTTTAATTAAATAGTCTACATAAGGAGGAGCAACTTTTTTATTGCGAGTAATAATGGTATTACAACCACAAAAATAACAAGCACTTTCACAAAAAGGAATATGACAATATAAAGAAAGAGGCGTTTTTTTATGGTTTCCTGTAGCAATTCCTGCTCTAAATTCTTGTTCTCCTACCTTGGTCTTTAATTCCGTTGCAGGAGGATAACTCGTATATCTGGGTAAAGATTTATCGTACTTATTCAATAAATCAGTATTAAATACTACGGTTTGTGATGTTAAGTTCATACTGTTTATTAACCTCTCAATGGTTTCAGTAAATAAAGAAGGATGGAGCGAAAAAAAAGGAAGTCAGTTAAAGGAAAATATTGATTTAACTATCTGTTTGACTGACTTCATCACACTTGACTAACAAAAGATAATTAGTCTTATTCTGCTCTTACTAAATTCTCTGGATGTTGACCATGACCATGACCATGATGGTGTTCTGTTGCTCCAGGAATTTCTTGGCGAGTAATCAGGTCAAAAACATGATCACCAATGGCAGTTTTGACATCATCTTCTAATTCATGAACCACATCACGATTTAGTGTAAAAGCGGTGTTTGCTTCTTCAACAATCTTATTTTCTAAAGCTTCATCAATGGGTAAAGAATTTAACCCATCACGGTATTTTCCTTTGAATTCCCGTCTTGCTTCTGCCGTAGGAATTTGCTCAAATTCATAAAATTGTGTGCCTTGATCTGCGGGTAATGCTAAAGCAGAACGAGCAATATTTTTTAAGCTTTGACCACCGGATAAATCACCCATATAACGTACATAAGAATGGGCTACCAATAAAGCAGGGTCACTATTAGAAACTTCCCGAATTCTATTGACATAAGTTTGACCGGCTGCTGAAGCAGAAATTTCTTGCGCCCAGTTTTCTCCGTAATAATATTGTAAGTCTTGCTCTAGGCTTTGCTTACGGTTTAATTCAGGAAAATAAATGTTACTAATAACAGGATGATTGTGGTGGCGTTCTAGTTCTTCTTCTAGGGTAGAATAGAGGAAATAAAAGTCAGCTAAGAGTTTACGAAAGGGTTCTTTTTCAACAATACCTTTGAGAAAACACTTGGTAAAAGCTGTATTTTCAGCTAAGGTGTGAGAATGACTGGTTCCTTCCCGAAGTTTGAGGGCTAAGTTATTGCTCATGATCAATGCCTCTTTGTGGTAGTTTAGACGTTAGACGTTAGACGTTAGACGAAAAATGCTCTCTCTGTCTTAAGCCATCAAACGACTGCGGCAATTTCTATTTCAATTTATTACTATACAGTTATATCGTTACCTAAATGCTAAATGTAGCAAAACTTAACAATACCCTCGCACCGCCTGTTTGTTTTACTCAGATCGTTTAGATTCGGCTCAAAATCCGGTTTTAAACATCAGGTGCCAGATCTCAGTTGTAGGGGCAATTCATGAATTGCCCCTACAAGATAAGCGATCGCACTTTAGGCGTTTAGTACAAAAATATCTAGTGCTAGGGTTTTTCTATAAGTCAATAATTAATAAAATTTGTATTAAGAACTAACCTCAACTAATACTTTTAAAACGCCCCGACGTTGAGCATGATCAAAGGCTTTTAAACTATCAATTAAAGGATAACGAGCTTGAATTAAAGAAGCAACATCTACTTGATTATTTGCTAATAATTCTAAAGCAGGAAGAAATGGTCCACAACGAGAACCTATAACCGTAATTTCATCAACGACTAAAGCAGAAGCATCTAGGGTTAATTTTCCTGCATAGGTACTCTTTAAAACTAAAATACCACGAGGATATAAAGAACGACGAGCAATCTCAAATCCTGCGGGGTTTCCAGTACATTCTACAGCAATATCAAAACTTCTTTCTGTTACTGCTTCTTCTAACCCTGTTTTAATGTTTCTAGCGGCTAAATTGGCTAATTTTTCTGGGTGACGACCAATTACTAATAAATCACATCCTGTTAAGGCTAAAGTTTGGGCAACTAATTGTCCTAATTTACCATCTCCTACCACTAAAACCCGTTGATTTTCTCCTATTTTTATCTGTTGTTGTATTTCTAAAGCTGCGGCTAAAGGTTCGGTAAAAGTTGCCACGTCTGTGCTTACATTATCAGGAACTTTATGTAAATTATTGACAGGTAAAGTGAGATAGTCAGCAAAGGCCCCATTACGATTAACAATACCCAAGACGGTACGGTTTTCGCAATGGGTAGGTGAACCCCCCAGACAGAAACGACATTCACCACAAACGGCATTAATTTCACCCACAACCCGTTGATTAATTAAATGTTGTGGCCCTTGTTCAACAATACCAACAAATTCATGGCCGAGAATACCTTGATAGGGATAATAACCCCGTAATAATTCTAAATCAGTATTACATACTCCTGCTTGCAGAACCCTAACTAAAGCCTCATTTTTAGAGGGTTTGGGGATGGGAAGATCAGTTTTTAATTGTAATTGATTGTTTTCTAACCAGAGTCCTTTCATGTTTTTTATCAAGCGCTCACGTTTTAATTATTTTATCTAATGATAGCATTTGTGTAATTAATGAGTAATAAATGTTAAATATATTTTTATTTATTCTGCTATATTTACTCTAATAACCAAGCTAATATCGACCCTACACTTAGATTGATATCATGAGCAAAAGAAGGAACCATAAGTATTTGTTCAGGTTGATCAAATAACTCTATTTTTTGTGTGGAGTGATAGATAAAAACAGTTTGTTCTTTGGGATCAATTAACCAACCCATTTGAGTTCCATGATTGAGACAATGGAGAATATTTTTAGTTACTTTAGTTTGATTTTGATCGGGAGATAAAATCTCAACAGTCCAATCTGGAGCTATCATAAAAGTATTAGAAACTTCTCCATTTTTATCACGAGGAATTCTTTCCCAAGTAAAAACAGAGACATCAGGAACAATAGAGCGTCCCCCAAAAGTACAACGTAGTTCTGAAAAGGCTCGTGCAACTTTTCTAGGTTTAAGTATTACATTAACGATAGTAGAGAACTCAGTTTGGATAATACTATGTTTTCCCTGTGGCATTGGTTTTTGAATGATTTTACCGTCAATATACTCACTGGCTGGCTTCGTTTCAGCTAGTTTGAGAAACGCTTCTAAAGTTAGAGTTTTTGCGGGAGTTTGTATCATGCTCAATTACCTTTCAACATAGATTAATTTGGTTGACTTGAGAACTCATCACGGATACGTTCACGAGTTTCCATTAATAATTTACCCAGTTTATTTTTGCCCTTACCATCCCCACCATCTCCCCAATAAACATCGTTTCTTGTATGCTCAATTAGTTCAGCATTTCCTGTTTCTAGTAACTTCTTTGTTAGTTCAGGATGTTGGGTAAATTTAGCATAAAGAGCTTCTCCCATGATATCATCTTTGATGAGTTCCCAATCAGAACATAATGGTTTATGGCGATCGCGCCCTAACTGTGCTGCTTCTCCTGGTGATTTTGCTTGACGTATTTGTTCTTGATACATCGTTCCGGCAAACTTTTGAGCTTGAAAATAATGTTCTGAAGTCGGCCAGATTTTATCTTTTAAATATATGGGATAGGGAGCAAAATTTGAAAAGAACCCATAGGACTTGTTTTGGTGATAAAATCTGATGGGTTTACTCATTAATTTTACCTTACCTGAGAACGATTTAATCTTTGTTTAATCCAATTAATACAGTCATCAGGATTGAAAAATAAGGTTGGTGCTGCAATATTTCTTAATTCATTAGAAGGATAATGATCGTAAAAACATTTGTTTCCTTCTTGATGAATAATAATCAGATGATTTTGATAAGTATAACGTTGCTCAAAATAGTTATCCTCTTTTAAGTTTTGACTATACTTGTTAAGATGTTGTTGAGCAATTTCGACAATACCACTCAAATTATTAGCGCAGAGTCCCGATGGGTTTTTCGCTTTGTGGAATTCATCTTCATAACCTTCTGCTGCTAATAAAGCATAGGAATAAATAAACTCTCCTCCAACTCTAGTAAACAGAAAAGGAATTATTAAATATCCTTTATAAGTTATTGATTTTTCATATAAAAAACGATTCATAATTATCAAGAACTCACGATAAGGGTTGATAAGTAAATCAGCACATATTATGACAGACCATGACACACAGAGCAAACTATTATGGCGTTTGCGATGCAGTCATTACAGGGAGTTGCTTCGGTGACACTGTTATTAGCATATCAAGATTTGTACCCTAATTGTAGCAATTGACAAAATTGCTTTGGTGATGAGGATCAATGAGCTAGGAGTATTCTAACCTTAATACCCCCTAAGAATTGTAAATTCATCAAATTTAATGACTTCTGAATTCCCTTGACGAGTATCAAAGCGATAACTACTAATGGTTCCCTTCTCTGTATCTAAAATACTAAATATAGTTATATCATTACTGGCAATATAAGGCAAGGGATTATTATTTTCATCTCTTAAAGGATTAAGATTAGGAATAATTGGTTCTAGTCCATTGGGATTACCTATTTCTCTATAATTTTTTTTAGAATAATTAGGGGGAATAGGACGTTTATTGTCTCCTAAATGTGCGCCATAACTATTGCCAACGTTAGAAGATTCTAAGAAATTGATACCACTAGGACTAAGAAAACGATTCCAAAGATGAGAATGTCCAAAGAAAACTAAGTTGACTTTTGCTGTTTCTAAAAGAGGCATTAAATCACGAATAATATAATCATTTTCCTTGGGATATTCATAACGAATTGCTTCTATATTACCATCTTGATTATAATTAATATTAGGCAGAGGATCGGTGTAAGCAGGAACAATATTTCCCCCTAATGTATGGACAGGATGATGAAACATGACAATTTTATATTTTGCTTGTTTAAATTCTTGACTATTCAGTTCTTTTTCTAACCATTGATATTGAGAACTTCCCTTTTTAATAGGTTCAAATATATGTTGTCCATAACCCCAATTTTCAGGGTTGTTTAAATCCTGTTGAGACTCTTGATATCTCCCTTTAACATTGGGTTCTAAACTCGGCGATCGCCAAATATTAGTTACTTGTAAAACCACTAAACGAATATCACCAAAAGTCACAGTATAATAGTTTTGATTGTTTCCATTATTTTTAGGTAAAGAAAAGATTTCTTGATAAGTATCTGTATTAAAAGAATTATTTTTAATCCAGTTTTGCTTGATTTGAATATTGTTATTATGATTAATTTGTGAGGCTTTTTGCAAATAGATTTTATTTGCTACTTCATAAGGTATTGCCTCAACAAATTGTTGGTTTAATCGAGTATTTTCTAAAAATCTTCCCATAACTTCATGATTCCCAATGGTGGGGAATAAAGGCGCATATTGAATTAATTTTCCCCCATGATAAAGGGTTGTATTGCCTTCTTTTTCTAACATATAATTTCCCCTTCCTTGAAGACAGGGAAAAAATGCCCCACCTCTTTGATCATCAAACCATTCCGAAGCACGATCAGCTATATTAACTAAATCTCCTGCAAAAAAAATGGCATCAACTTGACCAATAGTTTCCACAACTTTTTGTAAATTAGCTGCTACCATTGGCATTAATTGATGATCAGATGTCAAGAGTATTTTTAATGCTTGTTTAGGTTTAGGTAAGGAAGTTAAGGAGAAAATTTGACTTTTAATAATGTTATTTTGAGTAGCATTTTCTTCTACTGCACTAATTACTTGATAAGGCATTCTAACCCCTGGTATTAAACCTGTAACTTCTCCTTCATGTCGCCAAATATCTCTAGGAGTTGTTTGGGAATAGGATGGGGTAATTTTTGAGCCTTCATCTTCTCTTATTCGACTTAATTTTGTTGTATTAGCGATGGCTATTTTATCTAAATTATCTCCATAAACAATTTTATGATCAACCCCAGGAAACTCAGTAAACCAGACAACTTTAACAGAGGTTTCTGTGGGAAATTGGAGGAAAGGATCGGTTAATAGAGAATAAGACGATGATGAGGTGATCGAAGGAGTTTCCATGATTAATAAAAGCGTAATTATAAACAGTATACTAAAGATAAATTTAATTAAATTCAATATGATATTTTTCTCCTATTTTTTTACATAATGAGTAAGCCCAATTTATCATTAAGGTTTAACAGTAACCAATGGATAATCATGGATTTAACATTGTTAAATCCCTACAAACATTAACGGTAGGGACATAATAGTATTATGTCCTGACCCCAACTAATTTATAATTCATTAGGATCAATTCCTAAACTTCTGAGTCTTTCTTCTAGTAGTTTTGCTCTTTCTTTAGCTTCCAAGGCTTGTTGTTGGGCTTCCATTGCCTTTTCTTCAGGGGTTAAATACCGTTTACCTTGTTGATCATACCAATATAACCATTCCCGTGAGACTCCTTGATAAATGCCAGTTTCTTTCCCTATTCCTAAGTTAATTTGAGACAACCAAACTGGTTCCCCTTCCAATAATTCGTATTTTTTATTGTTTAATTGATAGACTTCTAAACGGGGTTTACGTTTGCGTAATGGGTTATAAATTACATAATATAAAACTCCCATTTTTGCATAATTTTCTTTCTTTTTTGTATATTCCGCCCGTCTGGTTTGAGATACCACTTCTAAGACTATAGTAGGAATAACTTGTTCATCCCACAATACATAGGATAACCGTAAATCTGAATCAATTATACGGGGTACTCCTACACTTAAAAAACCATCAGGAACAATCACATCAGTGGGTTGATTAGGATTATAGTAGATTCCCATATCTACCCCAAAAAACCAATCCATTCTCTCCGACCAAATTAAGGCGAGAATAGCTTTAAGGACATGAGGAATTAGGTCTTGTAGTTCGTTATCCACGGGTGTATCGTCAGAGTCGGGTAAATCTTCAGCAGAAGGCAAACAATGACGAGGATTGTAGTTTAATAGCATCTTATCTTAACTTGCTTATGAATATTTCAGTGGCAATAGTTATTTATGGATTAAATCCCTACAAAATTTAACCCCAGGGACATAATACTATTATGTCCCAATTCTTGACAAAGATTAATAATATTGACCCGTAAAAACTGCTGTTGCAGGGCCAGTCATATAGAGTCTTCCATCAATTTCTGACCATTCAATAGTCAGACAACCTCCAGGCAATTCTACAGTACAGTGGCGATCGCAATTTCCTGTTAATACCCCTGCAACCACAGAAGCACAGGCCCCCGTCCCACAAGCTAAAGTAATACCGGCCCCTCGTTCCCAAACCCGCATTTTCAGATAATCAGGACGAACTACCTCAATAAACTCCGTATTTGTCCGTTCTGGAAACACCGGATCATGTTCAAACTTAGGGCCAATGCTTTCTAAGGCAATAGCAGCAACATCATCAACAAAGGTAATACAGTGAGGGTTTCCCATACTCACACAAGTGACTAACCAGGAATTTCCGGCCACATCTATTGGTTGGTTAATAACATTATCATCAGGAGTTCCTAGGGTTGTGGGAATTTCTTTAGCCAACAGATAGGGAGTTCCCATATCCACTTTAACCTGTCCTTGGGCTTCTATTTGTGGGATCATGATACCCGCTAAAGTTTGGATACGATAGGACTTTCCGATGATTTCCTGACCCTCTAACTTAGCCAAAAAACGGGCTAAACAGCGAATTCCGTTACCACACATTTGTGGTTCAGATCCATCAGAATTAAAAATCCGCATAGTGTAATCACTATTTTGATCCCCTGGGAGAGCAAAAATAACCCCATCGGCCCCAATCCCAAAATGGCGATCGCACATCTTAACTGCTTGTTCAGGAGAGATGAGGGGAGTCGAACTAGCGCGGTTGTCAATTAAAATAAAATCGTTACCCAATCCGTGATATTTGGTAAATTCCATGATGATAAGTCCTTCCCATGTCTATAAACAATTATCAATCAACTGAGAAACAACGACAAGCGATCGCTGATAATTAGAAGAATAGTCAACATTTATTTTGAGCAATAATGACTGAATTTGATACAGGGTTGCCCAATGTGCGACAAGTCCAAAAGTACATCAAAGATAAACAGAAAATAGCCATCAAGCTGGTAACTGAGGAGATATTAGTGGGCAATGTTATTTGGCAAGATTCTCAATGTCTTTGTCTAGCCGATGAGTCTCAACAATCGATTATGATTTGGCGACAGGCATTGGTGTATATTAAACCAGCCTAAGCAATTTCTCTCAACTTGAAACTTTTAGCCAAAAAATGGGCAACCTGAGATTACCGAAAAATTGGGTTTAAGGTTCCCCGTCACTTCGGCAAGCTCAGTGCAAGCCTTTTAGGACGGCTTTATATGGTGTATGATATTAAGGATAGCGGGCAGGGTAATCAACCGCTTTAAAAACCCAGTCATCGAAGGATGAACGCACCGTTCGGCTGAGCTCACGGCCGAAGCCTTGAAAACTTAACATATAGGGTTCTAATGGGAAAAGCACCATTAGGTAAAATGTTTATGCACCAAGTACCAGATAAGCCAATATTTTAGGTTTTGAACGATACGGTAGGGCATACCGGAATCGACTTCTGCAATGAAGTAAAAGCTTGGGGAGAGAACCACCTCTGGTATAAAATAAGCAATTATTTTATGGTAAGTGGACTCGTTGAACCAAGAATCCACTCGCATGAACGGCAGTGGAGTGTCAACAACCAGACTGCTCGACTCAAGCAAGACATTATTAGACCCTATGAGCATTCAAAACATTATCGACCAAGCCCTCAAAGATGGCTATTTAACACCAACCATGGAAAAAGAGGTCGGAAGGATTTGTGAATCAGCCGCAGAACTTCCTATGGATGAGTATATGGCGTTAGATCGACTGATGGGAGCGTTATTGACAGGGGAAGTAAAAGCCGTGCCACGAAAACAGTTTATCAACGTCATGGAAGAACTAGCACTGGGTGAAGCCATTAATCGTATTGCTGAACTAGAGTCAAAAGAACCTTGTCAGTTAGATGTGGGAGATATTGCTGCTTATGCTCTTAATCGCTTACCCCCTCTTTATGCGACTACCCAGGAAGGGGCAGAATACCAACGTCAGCGGGCAAAAGAAGAACTACAAAACTTGATTGCTCAACAGGTAGAAGAAGGGATTCAACGCTATTTATCTCGTCCTATGGTACCTGGCCGAAATCCCCTGGAAAAGACCCAAAGGAATGACATTTTCGAGAAAATGACTGATCTGCTCAAATCCCTGGCCCCTGATTAAACGCCTACAAAAATGAGCCAGCAGGGAACCTTATTTTTACCTATGCGTCAAGAGATGATAACGTGAGGAGTAATTATGCGTTGGGTAATCTCATGAGTCAAGCAATTTCTGCACCTGGATTATTAGGCCAATGGCAACAGTCTCAGTCCAAGGTGTCCCCAGAAAAACTCTCAAATTATGATCTGATTCTCCGGTGTCAGGAAGGTTCGCAGCCTGAACGAGGGGCATTCTCTGAACTGTTGCACCGCTATCAGTCCCATGTAGATCGGATTCTGTACCATCTCGCCCCTGACTGGCAAGATCGGGCCGATCTCGCCCAAGAAGTTTGGATTCGTGTTTACCGCAACATTAAGCGTCTTAACGAACCGATGAAATTTCGGGGTTGGTTGAGCCGCATTGCCACTAACTTGTTTTACGATGAATTGCGTAAGCGCAAACGGGTAAGTCATCCGATCTCCCTAGACGCGCCTCGGCGGGTCGAAGATGGAGAAATTGAATGGGATATTGTGTCTGATTATCCAAGTCCTGATGATGATCTCACCACCCGCGAATTTTATGACCGTTTGCAGGTAGCGATCGCTGATTTACCAGAAGCGTTCCGTACTACCATTGTCCTGAGAGAAATTGAAGGCCTCGCTTACGAAGAAATCGCGGAAATGACGGGAGTTTCTTTAGGAACTGTTAAATCTCGCATTGCTAGGGCTAGAGCTAAATTACAATCAGTTCTACAACAATATCTCGACTAATTGGGATTATAGTCATCCCAATCATCGTCTGTGAGGGGTGTCATGACACTGCTATTATTTAGCATCCGTCTCCGCAGCCAAGTGTCTTGGTTTAGCTTCTAGGAGAGGTTAATTCATGATGTCTGATTTTCAACAAGAGAAAGGGCCCGAGGCCACTGATTCAATGGATATGGATAATCAGTTTGAGCGTTTTGAGTTGTTAAGTGCCTATCTGGATGGGGAAGTGACAGCCGCAGAACGCAAACAAGTCCAGCAATGGCTTGACACTGATCCTCAGTTTCATCACCTGTATAAGCAACTGTTGCGTCTTCAGAGGGAAATACCAACCACCCCTGTCCCCCATAGTCCTGTAACTGCTGAGCAGTTGTCTGATCGCGTTTTTGATGCCATTGATCATCAACGGGGTAGCAGACGAGGGATATTGGTTGGCGGGTTAGCGATCGCCGCTGTGATGGTGGGTGCGGTTTCTCATTTGGGGTTACGAGATGGTTTTTTGTCTCCTCGTTATGCTGACAATTTAACAAACCCTCAAGGAGAAGGAGAGGCTTTGACCATTGCCCTCAATCGTCCGGTGGTTGATATTCCTCCCACGATTCCCTAGGGTTTTCCTTGTCTGTCCACCATCCTGATTTAAGAAAAGTTCCACGAAATTTTTGGATGTTGTCGGGGGTCATCAGGTAGCTCCAAGCTTCCCCTAGTGGCTCTCCTGTAACATTATAAATCGCCAGTTTTTGTCTTAGGTATTGGTTATCTTGCGGCGATCGCTGAGGGTGATAGTCTTCTAACTCGTCTAAGTTTTCTAGGGCCGTTTCTTCAGCAAAGGTCAATAAATAACCTTTGACCTTATTATCTCCTACTGTCATGGCAGGATACCCCAAGTTAAGTTGATAGAGATAGCCATAGGTGTAGGCCCGACAGGTTTTGATGACTTGGCCTTTGCAGTAAATAGAATAATTTCGTTCCCCTGGTTTTAGGGTTCCGTAAACAAAAACTTTCAATATCATTCCAGAGAAAACATCTTTTATTTCAGGGATTGATCAGATAAAAATATTTTAATTTTTTCTAATGTAACTCTAGCATATTTTTGGGTTGTTGAAGAAAAAGATTCACTAAAATTAAAGTTGACAGCAGGGACTAATATCCAATAGGCTAAAGGGATTTTTTGATAAATAGCTTGAGTGAGAGACAATAATTGTTCGGGGTTATTATGATGCCCTAAATTATTTATTTTTCGGTTAATAGAAATGGTTTTTATTTCAATTTTTGCCCTATTCATATCAGTTACATATATAGCATCTATAAAAATGACAGTATCAACTTGAGAAATTTTTTCTGCCAAGTCTGGGGTTAGTTGATGAACAGCAAGAGATGTTATATTATTAAGGTTCCATTGGTCAATTATTTCTGCTATTTTATAACCCACTCCATCATCTCCTCTTAAGGTATTACCATAACCAATAATAAGAATTTGTGATGATGCAGATTTTGATATTTTTTTCATTAATTTAACCTTGTAAGATGCTAAAATTGAGATTCAAAATTAATTTATATGATGTTTATTCTTATTTAACTTCTAGACCTTCATTACACTTCATCTCAGAATTTTCGTTAGAAACTTTCCCATAATAGCAATTATTCCCATTACTTATTATTCCCAAAAATAGTGATTTTCTATCACTCAACAAAAAATATTTGATTTTAATTAATCTCGACAAACCTCATCTAATAAGTCACCATTAACTCCAAATAATTGAATATGTAAGGGCATTTGTCCGGCTGCATGAGTGGAACAACTTAAACAGGGATCATAACAACGAATTCCGGCTTCAACACGGTTTAACATTCCCTCTGTCATGGCATTCCCCTTAACATAATGTTTGGCAATTTGGGCAACGGTTTGATTCATAGCTAAGTTGTTATTTCCCGTAGCAATAATGAGGTTTACTTTCTTAATTAAGCCATTTTCATCTACGTTGTAATGATGAAAAAGCGTTCCTCTGGGGGCTTCACTAACTCCGACGGCTTCTAAATTATTAATTCCGGCTTTAGCACGGGTATGATTTGATAAAATGTCAGGGTCATTAATTAACCTTTCAATATGTTCTAAGCAGGCTAAAATTTCCACTAATCTAGCATAATGATAGAAGAAGGAAGATGTGGCTACCCCTCCGGCGCGATCGCGGTATTCTTGTAATTCTTGATCTGCTTTAGGTGTACCAAAACGAGAACAAATATTGAGTCTTGCTAAGGGGCCAACTCGATAAATTCCTTGAGGATATCCTAATGGTTTATAGTAGGGAAATTTAAGATAAGACCACTTTTCAACTGACTCCCCAATAAAGTCTTTATAGTCTTCTTCTTTTAAGTTATCAGCAACAATATTTCCTTGACTATCAGTAAAGCGAATATGGCCGTCATAATGTTCCCAAATTCCGTCTTCTCCAACTAACCCCATAAACAGAGAATCAAACTGACCAAATGTTTTAACTTCTGTGTCGAATCTATCAAGAAGTCCTTTAAATAAATTGAGTGCATTATTAGCAGTTTCGTAGGCTTCTGGTAAGCGATCGCTGATCCATTGTTTGCCTTCTTCTGATAAAGGAGATCTCACTCCTCCAGGTACAGACCAAGCTGCATGGATTTTTTTTGCTCCTAAAAGTTCAATAATTGTCTGCCCAAACTGTCTTAAACGAATGCCACTTCTGGCTAATTCTGGATCAGATGCTATCAAACCAAAAACATTTCTTTGGGCAGGATCACTGTCCCATCCTAATAAGAAATCAGGGCTACTAAGATGGAAGAAACTGAGGGCATGGGATTGAGTAATTTGGGCTAAATTCATCAATCTTCTTAATTTTTCTGCTGCCAAAGGAATTTTAACTGCTAAAATTTTGTCTCCTGTTTTTGCTGATGCGAGTAAATGACTAACAGGACAAATTCCACAAATTCTGGCAGTAATTCCGGCCATTTCCCACATGGGACGACCTTCACAAAATTTCTCAAAACCACGATATTCTACTACATGAAATCTAGCATCTTCTACTTGTCCAGCATCATCTAAAAAGATGGAAATTTTAGCATGGCCTTCAATACGGGTGACGGGATCAATTACGATTGTTTTAGACATAATTACCTCTATTTATAGGAGACATTTAAGAATAATGTAGGGGCTTAACACTGTTAAGCCCATAAGGGCATTAATCATCAAAAAATCAACCAAACTTAATCATTTTTCTCCCTTCCATAATGGGACTTTCTTCCTTTAATAATGGTTCAATTACTGAGCGAATTCTTGCTGCATTGGGGGGACATCCTGGTAAGAATAAATCAACATTTACCACTTCATGAACTGGACTCACTCTATCTAATAATTCGGGGACAATACCAGGTTCTTGAGGTAATTGAGGGGTAATATCTCCTAACTCTAAATAAGACCGTTTTAATACTGTTTCTGCGGGGCCTAACATATTTCTCATACCAGGAACATTAGCAGTGACAGCACAGTCTCCAAAGGAAATAATAAACTTAGTTTTCTGTCTAATTTCTTTAATTAAAGCTAGATTTTCTTCATTAGCGATCGCCCCTTCTACTAAACAAATATCAACCCCGTCTGGATAGTCTTTAATGTCAGCAATGGGACTATAAACAATGTCTACTTTTTGGGCTAATTCTAATAACCATTCGTCCAGATCTAAAAAGGACATATGACAACCAGAACATCCCGCTAACCAAACTGTTGCTAATTTAATCTTTTTCATGACTTTAATTGTTAATTGGTAACTTGTTGATGGGCTTAATAATATTAAGCAACTACGGTAATTATCTTGTCCATTCTTTTTTATCCCTTGCGGTTACTAAAAAGGCTAATTCTTTTAGGATCATGATTCATTTCTGAAACTGTACTTCCTTGTCTAAAAAGGGCCCCGGTGGGACAAGCATCCACACATTTACCACAGGAGGTACAAGCATCAACTTCTCCCCAAGGTTGGTTAATACCTGAAACAATAAAAGATTGACCTCCACGATTCGCTACATCCCAGACATGGGCCCCTTCTATTTCATCACAAACTCTAACACATCTAGTACACAAAATACAACGGTTATGATCCATTCCAAATTGGGAATGTGATAGATCAACATTTCGCTGAGGAAACTGGTAAGGAAAACGAGAATGATCCATGCCAACGGTAATAGCCATATTCTGCAATTCACACCTACCATTAACCACACAAACGGCACAAACATGATTCCCTTCCGCAAACAAAAGTTCAACCGCCATACGGCGATATTCTTTTAATTTATCGGTTTCTGTCTGTATATTCATTCCTTCTTGTACTTGGGTAACACAAGCAGGTTGCAGTTTAGAACTGCCTTCAATTTCAACTAGGCATAAACGACAAGCTGCCACATCAGAAACCCCATCTAAATGACAGAGGGTAGGAATAGAAATACCTGCTTCTTTAGCTGCTTCTAAAATTGTCTGTTCTTCTGATGCCGTAACTAATTGATTATTAATAGTTAATGTTTTAACTGTCATCTTTTTTCCCTTAAGTAGATTGAAGCAAGGTAAGATATTCTTCTCGAAAATACTGCAAAGTGCTTAAAACAGGGTTAGGTGCAGTCATGCCCAAACCGCATAAACTGGTATCTTTTACCATTTGACATAAAGCTTCCAATTTGTCTAAATCTTGTTGATTGGCTCTCCTTTCAATTAACTTAGTTAATAAGTTATATAATTGTACTGTTCCTGCCCGACAAGGCACACATTTACCACAACTTTCTTCTTGACAAAACTCCATATAAAATCGGGCAATTTCCACCATACTGGTATCTTGATCCATAACAATCATGCCTCCCGATCCCATGATAGTTCCTAATTTCTGTAAGGAGTCATATTCGACCGGAGTATCTAATAAATGGGCGGGAATACAACCCCCAGAAGGGCCTCCTGTTTGTACCGCTTTTACTGTTCCTTGATTGGGAACTCCGCCGCCAATTTCTTCGACAATTTTTCGGATAGAAGTTCCCATGGGAACCTCAATTAATCCGTTATTTTCTACATTTCCTGTCAGGGCAAAAACCTTAGTTCCTTTGCTGTTTTCTGTGCCAATACTAGCGTACCAGTCTCCTCCTTCTCGAATAATAGGGACGATGTTGGCGTAGGTTTCTACATTGTTGATCAGGGTAGGATAGCCCCATAACCCTGATTCTGCGGGGTAGGGAGGGCGAGGGCGAGGGGTTCCCCGTTTACCTTCTACGGAGGCGATCAAAGCGGTTTCTTCTCCGCAGACAAACGCCCCTGCGCCTACTCTAATGTCAATTTTCAAGTCAAAGAGCGATTCAAAGATTTGTGACCCCATTAAGCCGTATTTTTTGGATTGCTGGATGGCTTTTTGCAGACGTTTGATAGCCAGGGGATATTCGGCGCGAATGTAGATATAACCATGATTTGCCCCCACTGCGTATGCTGCGATCGCCATGCCTTCTAAAACACGGTGGGGATCGCTTTCTAAGACCGCCCGATCCATAAATGCCCCTGGATCACCTTCATCAGCGTTACAGATGACGTATTTTTGTTGTCCTGGCATTTTGGCAACTGTCGCCCATTTTACCCCTGTGGGATAACCGCCCCCACCCCGTCCCCTTAACCCGCTTTTTATGACTTCTTGGGTAACATCATTGGGGGTCATTTCTAAGAGGACATGACGTAAGGATTGATAGCCTCCTTTACTAATATAATCATCAATGCTTTCTGGGTCAATTTTCCCACTATTTTCGAGAACTATAGGTTGTTGATACGCAAAAAATGGATGAGTTAAATCAGTTTTTTGAGGTAAGTTTTCACTATTTTCTTGACCATTTAAACTATTAATAATAGCGGCGGCTTGTTCTGGTTTAACTTGTTGATAAAGGGTATCATCAGGATCAATTTCAATCAATGGCCCTTGACTACATAAACGGAGACATCCTACGGAAGTAACTTCGATTTGTTCGGTAAGATTTTTATTGTTAACTTCTGTTTTTAAGTTATCAATAACTGCTTGTGATCCGGAAGATAAACACCCTGCTGCTGTACAACAACGTACCCGTTTCCGTTTCTGTTGATGTTGTGCTTGGGTGGTTTTTTGAATTTCTAATAGTTCTTCTAAATCCATAGTTATTTATTCTTGTTCTTGCCAAGTTTGAATTGTTTTGAGTACATTTTCTGGTATTTGTTTTCCGGTAACTTCTCCATCAAATACAACAGCAGGGGCAATACCACAAGCTCCTAAGCATCGAGCAGATAATAAAGAAATTTGATTGTCTGATGTTGTTTTACCCGATTTTATGCCTAATTTTTGTTGTAATTCTGCCAAAATTTTATCACTGCCTTTAACATAACAAGCGGTTCCTAAACAGACAATACAGGTATGTTTCCCACTAGGTTTAAGGGAGAATAAATGATAAAAAGTAGCCACCCCATAAACCCGACTTAAAGGAAGTTTTAAGGAATGGGCAACATATTCTAAAAGATCAGTTTCAAGATAACCAAACGCTTCTTGTGCTTTGTGTAAAATTTCAATCAAAGCATCTTGACGATAATGGTTACGCTTCATTGTAATATCAATAACTTTGAAGCGTTTATGGCCATCAATTTTTTGATGATTTTGAGGCTTTTTCTTTAAGGTTGTTATTTCCATATTTTTGCCTTTTACCTTACTTCTATTATCTCATTTGTTGATACATCTTCAAAAGACTCAAAGGTTATGACAAGATTAAGGTTGTCCTCGTAAGATTTCTCTGTTGTTATCTTAGTAAAAAACATCGCAGTTAATCTCTAATGTTAACTTTTTGTGATAAACAACAAAAGTATTTCTAAATTCTCATGCTCACATAAAAAAAGTGAGCTTGGTTATAAAATTGATGATTGGAGAAGGGGGGTAAAAATAAAATTTATTCAGAGAAGTAGTAATGACAAAAATTTATTTAATTTGCTACATCAAATATTTGTTGTGCTGTTAAATTAAGGTCTGGAAAAACAGAAGAAACCAGAGTTTCATCCTCCCTAAATTGTTGCAATTGATATTCCTCATCAATTAATTCGTAAACCGATACTGTCGGTTTTTTAGGATTACCAATAAAGTTCCGTCCCCCTAAAGCAGCATAGTCAACAATCCAATATTCAGGGATACCAATTTCTTCATAATCAGCCCGTTTTTTAAAATAATCATCACGCCAATTAGTGCTAACAACTTCTACAATAAGTTTGACTGACTCCGCTTTTTCAATAATTGATTCACTGTCCCAACGTGGCTCATTAATAATCAATTCTTGGTTTAAAATAATAATATCTGGTTCGTAGCCAGACTTTTCATTACTAGGCTTAACAATAGATTCTCTCGGAATTGTCCAAATGCCTCGCTTCCCTATCTTCTTAATATGAAAAATTAATTCTTCTATGAGAAAACCCGTTACATTTGAATGTTTTCCAGTTGGTTTTGGCATCTCAATAATAATTCCGTCATGGAGTTCATAGCGTTGCCCTCTGTTGGGATACCAGGCAATAAAATCATCGAAGGTAATAGGTTTAGTGAAGGTTTGAACCATAGTCTACCTCTTTTAATGGTTTATATATTTTAGCTAATTAACCCCTCCTTGAGACGGGAAACTAGAGAAAAAACCCTAGCACTAGATATATTTGTACTGAATAACTAAGAGCCACCCCCCTAAAATTAATTTTGTCTACCCCCTTGTGCAATCCAAGGAAGGTATGCTACGATGATTAATCGTTGAGAAGAACGAGGGTTTGTAGCTTAGTGGATTAGAGCGTGTGGCTACGGACCACAAGGTCGGGGGTTCGAGTCCCTCCAAGCCCGTCTGATTGTGTTAGCTTTCCCGCCGAAAAGCCCCGCGTTGTATGATTGTCATCAGCTTAGGGGTAGACGACGGGGAAGCTATCGCATTTTTAATTAAAATCAAGTTCATCCAGAATGGTAAACTGAACATGATTGATGGCTAAAGCCCCAATAGAAACCTGTTGTTTATTCAAAACGACATCATCAAGCATCAAGCGTTCAAAGGGAACATCCTTGCTCATTTCTGCATGATACCAAGCTAGTCCCATGAAAAATCTGGTGGGATAAGGGCCCCCTTCAAACATATCATCAGGGTTAGATTCCATGGGCAACCAACCAATGCTAGGAATATAAAATTCTAGCCAAACATGATTATAATCTGGTTGTAAGGGAAGATGACGGGTTAGAGCATAGGGAGGACATTTATACCGTCCCACGGTTCGACAAGCAATGCCATTGAGACGAAATAAGGCGAGTAAAACCCCGACATATTCCCCACAGGAGCCTACCCCCCTTCTCAAAGCAATATCAGGGGTATCAATATGAGGTTTGATGCCATAGGAAAGACGATCATAGACATAATTACGAATAGTATAGACTTTTCTGAGGAGATTGGTTTCTCGCTCAGCCGCTTCAGCCGCGGCCCGTTGAATAATCTCCGTTTCCATGGCCAGATTATCATTATCAATTAAATAGCGATCGCCATAATCAGAGGGAAGCTCTGGCACATTTTCACAGTCTTTCGGGGTTAAATTATATTTAATACTCCGCACTTCGAGCAACGCTTTCCAGCCAAAAATACAACGGGTCTGCTCTGTTAGTTTATCAAACTTAAAAACAGCGACGCGCTGACCATTTTCGACAATTTCCGTAAAAGGTAAACCAACAGCCTCAACTTTTCTCACTTTCTGACGGTGAGTTTCCGCAGGTAAGGCCATGCGCCATTCTAAGTTGTTTAATTCTAGGGGATCGAGGGGTGCTAATTCTTCCACATAGGACATTTCTATCAGATAACCATTGGACAAGGCATAGTGATTATCAGGATCATAATGAAAATATAGGGGATGAATAAAAGTCTGAACCCGATACAATAGTTCATGATTGGGATCGGCGTTAGGATTATCCCGAATATAGGGTTCTTGATTGACATAAGACACATATAAAATGTCTTTCCCTGTTTCTGTATTGTGATAAAAGGTTAACCCTGTGGGAGACTCAAAGGGAGTTAATAAGCTAAAACGTTGTTTTCCCGTTGCTCTATCTAGACAATAAACACTCTGTTCTAAACTATCACTAACCCATAATTCTTCCCCCCTAACCGTTAAATTTTCTACCCCAATTCCTGGAGTATAAAGACGGGTTATTTCTGCCCCTGTATCCCGACTAAAGACAAATATATACCCAGATTTTTGACAGGATACATAAACAGTTGATTCCCAAATGGCTATCCCATTGGCCGGATCTGGCATTCGGGTAAAAAGCTCACAGTTAAATTCTGGATCATCCAGGGAACAATAATAGACATTGTTACGAGAGGTAAACCAGAGTTGATTATCGGCGATCGCCAAGCCTGTTGCCCCGATAAAGTTTTCCCAATGATGGGAATTGATAATTTGCGTATTATGGGTCAGGGGATCGATTGCTAAAAGATAGCCATTTCTGGTATCGATTGCTAATAATTTATTACCATAGAAGGCGATGCCATGCAGTTCTGAAGCGGCAACGGGTCGAATTGTAGCGCGATTAAACTGTTGTTGTAGGGGGACAGATGAAGCGAAATCAGAAATCATGCTTATTGTTAAGAACTTAAAAAGAGTTTAGGGGGCCCAACCATGAATTAATCATAGGTTACGCTTTCTCTAGCTTATCAACTCTAGCAGAATTAACCATTAAAGTTTTTTTAACATTAACGTCAAATGGTTATCATGTCTCAAAACAACTATATGATAAACATGATTAATTTTGAAATATAAAAAACTTTAGTATGTTGATCATGTCACAAAAGCTTACATTCAAATCACTATTAATTGAAGAAAGTTTGGTGACGTAATTATGGTTTATTTTTTGAATATATTGATGACTGCATTTAGGGTAATTAGGAAACAATGGAGTCAAGGCAAACAAGAAAATGAGAACAATTTAGAGATATTGGTTTTGTACACAATATTTATATCGTATTGTTTAACTTTATTAGTTTTGACTCACCTACTGAATCCCTAAAATTCTATAAGATGGGTTCATCCCATCTTTTGACTTGTTTACAGGAAAATAAGAGCAACTTTCTCTGAAAAACAGGATTTAATCTCTTAAAAAACTATACTCTTGAGGAAATTTACTCACTAATGATTTCCTGATTTTTACTCTTTGATTTTCATATTCAGCAAGACTTGCTACATCTAAGAGATTCGATTGTTGACCAAGTTTTTTGTCAATTTCATGGAGAAGTTGACTTAGTGTATGTTGTATAGTGTGATAGTCAACTCGTTGCTTGAGTTTTTGTTTTCGACTCATTTCACGAATGACATTTAGACTAATGCGCTTTAGGATGGCTTCATAGCTTTTTACCTCTGTTTTGTGTTTGTTCATATAACGAATTAACCGAAGAACTGATTCATCAAGCACTTCATGGGCATCAACATCTGCTAAATAATTCTGCTGAAGCGATCGCTTAATATAAGCAAAAAAGTAATTTGATTGCTTAACTTGCTCCGGCGTTTTAGGTTTTAGAAGTGTTGATAGATAAGTCTGAAGTGATTTATCAGTTGGTTTGGTCATCGGAACTACTCCTTATGGTGACATAGGACACACCTCCTTTGGTCGTGGTAATTCTCAATGAAACTGTTACCTAGATATTTCCCAGAAATTATCATTTCAAGATTATGTCTATGTCTAAGTCAGGACAAATCAATATCTGTTTATGCTACTTGCATGAGACATCATTTGGGCTGGGCAACCTCTAGATTAGGTATTTAGAGTTATTTTGAGTTATTTGGCAATAAAGTTCCTCATCGTGACATAGGACAAACCTCCTTTTGTTGTGGTAATTATCAATGACACTATATATCAGCCACCGATAGAGATGTCTGATATATAGTGTCACAAAACCCAAGAATGTGACACTATAACGTAGGGAAATAAAAATTTTTTCTACAGCACCAGCTTCAAACCTTATCTATGAAAGGCTTACAGGTTAGAGAGTAGCTCAAAAATACTTTTCTGATTGGCGATCGCCTGTAACATTTCTCAATAATTTGTCCCTTGTTTATTAGATATCTCCAAGAATATATAATCCAGTCACAGCTTAGGGGGACACGTTTCTGATTTCGATGTCAGGAACTTTGCTGAGATTTGCTGGGAAATATCCTAGTTAAGTCTAAATATAGATCCCGAAACTCTGGAATGGCAACTGTAGTATCGGGTAAGATAATTAGTTTATTTCTATAATTAAAGTTACCTTGTAAGTCTTGAAAAGGTTGTTGATATGTCTCTAAATAATTATCAACTAAATTGATTATCCAATAATTTTTAATTCTGGCTTCACTATATAGGGGTAATTTAGTTTTTTGATCATATTTTAAAGTCGAGTCTGAAATTTCGATGAGCAATAAAATATCTTCAGGATAGGGGTGAGAAGATAAATATTCATCAGGTTTATTAATGGCAATCACCACATCAGGTTGGGGTTCACTATCAGGAGCAATAATAATGGGTTCTTGACCTCGAATTATCGCTTTTTCGCCTAAGAGTAGGACTAATTGAGTGATTAAACGGGTATTACAAACTGAGTGAGGAGTTTTTTTCGTTGGCATAGTAATAATTTCTCCCCGAATTAACTCCACTTGTTCTTCTTCGTGAAAAAACCCTAATTCCCCTAATCTATGATATTCTTCTCTCGTAAATCGTTTACGGGTGACTGTAACCATAATATTTAATATACCTTACAGTAATTATATTATCAAAATGATTAAATTTTACGCAAATAAACCTGATTTTTTGACAAGGTCACAAAATCTTATCTCGAAATCACTATTAATTAACTACTAACCACCTTCAAACCTGTAACCTGAAAGGCTTACAGGTTACAGAGGCGTTGTTTATTGTTAATTCATAACTCTCACAATTTTTTTAAAATTATATGTAGTATGTTTCTGTAAAATTGTCAACAAAAAATATATTATATTGACAAAAATTAATAAGATAACGGTTAGGGTAAAAACTCGTTAAAATAGAGATAAGAATTAGGGTTAAATATTTATGGTAACTGTCAACTCTGAAATCACTTCAACAACTAACAGAGAAACGGCATTTATTCTTTGGTTTGAAGAAGTTGGTACTCATGACGTGGGTTTAGTGGGGGGAAAAAATTCATCCCTTGGTGAAATGATCCAAGAATTGCAATCTAAAGGAGTGAATGTTCCGACAGGATTTGCAACCACCGCTTATGCCTATCGTTATTTTATAAAATCTGCAGGTTTAGAGTCAAGATTAAGAGATTTATTTGCGGATTTAGATGTTAATGATCTGACTAATTTACAGGAAAGGGGACAATTAGCCCGTTCGTTAATTTTAAATACTCCCTTTCCTCTGGATTTACAAAAAGCGATCACAGAAGCTTACAAAAAATTATGCGATCGCTATCGTAATGACTGTAGTCAATTAAATGCTAAATACCGCGAAGAATGTGAAATTGAAACCCAAAATCTTGATGTTGCAGTGCGCTCCAGTGCTACGGCAGAAGACTTGCCAGAAGCTAGTTTTGCCGGACAACAAGAAAGTTACCTCAATATTCATAGTATGAAAGGAGTCTTAGAAGCTTGTCATAAATGTTTTGCTTCTTTGTTCACAGATCGCGCTATTTCTTATCGTCAAAATAAACATTTTGATCACTTTGAAGTTGCCCTTTCTGTGGGAGTTCAAAAGATGGTGAGATCAGATTTAGCTTCAGCAGGAGTCATGTTTTCTATTGATACGGAAACCGGGTTTAAAAATGCTGCCCTAATTACCGCAGCTTACGGGTTAGGAGAAAATGTGGTTCAAGGTTCAGTTAACCCCGATGAATATTATGTCTTTAAACCGACTTTAAAAGAAGGTTATCGTCCCATTTTAGAAAAGCGTATTGGCACCAAAGCAATTAAAATGGTCTACGATACAGGGGGAACCAAACTGACTAAAAATGTGGAAGTTTTACCCTATGATCAAGAGCAATTTTGTTTAACTGATGAGGAAATTTTAAAACTTGGTAAATGGGCTTGTATTATTGAAGATCATTACTCCCAAGTCAGGGGAATGTATACCCCCATGGACATTGAATGGGCCAAAGATGGCCGTACTGGAGAACTCTACATTGTTCAAGCCCGCCCTGAAACTGTACAATCCCAAAAAGCGGCAAATATCCTAAAAAATTACCAATTAAAAGACTATAGTAACGTTCTTGCCATTGGGCGCAGTGTGGGGGCGGCGATCGGTCAGGGAAAAGCCCGCGTTATCCTTGAGGCCAGCAAAATTGAACAATTTAAACCAGGGGAAGTCCTCGTTACTAATCGTACTGATCCTGACTGGGAACCGATCATGAAAAAAGCCAGTGCGATCGTGACTAACCAGGGGGGTAGAACCTGTTTTGATGGTAATACAAAAATCTTGACTAATCAAGGGTTTATGACTTTACGTCAAGTCTATGAACAAGGATATCAAGGGTTATCAACCTTATCTCTCAATACGACTACCCATAAAATTGAGTGGAAACCGATTTTAGATACGATGAAACGTCAATCTAAAATGATTGATATTAGTGTGTCTCAAACGGGCCAAATAACTGATAATACCTTGCGTCTTACTCCTGATCATAAAATGGTTAATATCAGGGGAGGTAGCTACACTAAAACCGAGATTAAAGAGATCTTAGATCGACAAGAAATGGTTACAGTTGCCCAAAATATTCCCAAGTTAGGTAATAGCAATAACCAAGCAGCAGATTTAGCTTATTTCTTGGGTGGAATTATTACCGATGGGTCAATTTATACCAGTTCAAATCATGGAGAGGTGCAGTTTATTCAAAAAGATGTACCCGAAAAACAAGCCTTCATTGCAACGATGAATGAGAAGGCAAATAATCTGTATGGTAAATCGTTTACATCTCAACTTAAACCCGTTTCGGCTGGTTATATTCGAGGACAAAAAGTAATAGGCCAAGGGACTGCCTATCGTCTTTATTCTAAAGCGATTGCTTATGATTTAAAAGAGAAAGAACAAAACATCACCCAAATTCTCTTAGAAAATGATGCTGAACTTTCCTATCACTTTTTAGCAGGTGTAATTGATGGAGATGGTTGTTATCATAATAACCGTATTAACATCTATATCTCTGAAGAAAATCTACTACAAGCAGTTATCATTGCTTGTCTCAAAATTAATACTGTTCCTCAAGTTACCAACAACCGCAATATTTATCATGTACAAATTGTGGAAAAACTAGAGGAAATTTTGCAATATACCCAACGAGTTAAAGGAGAAGTTACTCCGAGAACTATTCAAACTCGCTTTTTTGCCACTCGTCAACTCTTTGACAATTCAGGAACAGGACAAATTAAACTTCGTCATGACAATAACTTCCTAATTTCTGATAAACAACTGCAAGAAATGGGTGAATTTGAGCAACTTATTAACGGAGATACGAGAATGCAGCGCGTTATTCAAGTATCAGAAGAAACTGAGGGGGACGTTTACAATATTACCGTTGATGAGCATCATAATTATGTCGTTTTTACGGCTAAATATACCCCCATTATTGTTTGTAACTGCCACGCGGCTATTATAGCTCGTGAAATGGGAATTCCCGCGATTGTAGGGTGTGGTGATGCTACAGACAAAATCAAAACCCGTCAAGAAATTACCGTTTCTTGTTCAGAAGGAGACGAAGGAAGGGTTTATGAGGGGTTATTACCCTTTGAAATACAAGAAACACCCTTAGATAATTTACCCACCACTCGCACCCAAATTTTGATGAATGTGGGCAACCCTGAACAAGCATTTTCCTTAGCAGGAATTCCCTGTGATGGTGTTGGTTTAGCCCGTCTAGAGTTTATCATCGCCAATCATATTAAAGCCCATCCTTTAGCCTTAATGAAGTTTGATGAATTAGAGGATGAAAATGTTAAGGAAAAAATTGCCGAATTGACGAAACGCTATGACAATAAACCGCAATTTTTCGTCGATAAATTAGCGCGAGGTATTGCTACTATTGCGGCGGCATTTTATCCTAAACCTGTCATTGTACGGATGTCTGATTTCAAATCTAATGAGTATGCCAACTTATTAGGAGGGCAACAATTTGAACCGAAAGAAGATAATCCCATGATTGGATGGCGGGGTGCTTCTCGTTATTATGATCCCATGTATCGGGAGGCATTTGCCTTAGAATGTCAAGCCATGAAAACCGTAAGAGATGACATGGGTTTAGTCAATGTTATACCCATGATTCCCTTTTGTCGAACCCCAGAAGAAGGCAAAAAAGTAATCGAAGAAATGGCAAAACATGACTTAAAACAAGGGGTTAATGGGTTACAAATTTATGTGATGTGTGAGTTACCCAGTAACGTCATTTTAGCGGATCAATTTGCTGAAATATTCGACGGTTTTTCCATCGGTTCTAATGATTTAACACAGCTTACATTAGGGTTAGATCGGGATTCTGCCTTAGTTTCTCAATTGTTTGATGAAAGGAATGAAGCAGTCAAACGAATGGTTAAATTAGCGATACAAACTGCTAAGGAAAAAGGGCGTAAAATTGGGATATGTGGCCAGGGCCCCAGTGATTATCCTGAGTTTGCTCAATTCTTAGTAGAATTAGGAATTGACTCGATGAGTTTAAACCCTGATTCTGTGTTGAAAACTTTGCTAATGGTAGCGGAGGTTGAGAAAGGTTAAGTTAACTGTTAATGAATCATTAATAATTTTTAAAAGGATGAGCTTTAATAGTTCATCCTTTTGCTATAATGGACTGATTCCCTTAAAACTGGTGATGTAATGGAGAAATTTTTAAGTATGAAAAAATCAATTTTTAGAAATTTAACCTACTTACTTATTATAAACCCTTCGATTAAGGCTATTTTAAGATATTCTTGATAAGAGCTTATCGATGGATCTCAATACTCAGAAAGAAATGTTTAGTTATGCTTATATAGAAGCAGTTGCTTCAGTCGCAGGTTATTCAGTTTGTCGCAAAAATAGAGCGATGGATAATGCTGGAATTGATGTAACTATTGAAGCTTCTGGAGAAGTGGGGGAAGTTATTTTTCCTAAAATTGATGCACAGGTTAAGTGTACTGAATCTGAAAATATTAGAAAACAAAATTGTGTCAAATTTCCTCTTCCTGTTAACAACTATAAAACTTTAATTGATACAAGAGCCATTATGCCTTTAATATTAGTAGTTGTTTTGGTTCCTAGTGATATACATAACTGGTTAAAAATAACTGAAGAAGATATTTTAATGAAAAAGTGTGGTTATTGGGTTTCTTTAAAAGGACAACCTCCTACAAAAAATACAAAGAACATAACAGTTGAATTACCTCGTCAAAACTTATTTACACCTGCTAGTCTTCAAACAATGATGGAGAAAATAGGAAGGAGGGAAAATTTATGATGACTTCTACTAACCTACCTATTGATAATATCAATTCAATAGATCCAAGTTATGTGTACACATACTTGGAAAATAGTGGTTGGAAAGAAGAATCGAAACTAGATGATAGAGCAATTATATTGACTATTAATAAAAACAATAAAAAGTATTCATTACTATTGCCATTAGATCAAGAAATACCTGACTTTTATTCTCGAATGTATGATGTTTTGAGAACTTTAGAAATTGTAGATAATAAATCTAAAGATGAAATTCTAAAGGACTTTAAAAGTCCTCATCAAGTTGCTTTAGAACAACAAACAGAAATAATTAGTTTAAGATTTCAATTTATATATGATGAGTATAAAAAACAATTTTCAGCTAAAAAAATGGGTCTTGTTCTTGTTTCTCTACAAAATTTATTCGACGCTTTTGGCGAATTAGGAAGTGGTCAGGAAAGTGAAAGCATAAGAAGCAGAATTTCTCCAAAAGTTTTAGAGAAAACAGAAATTTCAGTCTTTGAAACTTTTAAAGGTTCTTTTGGTGTAAAATTAGCTTTTGCAAAACTGAATCAGCAATTAGATCTTTTTGAAGAAAGGCCTCTTGCAGAAAGAGTATCTCAAAATTTCCTAGAATTAATAAATCTTAGTAATAGCTCAGATAAAGAAAATTTGAGACAGATGTTATTACATTTAAAAAAAAGAATTGCATCCAGATATCGTAAATTTTTAGCCGAATTAATTCGTGATCAATCTAACTTTTATATTGATTGGGGTTCAGTTAATCCTGAAGCTGGTGGTCATGCGTATCTAACTTATGAAAATACAGTTAATACTATTGATTTTATTAATAAAATGGAAACTGAAAATCCTGAAGAAATTACAGTTCGGGGAAAACTATTATTAGCTAGTAAAAGTAAGCGTAATTATCTTGAAATATTAAGTATAGAGGATAAAAAAATATATACAGGTGATATTTTAGATCATGTACTAAAAGATACCAATATTGAGCTAACGATAGATCGTTTATATATAGTGATTTTTGAAGAATTAACATCAATTAATCCAGCGACAGGGGAAGAAAAAATAGAACGAAAAGTTATTGATATTAAATATTTAAACGAGGAGAATTAATATGGAAACAACTGTAAAAATTTGGTATGACCAAGAAGGAGATTTTTTAGAAGTATTATTTTCAAATAAAGCAGGTTACATGAGAGAAACTGATAATGATGCTGTTATGGAAAGAGTAGATGAAGAAGGAAATTTATTAGGATTTTCTGTCTTAGGTGTAAGTAAACTAACAGTTAATCAGCCTTTAATTGCTCAATTCTTAGGAACTAATAAGATTTCAGCTTAAGATAATCTAATTAGAATCAATTCCCAAAAAGCATTTTATCTCTTTTATTTCTCTATTCCCAACTGTTTTCTAATTAAGTTACATAAACTTTCTTTGATCTCAGGATGACGAGGAACGGGGGACTGTTTTCCATTTTTAGGATTGATATAAATATCATGCTTTTTTCCATGACGTTTTAGGTAACATCCCTTATTGACTAATTCTCGAATAAAATTACCTCGTTTCACGCGATATCTACCGTAATTTCTTTGGTTTGACTGTTGGGAATACTTTCTGAATTTTCTTCTATTATCATTTGATAAGCATCCTGAATATTCTCCTCTAATTCTTCTAAAGTTTGTCCTTGACTAAAAATACTTGGTATCTCTTTTAGTTTTCCGACATACCAACCATCGTCTATCCAGTATTCTAATGTAAAATTGCATTTCATAACTTTAAAAACTTACTCCAATGATTTATTTATAGCATACAAATTGATATTCGGATAGAAACTTACCAAAAAGCATCTCAACAGGTTGTTAATTTGGCCTTTAGTTTGATAATTGCAGCAACAGCAACGATTATTATTCCTGCTGTTTTTGGGAGATAATGGATATAAAATACCCTAACAAAAATTAACTGTTAAGTCAGTATTACTTTAATCAAGATTAATAATTGTTCATCCATAACTGGACTCAAGACACATCCCATAGAATAAATAGCTACCATGTAAATATAAAACTCCATTATTCATCATTGACAATATATCTCATTATAAAAATTGGAGGTTTATTGATGAAGCAGAATTTTAAAACCCATTTTTCGCACTTCAAAATGTAGTATGCAAAGATTATGTTAATCCGTCAATGAGGTGATCGCCACAAAGATTAATTACATGATTTTTGAGGTTTTTTGAGAATTAACAAACCCTTAAAAATAATTAAGAAAAGATTTAATCGGGATTTTTAGGGGATAGAATCGCAAAATCAGGCAAAATGATACAAAAATTAACCCAACTACTCCCCGCTAAGATTTCAATGAGATCCCCGACTCTGATAGACTTTTGACTGACGGTTAAAAGACCACGCCAGGGAAATAAGATAAGCAGATAGGGAGGATATACCTTGGAAAGCACACTGGGTTTAGAAATTATCGAGGTTGTCGAACAAGCGGCGATCGCCTCGGCAAAATGGATGGGTAAAGGCGAGAAAAATATCGCTGATCATGTTGCGGTAGAAGCCATGCGCGAAAGAATGAATAAAATTCATATGCGTGGTCGTATCGTCATTGGAGAAGGGGAACGGGATGAAGCTCCCATGCTCTATATTGGCGAAGAAGTAGGCATTTGCACCCGTGAAGACGCTCATGCTTACTGTAACCCTGATGAATTAGTAGAAATTGACATCGCGGTTGACCCCTGCGAAGGCACTAACCTAGTCGCTTACGGACAAAACGGTTCAATGGCAGTTTTGGCCATCTCCGAAAAAGGCGGTTTATTTGCTGCTCCTGACTTCTACATGAGAAAATTAGCGGCTCCCCCTGCTGCCAAAGGTCATGTTGATATTAACAAATCTGCTACCGAAAACCTGAAAATTTTAGGGGAATGCCTAGAACGGGATGTGGCAGAATTAGTGGTAGTTGTGATGGATCGTCCCCGTCACAAAGAATTAATCCAAGAAATTCGTCAAGCTGGGGCCAGAGTTCGTCTAATCAGTGATGGTGACGTTTCTGCTGCCATCTCCTGCGGATTTGCCGGAACCAACATTCATGCCTTAATGGGTATTGGTGCTGCTCCTGAAGGAGTCATCTCTGCTGCTGCTATGCGTTGCTTAGGGGGTCACTTCCAAGGACAATTAATCTATGATCCCGAAGTGGTCAAAACAGGTTTAATTGGGGAAAGCCGAGAAGGAAACCTAGCTCGTCTTAACGAAATGGGCATCACCGAACCCGATCGCGTTTACAATGACGATGAATTAGCCAATGGGGAAACCGTATTATTTGCGGCTTGTGGTATTACTCCTGGAACCTTAATGGAAGGGGTGCGCTTCTTCCACGGCGGAGCCAGAACCCAGAGTTTGGTCATCTCCAGTCAGTCGAAAACCGCCCGTTTTGTGGATACAATTCACATCCAGGAACAGCCTAAGTACATCAACCTGAAATAAGGCGTTCACAATCAGCAAATCTTGGTAGGGGCGAATGGCCATTCGCCCCTACAGTACATCTTAATGATTCTTGGGGAAATCCTGAGATCTTAAGATTTTGGCTGTAAATAGATGATTTAGCTCCCCGCCAAGAAGCCCCGCGCTCTCCCGATAGGGGAGCGTCGGGATACTTCGACAAGCTCAGTAACAGATAGGCGGGTCAACTGAGGGGTTCGATGCCCCGAAAGTTGACAAATATTTATTGTTAGGGATTGACACATTTTCCCTAACTGGGTTAAACTGGGACTAAGTTATTCAGACAAAGGAAGTGCTAAACCTTAATTATTGCTATCGAATTTATCCAGATGCTAGTCAAGAAAAAGAATTGCTTGAGTGGCTAGAACTCTGTCGAGGTGTATATAACTATGCCTTGGCAGAACGAAAAGAGTGGATAAATTCTCGCAAGTGTCAGGTTAACGCTTGTAGTCTTCGGTCTGAATATATTATACCTGCTGATCAACCTTTTCCAGACTATTATAAACAGAAAAAAGCGTTAACTCAAGCCAAGCAGCAATACCCAGAACTTAAACGAGTTCAGTCTCAGGTATTGCAAGAAGTTATGGGTCGTTTGGACAAAGCGTTTAACTTTTTCTGGAAAAAAAGTTTTGGTTTTCCTAGATTCAAGAAATATGGTCAGTTTCGGTCTATTAATTTTCCTCAATTCAGGGAAAACCCTGTAACTGGATATCAATTAAGACTTCCAAAAATAGGCTCTGTGGTGATTAATTTACACAGACCTATCCCAGATGGATTTGTTGTTAAACAAGTCCAGATAGTGAAAAAGGCTTCTGGTTGGTATGCTGTTATTTGTATTCAATCAGATGTTGATATTCCTTCTCCAAAGCCTCAAGGAACATCTCTTGGGATTGATTTGGGACTTGAGAAATTTATTGCTACATCTCTTGGGGAATTAATTGCTAGACCCAAGTTTTTTGTTGAGCTTCAAAGTCAGCTTAAATGGCTACAAAGAAGACTGTCAAAAAAACAGAAAGGGTCAAAAAACTGGCACAAAGCCCGTGAAAAAGTAGCCAAACTTCATGAACACATTTATAACACTCGCAAAAACTTTCATTATCAGGTAGCCCATCATATTTGTAACCAAGCTCAAGTAATTTTTGCTGAAGATTTAAACTTAAAAGCCATGTCTAGAGGAATGCTGTGCAGGCATACTCTTGATGCTGGTTTCGGTGGTTTTTTGGAGGCGTTAAAGCACGTCGCTTGGAAACGAGATGTCTATTTTGAGAAAGTTGATGCTAATTTCACTAGCCAAATATGCCCTAACTGTGGCGTGGTTACTGGCAAGAAAGAATTGTCCCAACGAGTGCATGAGTGTTCTAATTGCGGTTTTGTAACTGATAGGGACGTTGCTGCGGCCATGGTAGTAGAGCAACGTGGACTTGCAGCCCTCGGACTGGGGGTCAAGCTGCCTGTGGAGGAAGGGGTTATCGGGGATGTCCCTAAAAAGACATCTAGAGCCTCCCGTAGAAGCAGGAAAGCCTCATAGTGATATGGGGAAGCCCGCACCGTACCGCTTCGGTCGGTGTCGGGAGGATGTCACAATAAGGGGTAACAGAGTAGGGATAACCTTGCTCTAGTCTCAATCTGAATTTTTTTAGTCCCTTTTTTTAAGTTTTATAAAGTTTGTTTTCAAAATATTTGTTATTGGGGCAAGTTGGGTCTAAATTGCAAAAATTAGAGACAGTAGCACTTATTCCATTTGTCCATTTTTTCGAGCAACGCAAGATTAAACCCTTGTAGGAGAACCTATGAACATTGCAGTGGTGGGCCTAAGCCATAAAACCGCCCCAGTTGAAGTCCGAGAAAAATTGAGTATCCAAGAGGTGAAACTTGAGGAAGCTTTAGCCCATTTACGGGGTTATCCCCATATTGAAGAAGTTGCTATTATTAGCACCTGTAACCGTTTAGAGATTTACGCCGTCGTCAGCGATACGGAAAAAGGGGTAGTAGAAATTACTCAATTTCTCTCGGAAACGGGACATATTTCTTTAAATTATCTGCGACGCTATTTATTTACTCTCCTCCATCAAGACGCGGTACGTCATCTGATGCGGGTGTCTGCTGGTTTGGAAAGTTTAGTTTTAGGAGAAGGGCAAATTCTCGCCCAGGTTAAAACTACTCACAAATTAGGCCAAAAATATAAAGGCATCGGACGACTTCTTGATCGCCTTTTTAAACAGGCTATTACTGCCGGAAAACGGGTCAGAAGTGAGACGAATATTGGAACGGGTGCCGTTTCTATTAGTTCTGCGGCAGTAGAATTAGCACAAACGAAAGTTGATGGATTTGCTACCCGTAATATTAGTATTATTGGGGCAGGGAAAATGGCCCGCCTCTTGGTACAACATCTCTTGGCCAAGGGCGCAACTTCTATCACCATTGTTAACCGTTCTCAACGTCGTGCTGAGGAATTAGCCAGTCAGTTTCCCCAAGCAAAGCTACATTTAGCACCCCTTAAAGACATGATGACCGTGGTGGCTACCTGTCACCTCGTTTTTACCAGTACAGGGGCAACAGAACCTATTTTACACAGGGAAAACCTTAGTGGGGTTGTATCTGTTGAACAGGGGTTGATGTTGTTTGATATTTCTGTTCCTCGGAATGTGGCAACAGATGTTAAAGACATGGATACGGTGCAGGCCTATAATGTGGATGATTTAAAGGCGGTTGTGGCTCAAAATCATGCCAGTCGTCGTCAAATGGCCCAAGAAGCGGAAGGGTTATTAGAGGAGGAAGTGGAAGCCTTTGAATTATGGTGGCGTTCCCTAGAAACGGTTCCGACTATTAGTTGTTTACGGACGAAGGTAGAAAGTATCCGGGAACAGGAATTAGAAAAGGCCTTATCTCGTTTAGGGACAGAGTTTGCTGAGAAACATCAAGAGGTAATTGAAGCTTTAACCAGAGGTATTGTGAATAAGATTCTTCATGAACCAATGGTACAATTACGAGCGCAACAGGATATTGAAGCGCGACAACGATGTTTACAATCTCTACAAATGTTGTTTGATCTTGATATTGAAGAACAATTTGGTTAATTAGTAATAAGTTAGGGGTAATTCATCAATTACCCCTACAAAGTTTATAGATAATCTAACAAATAATCTCCCCCAAACCTAACCACATCAGTACAAGGAATTCCTGTCATATCTTTAACAGTTTCTATGGCATTTTGTGCCGCAGTTGTGTCTAAATGGAAGGTATTAAGGGCGATCGCTTTAACTTTAACTTTATCTGTCGCACCCGCAACACTAGCGACGCTTTCATAAACTGATATTACTTCTGATAAGGGAGGAATAGCAACATGGGAAGCGTGTCTAATGTGGGTTTGTCCGGCACGATGAACTAATATTAATCCTGTGGGTTGACTGCCTCTAATTAAGGGTAAGGTAGCGGTTGAACCTGGATGTAATAAAGAACCCTGCCCTTCTATCCACAACACATCATAGTCATTTCCTGCGCTTAAAACCATCTTTTCCACGGCTCCCGCCGCAAAATCTACCCGAATTGCATCTAGGGCAATACCTTCCCCAGAAATCATGATTCCTCCCTGTCCCGTTCCCAAAAATTTAGACTTAATTCCCCGTTTTTGGGCAGCAGCATGACATTCTAAGCTAGTAGACATCTTACCAACAGACATATCCGTACCAACGGTTAAAATACGCTTACAAGCAAGCGATCGCGCTTTAGCTAACCCGATACTTAACCCTGACGGTTCTTTGCGAATATCCCAGATCCATTGTTCAGGTTGTAAACTATCAAAATAGGGCTTTAAAGGGGTATGTAACCCATTAGCAACGGATAAACCTGTGGTAACTCCCTGTTTGACTTCTTCTAGCCAAGCATCGGGTAAAACGCCTCCAGACGGCGCAATACCGATTAATAAGACATCTGGGTTATAAGCTAAAGCCGCTTGAACACTCGATACAATGGGAATATCTTTGGCGATACCTGTCACATCTTTTAAGGATTTTCCGGCGCATTCAGCATCAATGACAGCAACTATTGAAGCTTGTCCATAACGTAAATAAGCTAATCCCGTTTTACCGTGAGTGCCTTTGATTCCTTCATGGAGTAGGATAGCGACGCGATGATTAGCTGTCAAATGCACAATGGTTTACTCCTTATCTAGTTTCAGATAAAAATTTCTGATTTTCTAGTTATTACTTAATCTCTCAATTTAATTGTATTGTTTCTAGATTATAAATCAGAAAAAGATTAATGGTTTTTTAAGGAAGTTATCATTTTTATCAGACTTACTTACTTATTATTTTCGTTGGTAATTAAATCAAGAGCAAGAGTAGCATAAATAAGTGATAGAGGAGCCTCAAGCTCTAAACTTTCAATATGAGCGATTACCTCTAAATTTTCATAGGTTTCTAAGAGCCATAAATTATTAGCTGTACGTCGAAAACATTCCACTAAATATTGTTGAGAACTAACTAAGATATATTCTTGTAAACTGGGAATAGTGCGATAAAATTGGAATTTTTTGCCCCGATCAAATTGTTCAGTTGATTCTGATAAAACTTCAATAATGACCTTGGGAAATTCAATTTCATAGGCATTTTGATCATCATTATCATCACAAGTTACCACAATATCAGGGTAAAAAAAGCGTTTTTTATTTGATAAGTTAACTTTTATATCTGACATAAACGTTTGACAAAGTGAACCCTGTAAATGTTCTCGGAAAAGAATTGCTAGGTTGAGACTAATGGTATTGTGTGCTTTTGTTCCTCCTGCCATAGCATAGATTTTTCCATCAATATATTCGTGTTTAATCTCACTATGACGTTCTAATTCTAGATAGTCTTCTGGGAATAGGTAATTATTGGGTTTAATTGCAATCATGACTTATCTTAGTTTAAGTTTATTTCTAATCTAATCAACACTATCATCAGGGAACCAATCATTAATTACCTGTTCAATGATGTAGGGACATGATTCAGGGAAAATGCTAATTTCTAGACGAGTTTGTCGGGATGCTTCTCGACGCGCTCTTATATATTCTTTTTCTAGAATTTGCCGGGGATAATTGACTAAACTAGGGCTATCTTCAAGCTTACGACGAATTTGGGAACGTCCATCATTGATAGAGTCTAACCAGCTATCGGTGAGACGTTGGAGTTGATATTGCCACTTAAGCAGATGTATCATGATTCGTTCCATTTGAGAGGCGATCGCGCTTCGTTCACTTTTTCCCAAATCTTCAACTTCCTCAATGAGATGATCCCAATCAATTGCATCCCAACGACGTTCTCGTAATAACTGAGCAGTATTCTTTGCCCAAATTGTTAAATCGCTATTATAGTTAGTCATTCTAGAATTCTCTAACGATTTTTTTAGCCCTTTTCCTATTATAAAGCACATTACTCAAACCCTCTATTATTGTAGGTTGGGTTGACGAAGGAAACCCAACAAATAGGGGAATCGGTAGGTGTTGGTGTTGGGTTGAGTTCCGATCACCCAACCTACAAGAGCCGCGATCGCACTGGAATCGCACTACAAATTATTGCAAATCTTCATCAGGAGGATGCCAACCCCCTTTTATCCATAAACGACGAGCTTTGATAATAAATCCTTCATTGTGATACTCATCATTAAAATCAAGACGTTTACAGGTTGCTCTACCAATTGGAGTAAAACCGATAATTTTCAGTCCATCTTCTGTCCAAATAAAATGCTCTGACCATTTTTGCTGGCGAGGATTAAATAGAGGAATTTCTTCTTTTGTTTCTGGATCGATTCCTTTTGTAAAATTATAGCGATATCCATTACAACGCTGACAAGCTAAGGCGAGATTTTCGGAAGCATCAGATCCCCCTAAAGATTGGGGAATAATATGGTCGATTTCAAATAATGCAGCACTTGCTTCTTCGGGAGAATGACAGTATTCACAGAGATATTTTGCCCGTTCTCGAATTAATTTACGGATGTTTTTATCAATCATTTAGATTCTGCAATTATTTTGGCATTCATCAGGGTAAAAATTTGATTGAGTTCTAAAATACCTGCTAATTCTGCGGTTTCTTCTAAAGTTAGAGTTTCTGTTTTATTCTTTTCCGAAAGTTCGTCTAAACGTTCTTGAAGTTGATCGGTGAATTTGAATAAGTAAAGCTGTCTGACTTTACTTATTTTTACTCCTGTTTCTACCCAAAAAGAGGGTTTTACCATATTTTCTGTAATCATATTTGACCTCTAAGTAAATTAGCATAATCTAAGTATATTTTATTTATTAGGTGTTGGGTTTCCTTCGTCAACCCAACCTACAAGATCGGCGATCGCACTAAGTAAATTAGCATAATCTAAGTATATTTTATTTATTAGGTGTTGGGTTTCCTTCGTCAACCCAACCTACAAGATCGGCGTTGCCGAAGGCACTGCGAAGCAGACCGCACTATTCTCAAACAATGTTATAGTCAGAATAGTGAGTTGTAAGTACAAGAATGCAAGTTAAAGACCTAAGTGTTGAAGATTTTAAGTTTTTGATTCAAGAAACTATTACGGAAACAGTTCAATCTCTGCTAAGCGATCCTGATGTTGATAAACGGCTTAAGCCTGATGTAGCTGAATCTCTAGCTGACTCTTTACAGCGAACTCGAAACGGAGAACGGGGAATTTCTGCGGAAGAAGTAGCTCAAAGATTAGGGTTAAATTGGTAATGCGTCACCGTATAGAATTTACCGATAAAGCCGTTGAAGGTTTAGAGTCGCTTACGGTAATTTGTTCGGGAGCGTATCTTTAAAAAGATTCGTTGGATAAGTGAAAATTTTGATGATATTAGACATCAAGAATTAAGTGCTAATTTAAGCGGTTTGTTTAAACTTAGAATTGGCGATTACAGAGTGATATATTCTTTTGATGATGACTTTATTACAATTCATCAAGTTGGTCATCGTCGAGATATTTATTCTGATTAGTTTTAGTTTAAAGTTTAATCAACAAGATCAGCGATCGCACTGATTTCTTAAAAGGTTCTCCTAATCCTGAATTATTGGAAATCGAACAAGTTAGAGGACAACATTCGCTTTTTGTCTTGTAAAATCACAATCAAGAAAACAATTATGGTTTAATTATTAAGTTCTAAGGATAGTTTCAACATCCCATTCTTCTTGTGAAAGTTCTGCTGTTTCTATGGCTTTGAGACAAAAAGCATAAATGCTCTTAGCTGGTAAATTTACTTCAATAAATGCTCCATTTTTAAGTTTTCGAGTATCACGGAAGTTTTTGTCATCCAACCCCACAAAACGAGGAAATTGTTCCATAATATCTTTAAAACTATCTGGTTCAAAATCAGCAATTGTATTAAGGGTTATTTCTAAAACATCTCGCCAGCTTTTAACATGATATTCTGTTCCTAACATATTAAGTAACTTCGGCGTTTTTCCTGTAACACTACTCGGTTGAATGATTTTCATAGATTCATCTCCAAAATAATTCCAAATTTTAAGGGCAATATCAGCCAAATATTCTGCTCTCTTTTCAATATCTTCTCTTTTCCAAGTTTCTTGATTACCAAAATACTTATTTAATTCTAAATGACTGTTATTGAACTGCTTTTGTTTATCAGAAAAGTTATGATTGGAAATACTACTATTATATTCTGACGCAGTTAATGTTAAATTACCTAGAGAATGTATTAATAATTCATGGGTTATTTCCCAATCTTCTCCTAAATGCTGCTGCCACCAATCTGTCAATTTTTGGGGCATAATATGTTCAATAGAAAGATTATCAAAAGAGACTTGTTCTTTATGGTTAAATGATTCTTCAATAGATTCAAGGATAATTTTAGCTTTTTCAGAGCGATTACCACCATAAAGCTTGACTTGTATTAATCCTTCTCTAAATTCATTATCTTTAGGATATCCTTGAGTTTGTAAAACTAATTTTAATCGATCAACTAAAGTTTGAGAAGCGAGGTCAATATCTTTAATTATTTGTAAATAAAGAGATGCAAAAATACGATTAAGTCCTTGAGTTTGAATATTACAGACAAAGCGGCGTAAAATAAAGTTTTCAATTATTTTTAAAACATCAATAAAGTCTTGTTGTGTGATCTGGTTTTGTGTCCATTCATCATAATAATTCAATAAAAATGGATAAACGGTAGCGATATCTAAACGATTGATCCGATGTAAACATTTACGAACTTGTTCTTGTTGTTCTAAATTTGGATCTAAAAGTTTTGCATAATACTTAGAAAATTTCACTAAATCTTGAAGATAAAGCAATGCTTCTTTATTATTAATTTGTTCTTTGATGACAAAATAAACATCATTTTGTTTGACGACGTTACCACTTTTAGTTAAATAATGACGAATAAATTCAGTAAGATTATCTCCTAAACTATCTTGCATAGGAAGCCAGTATTGCTGATAAACTGACTCTTGCTTATCGGTCTTAATTTTCATAAAAAAGTAATTGCGAATTAAATCTGCTTGCGTTAAAGGTCTTCCTTTTGCATTAAGACTTTCAAAAACAAGATAAGGATCATCATCTGCACTTAACAAAATGCTAATAAAAGATAGATTATTGCCGATAATTTGTTTGATTTTTCTTGTATTTATTCGATTTTTTCTAAGTTGCTTATCAAAAAATATATAACATTCTAAAATATCGCTATAATTGCTTAAATTTTCTTCATTATTAATAATATTTTGAAATACTTGACGATCAGCTTGTGTTGGTTGCAATTTATAATAATCTATTCCTTCGCTAAACTTATTAACTAACATTTTATCATTAATTTCTTCTGCTAGTCTCTGTTCTTCAGCTTTTTTTGCATAATCTCGCAAAGCACAAAATAAAATAACAATAGTTGTTAGTCTCTGCTGACCATCAATTAATGAGTATTTGGTTACTGCTTGAGGTACTGATGGGATTTGACTTGTTACAATCGATCCCATAAAATGAATGCGGGGAGAGTCTGTTGTATAGAGTTCTAAAATATCATCCCATAAGGTTTGCCATTCTGATTTTTTCCAACTATAGGGGCGTTGAAAGAGAGGAATAATATATTGTCTTGTATTATCAAGAATATCTTGTAGTTTAGTTTGTGATGCTTGCATGAGTTTATCCCTAAATAGATCTTCTTTCTTAGTATTCCCATCTAAGTAAGAAAAATCACACAAACGATGATAAATTATATAAATCTATTTTTAAAATTCTAATATCCGCAATAATTTACGCCTAATCCTGGTAAATTATTCAACATTAACTTTCCTTCTTCTAAAGTAACACCGTCAAAAGGATCATCAATCAAGTTTAAATGACTATCTAAGTCTAAATAATCAGCATAAGGTGCAAGATGACACATCGCAGTATTGGCTAAAATACTATCAGAATAACAACCATACATAATTTGTAATTTACAAGCTTTAGCTATAGCAATCATTCGCATTACTTCCGTTAATCCTCCTGCTTTCATTAGTTTAATATTAATACCATGAATATAGGGAGAAAGTTTGATAATATCTTCACTATTAAAACAACTTTCATCGGCAAAAATAGGTAAAGGCGATCGCTGATATAATTGGGGTAAGTTTCCTTCATCTCCGACATTTAAAGGTTGTTCAATATATCTGACATTTTGAGTTACTAACCAATCAATCATATAGATAGCATCTTTTAAATTCCATCCTCCATTAGCATCAACTGTTAAAGGAATATGAGGAGTCGCTTCACGAATAGCTAAAATCATTGCCTTATCTGCTTCTATTCCATCAGTCGAACCCAACTTAATTTTTAATACTTTAGCATCCATAAAATTAAGCCAGTTTCTCACTCTTTCTACTGCTTTTTCGGGGGAACTAATACCAATGGTAACGGAAGTTGGAACAATTTTATCTCTATTTAACCCCCATAATTTCCATAAAGGTAAATTAACCTTTTTTCCTAACCAGTCATATAAAGCAGTATCAATAGCAGCGCGGAGAGAAGAATTAAGGTTACTTTCAATTAAAACATTCTCTATTTCTTGCCGATCTAAGGGGCTAAATCTTTCTAAAATAGGAATAATTTCTGTTAATTCTTGTTGTAATATTTCGGAATTTGTGCTAGTTTCTTTAATGACAGAAAAGGGCGAAGCTTCTCCCCATCCTTCGATGCCATCTGATTCTATTTTTAACCATAGATTTGTGGTTTGGGCCGTGGTTCCCCGACTGATAGTTAAGGGAAAACGTTTATGAACAGTAAAAGGTTGAATGGTTAGACGCATTAAAGTAATTAAACTCCATTAAAATTGTAGCTTAGGTAAGGTGAGCAATGCCCACCTTACTAGATTATCTAATTCTTAACTTCCACCATTTCAATAACTCTTTCATCAAGATCTTTGACTAAAAAATTAAGTGGTTTTTTACGGCGTACTTTATATTTTAGCCGTCTTGATTCGACTCTTAATAACAGATCTTCTAAACATTCACTATCAAAACAAACATGGCGTTGACGATTTTTATAACCATGACTTGCCCCAGTAATAATATGTAGTTGAGTATTTTTCTTTAGCTGATACCAAAGCCCATCTCTGCCCCCTAAATTACTGGTTGCAGTCATTGTTGGGGTGGCAGACATATACAAGGGATCGATGCCTGCTGTGCCTAAAGTTTGCTCATAATTATAATAGTAATGTAGGGGAACATCAGCCACATTTAATTCCAATAAACCTTCATAAAATTGTCGTGCAACCTCTAAATCTGATACCATGATGGTATAAACTTTCGGCGCACTGGTCAAAAACATCCACATCGCTAACCCGTAGGCTGCCAAAAGCATCACCATGATACCTTGAGTGGAAAAGATACTATCAATGGGCAAAAATGCCCCCAGGTAAGGAGAAGTAAGGGTAAATTGTGTCACGATAGCCATAAACAACACATAAGTACGAGCTTAACTCGTTTTACTTTACTACAAAGTGTGCATTCCTAGACTCCAGGAATGCAGAAAAGTACAGGGATGTCAAGTTTTATACTTGAATTTAATCTATTGTTACATATAAGGGCAAAAGATGGCTACTCTTTTTTAAGGGCGATCAGGTTTTCTAAAAAGACTGAGAATAATTCTCTCTAATAAATAATAGTGTCCTATACATTCCAACCCAACATTTTTAGCATAATTTTCCCGTTGTTGGGGAGAATAAAAACGAATACCCCCAGGAGAAAAAGGAATAGAACGGATATTTCCCATGGTAGAATCAGCTAAGTAAAATTGTCCTTGGGGACGTAATATTCGACTGACTTCAGAGAATACTTGTTCTGGGTTTGGATAGTGAAGAAAACTAATGGTATTAAAAACAGCATCAAATTGATTATTCGCAAAAGGAAGGGACTCAGCATTTCCTTTTGTGTAAATTAAACGAGGATGATGTTGATTATTGTGACGGGCCTCTTTTAGCATTTGAGGTGATAAGTCTACTCCCGTTCCTTGTAAGTCTGGAAATTGGGCAGCTAAACGGTTTAAAAGGCGACCAGTTCCACAGCCTAAATCTAAGACTTGAGAGGGATGGGGTAAACTAACATAAGATAGGAGTCTTTTGTGAATTGATTGATAAAAGATGGTAGTGAATAAGACATCATAATTGGGGGCCCAACGGTCAAAAAAAGAGGCTTTTTGGTCAAAAATTTGTTCAGTCATGAAATTTTTCTCAATGAATTTTTATTTTCTTGACCTAACCATAATAACGATTGACAATCGCTTCTAAACCACCTTCATAACCAGAACCCACGGCACTCATGCGCCATTCTCCATCTTTTTTGTAAATTTCCGCCATAATTAAAGCGGTTTCAATAGAGTAATCTTCGCTTAAATCATAGCGTAATACTTCATTTTTGGTTTTGACATCCATGAGACGCACGAAGGCATTTTCAACTTGTCCAAAGTTCTGTCCTCTTGCATCAGCTTCATGAATTGTCACGACAAAAACTAATTTGTGAACCTCAGAAGGTATCTTAGTCAAATTAACTAAAACAACCTCATCATCTCCTTCCCCTGCACCTGTTAAATTATCCCCCATGTGTTCTACTGAATGATCGGAATCAGGACTTTTTTTGTTGTTGTAAAAGATTAGATGCTTATCAGAGAGTAATCTTTCATTTTCTCCTAATAAGAACACAGAAACATCAATATCAAAGTCTTTGCCTGTATCGACTTTTTTAACGTCCCATCCTAACCCAATAAAGGCAGCTTCTAAACCTGGGGAAGCTTTGTCTAAAGATATTTTTTGTCCTTTTTGTAGATTAATTGGCATGATCATTTACCTCTTTAATGTTATTAATAGTAACTGTTCGTCAGAGCTTGTAAACCGTTAACAGCAATTCCTTCTCCTACTGCTGCCATCTTCCATTCATCATCCTCTCGGTAGACTTCTGCTAAAATCATCCCCGTTTGTCCTTGATATTCTTCTCCTGATAAACTATATCGAGCAATTTCTTTATTGTTACTTAAATCGACCAACCGCACAAAGGCATTCCTAACTTTTCCAAAGTCTTGTTGTCGTTGTATACATTCATAAATATTTACTACAAAAACAAGCTTAATAATGCGTTCAGGAATCTTCGGTAAATCAACTAATATTTGCTCGTCATCTCCCGCACCTGCACCCGTTAAATTATCCCCTAAATGGGTAATTGCCCCTGATGAATGGCGGAGATTTCCAAAGTAAATAACATCAGATTTACTCTCTAGTTTATCATGAGAATTGAGACACAATACAGAGGCATCGAGATCGAAATCGGCTGTTTTAAACATTCCAAATAGTCCGCCTCCTTGGGCTACATCCCAACCTAAACCACACATTACATTCGTTAAACCTGGGGCTTCTTTCTTGAGGGAAATTCGCTGTCCTTTTTTAAGATTAATTGCCATGATTTTATCCTAGTTATAGTAACGATTGAGAATGGCTTGTAAACCTCCTTGATAACCGGAACCCACAGCACTCATGCGCCATTCCTCATCTTTTCGATAAATTTCTGTGATAATAAGTGCCGTTTCAATTGAATAAGTTTCGGTTAAATCATAGCGTAGCACTTCTTCTTTGGTTTGGACATCCACTAAGCGCACAAAGGCATTTTCAACTTGTCCAAAGTTCTGTCCTCTTGCGTCAGCTTCATGAATTGTTACAACAAAAACTAATTTTTGAACGTCCTTGGGAATCTTGGTAAAATTGACTAAGACAACTTCATCATCCCCTTCTCCTTCCCCAGTTAAATTGTCTCCCATGTGTTCCACTGAATGGCCAGGATCAGGACTTTTTAAGTTATTATAAAATATTAAGTATTCATCACCAATTAATTTCTCATTTGCTCCTAACATAAACACAGAAACATCTAAATCAAAATCTTTTCCTGTATCAACTTGTTTGACATCCCATCCTAAACCAACGAAGGCAGCTTTTAACCCAGGATGTGCTTTATTTAATGAAATTCGTTGACCTTTATTGAGCGAAATTGACATAATTTATTTCCTGAAAATTAGTTACTAAGATTGTCTCGTTTCAAGGTGATTAACAAGGGGTGTTTAAGATGGTCAAATATTCAAGCGCAGCCTCTAAACGAGAGGCATAAGCACGAGCAAATTCTTCAAACCAAAGGCCTTCATCTGAATATTTGTCAAGGCTATCTAACCATTTTTGTGCTTGACGAGTCAATAATTTTTCTTGTTGTTGTTTCCTCTGTTCAGCATAGCGTATTTCTTCTTGATTGTGTTTCGTTAATTGTTGGTTTTGTTGTTCTTTTGTTTGTTGAAATTTTTGTTTTAAATCAACTAAGCTTAGTTCATTTTCCTGAGAAGGCTTAACTTTAGTTTGTTGTTGAAATTGTTGTTTTAAGTTGACTAAGCTTAGTTCACTTTCCTGAGAAGGCTTAACTTTAGTTTGTTGTTGAAATTGTTGTTTTAAGTTGACTAAGCTTAGTTCACTTTCCTGAGAAGGCTTAACTTTAGTTTGTTGTTGAAATTGTTGTTTTAAATTGACAAAAGCTTGCTCACTTTCCTGAGAAGGTTTAAGGTTTGGTGTTTTTTGTTCTTTTTTGCTTTGTAACTCAGATTTAAGTTGATTGAGTAAATTATCCGATGAGTTATTTTTAAATTCAGAGCCTTGAGATTGAGACATTTTTTTATTCATTTGCTCTAATTTAATCTGGTGGAGCAGATCGTTAATATTGGTATTTCCCTGAGAATAATTAATCATTTGTCAGCCTGTTAATTCTAGTTTAAACAGTGATATAATTGGCAAACAATTTAGTTTTGCACTAACTTTCTTACCTTCTATTATGACACACCCAAAGAAGGAAAGCCATAATCTTTAAGTTATATTTCATCTTTATTAATAATTTTCTCAACAATTCTTTATAATTAGGAACTAGACAACTAATTCATCGTTCTCGGATAATGAGGACGACAGGGAGTTCCCCAGGCAACTTGTGCGGCGGGAATATCACTAAAAACACTGCTACGGGCCCCAATCACTGCATTAGCCCCAATTTGTACCCCAGGGGCAATAAAACAGTCTGTGGCCACCCAAACACCATTACCAATTTTAATCGGATTAACGATTAAATTAAAGGATATATTTTGAAAATCATGACTTCCCGTACACAAATAACATTCCTGAGAAATTACGCATTGTGAGCCAATTTCTATCGAGTCTAAACTATAAAAAACAACATCATCTCCTATCCAACTATAATCCCCAATAGTCACCTTCCAAGGATAAGTAAAACGGGCAGTCGGTCGAATTATTACCCCCTTACCGATCGCCGCCCCAAAACGACGCAATAACCAACAACGAAACCCATGGGCATTATGTAAACTCAAGGGGAAAGCAATAGATTGTATAAACCACCAAAGGAGAATATACCACCCAGGACGACCCCGATCAAACCAAGACTGATCATATTGACGCAAATCTACCCAAGGGTTAGCATCAAAAATCGGAGGAAACTTTGGATCTGATTCCATTGATTTAAAGGGAAGAATTAAGAGTTCAAATTAACAGGTTCAGGTAAAGATTTTGGGGTCGTTGGTTCAGGATCAGTCGCAACATTTAATTGACCGCCAAAATTGCGTAACTCATAGAGTTTTACCCCAATTTGATATTCATATTGACTGAGTAACCGGCCATAAATATAACCAGCCTGACCATCTAAAAAGCCTAAACGAATGAAGTAGAATAGAATAAACCGCAGTAAAGGTTTAAGGGGTAATTTGACCCAAATTTTCTTAAGAAACCGTTTTCTTTGAACAGCAGTACCAAACAAATTAGAACCAATAGTTCCGCTGTCATCTTGTCCAGTTAAAATATTATAATAGACCCGTGCTTCCCAATTAGAATAACGATTATGTCTTTCTAACCAATGAAAAATATCACGAAAATCAATATGGAGCATATCGTATTTAAGATAGCCCACATTACCTTTTAAAATAACGTGTTCGTGAACTTCATTATCTCCTGTGTTGGGAATATCTTCTGTATGAAGATTCTCGTAGCGTCCAGATTGATGACGAAAAAGACGTAAATTCCAATCAGGATATTTACCCCCATAACGAATCCATTTGCCCAAGAAAAAGACCTTACGATTGAGATAATAGCCGTTATAATTGGGGTTTTGAATTGCTTCCGCAATCTCGTCCCATAATTCAGGGGTAATGCGTTCATCACAGTCAACAATTAACACCCAATCATTGCGAAAAGGAAGATTTTCTAATGACCAATTTTTCTTTTTAGGCCAGCCTCCGTTAAAGTAGAATTGAACAACATTTGCGCCGTATTGCTGACAAATTTCAACCGAGCGATCGCTGCTTTGAGAATCTACCACAAAAATTTCATCAGCCCTGGCCACACTGTCTAAACAAGCGGGTAAATTAAGCTGTTCATTTTTAGCGGGAATTAGGACTGAAATAGGGACTTTAGCAGTCATTTTAGACATTCGCACAGAGGGAGTTAAGGGTTAATATTGTTGACACTCCCTCGCAGTAGAACGGCGGGGATTCTTGGTTCAACGAGTCCACTTAAACTAGACCCCTTGCGGTATCTAGCCCAGAGGCGGTTCTCTCCCCAAGCGTTAACTTTGGGTATGCCCTACCCTAGTTGCAGTTCTGTCGAGCATCACTGTCGAGACATTGCTGCAAATTTTGTTTGACGCTTCGACTCCGCTCAGCGTCAACACCGAGCGGAGTCGAGGTGTTGAGTTTCAATGCTGTTTGTTTAGTTCCCGCGAAGATTTTACCTATTCCAAGGGTAAGAACTAAAACTAAGGAATAGAACCTCATATCCTCGATTGTCAAGGTGCAGCGCGGCAGTTGCTCAACTTGGGGAGACCCCAAGACCGCACGGCCTTGTCTACTTATTAGGTAGCAATTGGGTTTTTAAAGTGGTTGATTACCCTCCCACAAAAGCTATTATATCAAAAGCCGTCCTAGAAGGCTTGCACTGAGCTTGCCGAAGTGACGGGGTTTTAAACCCAAGTTTTCGATAAATTGTAATGATTCAGGAAAGAGTTCCTTCTCAACACCTTATTTTAGTCACTGGGGCTGCCCGTTCAGGTAAAAGTGAATGGGCCGAAACCCAGGCCCGAAACTTGGACAAACCTATTGTGTATGTGGCAACGGCCTTAGAAAATCCTGATGATCTGGAATGGCAAACTCGTCTAGAAAAGCATCGCCGTCGTCGGCCCCCTGAATGGCAGACTCTTTCTGTGCCTTATGCCCTTGCTACTACCATTGACCAAGCCATTCCCCCTCAATGTTTATTAATTGATTCGTTGGGAACCTGGGTTGCCAATGGGTTAGAAGCGGATGAGGCCGCTTGGCAAGAGACGACCACCAATTTACTTAACAGTGTACAACAAGCCTCTGTCGATCTGATTTTTGTGGCGGAAGAAACGGGGTGGGGAGTAGTTCCTGCTTATCCCTTGGGGCGACAATTCCGCGATCGCTTGGGTCATTTAACCCGTCAAATAGGAACTTTAGCAGATACGGTTTATTTAGTAGTTGGGGGACACGCCTTAAATTTGAGTGTTTTAGGGGAACCTTTAAAACATAGTATGATAGAGCTATCATACTTAAAACCTGCCAAACATGGGAAAGCAAAAAATAGCCATAACACTGGATGAGGGCGTAGTAGCCTTTCTCAATCGGATAGCCCCCAAAAATCGTAGTGAATATGTCAATAATCTTTTACGAAAGCAGGAAAAACAGACTTTGAAAGAGGAATTAATCAAGGCGTTGAGAGAGGATATAGAAGACTCAAATTATCAACAAGAAATTGCTCATTGGGATAGGGTGGTAGGGGATGGAATCGATGGGGAAGGGTAATTTGACCTATCAACGAGGGGAGATTCGTTGGATTAGATTAGATCCTACCGTTGGAGCAGAAGTGCAAAAAACTCGTCCCTGTTTAATTGTACAGAATGATATTATGAATCAGTATGGACAATTAACGATTGTGATGCCGTTCCGCCCAGGCAATAAAAAGGCTCCCTATACGGTAAATGTTGTCCCTTCAAACGTCAATGGGTTAGATCAAGATCGTTTTATTGACGTGGCTCAAATTCGTGCAGTAGACGGTAAACGAGTATTAGGTAAATTAGGCGTTTTAGAAAGCAATTATTGGGAGTCAATTAAGATCGCTTTAGATATCATTTTGGGATTTTCCTTATAACTCATCAATGTTAAAATATTCTAAATTCTTCAAGATCAATGATCCACCCGTGACAAGGTGAAAGTAAACGTTAGCATGGGATCAGGTGAGTGATCTAGGAGAATTTTATGAATATGGCATCCCAAGAACAGGTTAAAAAATATCTGGCCCATTGGTTTCAATTGGGTAAAGGGGTAATTTTTCCGAAACGACAAGAAACCCTGCGTCCGACGACAATTTTTGAAGGCAATAATTATTCCCCAGAATTTGAACAATGTTGGCAAAAAATCCTTTTTACTGATGCTGACTGCTATTTAGAAGGGACAGAACAAACCATTCAACAACTCTTAAGTCCCGCTTGGGATATTATCGACTGTCCCAGATGTGAGTTACCCATTCCTATGGCCGTTGCTGGTGTGACTAACTCTGTTTGTACCTGTTTTGACTTATCAGGTTGGCCCAATAACGAACTACCATCTCCTAGATTTCCTGTGGATACTATCAACCATTTACATCGCTTACGAGAACGCCTAAAAGACAAAGAAGACGAAAACTAAGCCAGTAACCGTTCGGCTGCATTAGCTAATTCTGTGGCAACACGGGCAGAATAGGGTTTAATCAGCCACCAGATCAACGGAGATAACCAGCCTCTGAGGGTAACAGAATAAGAGATATAAGTGCCGCATAGGGTCGATTCTACGTGATAAGTAATCTTTTGTTCAATCCCAGGAATAGTCAACACCCGAAGACTTAATAACTCTCCAGGACGGACATTTTCCACAAACAAACGAATGGGAATAGGGGTTAAACGGGTCACAACTTGATAAATCAGGCCCGGTTTAGCAATGAGTCCCAAGGGAAGATTGGTTTTGGAGAATAGAGGATGCCAAGAAACATCCGCTAAATCGATCAATTTGTGCCAAAGTACATCCGCAGGGGCTGTACTCATGGCGCGGTATCGCTTATAAAGGGAAAAACTGCATAACAATTTACCTTTAGCAAAAATTAACTTTAACGAAAAATTGAGAATCATAATCTGCCTCCCGCAAGAATGCTCCGGCAAGTTTATCATTTTGACACTCCAACGGGTAGAACCGCGTGAGAGTCTTGGAATATTAAGATACATTTTGAAGTCTAGCTTAAAGACTCAAGCAAGCCGTAGATTGATTAAAGAGAACTTTGTGACTGGTCACTGTATGGTTCTATCTTTTTACAAGACTTAAATCGAGATTATGACCCCCTTAACAACCAATCTTACTACCCCTCAGACCGCTTCTGTTCCCCCTGCTGATGCAAAAACACGGGTGAGTCAGTTTATGAAAACCCTCCAGGATGAAATCTGCAACGGGTTAGAAGCAGCAGATGGAGGTAATAAATTTCAAGAAGATAGTTGGGAACGAGAAGAAGGGGGAGGCGGCCGTTCTCGCGTTCTCAGAGACGGTAATTTGTTAGAACAAGGTGGGGTAAATTTCTCTGAGGTTTGGGGACAAGAATTACCTCCTTCGATTTTAAAACAACGTCCTGAAGCTGCGGGACACGGTTTCTATGCGACGGGAACTTCTATGGTACTCCATCCCCGTAACCCCTATATTCCAACCGTTCACCTCAATTATCGCTATTTTGAAGCGGGGCCTGTTTGGTGGTTTGGGGGAGGTATTGATTTAACCCCTTATTACCCCTTTGCTGAAGATGCCGCCCATTTTCATCAAACCCTTAAACAAGCTTGCGATCGCCATCATCCTGAGTATTATCCTGTTTTTAAGCCTTGGTGTGATGAATATTTCTATCTGAAACATCGTCAAGAAATGCGCGGGGTTGGCGGTATTTTCTTTGATTATCAAGATGGTAATGACCCCTTATATCGTGGCCCTCATCCTGATAAAGAAGCTGCTATCTATAGTAACCAACTTACGGCTTCAGAACCCCGTACTTGGGAAGATTTATTTGCCTTTGTTAATGACTGTGGACGATCATTTTTACCGGCCTATCTTCCTATTGTTGAAAAACGCCGTAATCTTGAATATGGAGACAGAGAAAGACAATTCCAATTGTATCGACGGGGCCGTTATGTTGAGTTTAATTTAGTATACGATCGCGGTACTATTTTTGGCTTACAAACTAATGGACGCACTGAGTCAATTTTAATGTCTTTACCCCCCTTAGTTCGTTGGGAATACTGTTACCAACCGGAAGCAAATACCCCCGAAGCTGAATTATATGAGGTGTTCTTAAAACCGCAAGATTGGGCTAATTGGCAAGCTTAAACCTAGGGTGGGCATTGCCCACCTTACACCACTGTAGGGGCGCAAGCAACCTGCGCCCACAATGTAACTTAGAATAAATATTCTATAACTGATTGCGTAAATCGTTCCATTAATATTGGTAAAATAGGACAAGGAATTTTAGCTTGTAAATTTACTGTTCCATCACCTTTAAAAACACTCCAACGAAAAGGCCCTTGTTTGGCCGCAGACATCCACAAAAGACGTTTTGCTCTGGTCATTGCGACATAAAGAAGACGAAATTCTTCTGCTTTTTTTAGCTGTTGTGCTTCTTCCCATGCGTCTAAAGGTTGGGGAATATTCGGGGTTTCTTCTGGGTTAATATATTGACTATGAACAGCAGCACGAATTTGAGCGCGAGACACTTCTCCTAAGGTAAAGTTACCCAAAAATTGAGAGGAAACGGGAACCCAAGGTTTACCAGGTAAGACATCTTCATGAAGGAAGGGAAGAAAGACATAATCCCAATCTAATCCTTTGGATTTGTGCATCGTAATAATTGTAACTTGATTGGCCCTTGTATAGCGATCATCATTATCTTCTTCCACTCCTTCAAACTGTTCTGAATTAACAATATTTTTAAGAGTATTAATAATTGTTTTTAGGGAATTTTTGCCGATTAATTCTTGAGCAATTCTCTCGGAAAGTTTTTGGACTGTGGCTAATTCTGCACCTGTATATTTTAAGGTCATTCCTAAAAAGGGAATGAGTTGATAATCTGGTAATTCTAATTTTGCTTGCAGCAAATTACAACAGTATTTACGAGCTTCTAAAACTTGTTTTTTTTGTTCAGGAATTAGAGGCGTAGGATAAAGAAAATTTTCGGGATAAGTAGACAAAGCATTCAAATCTTGGGTGTCAATTAAACCCCGTTTTTGTAAAATTTCTAAGGCACTTTTTAAATAATCAGGAGAATGGGGTCGTTCCATAAATTGCAGTAGCTTTAAAATTTCTTGGGGAATTTGCGAAAATCTTTCTGATTCTCCTACCTCATAAACCCTAATTTTATGGTCTTTATACAGTTCTTTTAAACTTTCTGCAATGAAACGACCTTGACGATTTTCTCTGACTAAAATAGCTGCATTATGCTCAGGATTTTTGGTTAATAATTCGATGACTCTTTGACGAATTAAGTCAACAGTGTGATAAATATCATCCGGTTGATAAAGTTCTAATCCTTCCCCTACTGGATCAGGATTTGCATTAGGTTGAGGATCACTTTTATCTACAGGTTTTATATTTTGTAACCGAAAGGGAATTACCTCTTTTTTTGTTTCTTGAGATGTTTCTATTAAATGGTTTTCTTTTCGTTTTAATTCATCAAGTTTCCATTGTTTATTAACCCACTGTAACACAAAATTAGCCGCCTCAATAATAATCAGACTACTACGGCCCGCTTGGTTCATAACCGCCAATTTATCTTGGTTTTTGCAGGTTTCACAGAACCAATTAAAATAGACAGGATCAGCAGGAGTAAAGGTTGAATTAATCGCTTGATTAGGATCACCTACCCGAATTAAATTAGGCTCATCATTTAAGTTGTTTTCCTGAGCAGCTAAAACAGATATTAATTTTTCTTGTAAGGGACTAGAATCCTGCGCTTCATCTTCAAAAACAGCAAAGACTTGTTGTTGCCACATTTGACGAATTTGGGCATTATTTAAGACATTTAATGCCCCCAAAATCATGTCATCATAATCAATAAAATCCAGCGATCGCATGACAATTTGATATTGTTCATATAACCCCGCAGCAATAGCTAAAATGTCATAATTATCTGGGGTAAAATGACTTAATTCCCACACTTGTTCCGCCGTCAGTCCTGAACTTTTCGCCTCTCGAATAATGGTATAAGCAAGCTGAGGTAAAACTTCCGTTCTTAAAACAGATTGACGGCGTAATCTTTCCGTTTCTTCTCCATCAAATTCAAACCCTTCTAATAAGATTTGATAGCGACGAGGATTAAGATTAATCCATTTCTCGACACAAGTTCTAATTACTCGATGACTTGGGGTAGGAATAATAACCGTTGAAGTATCTAAATTGAGTTGAGATAATTCAGGATGACGACTGGCAATATTAAGGGCTAAACCGTGTAAAGTTTGCACCATAAAACCCGTTTGAGGGCGTTTTAATTCTTTGAGACGTTCCTTGATTTTGGCTTTAATTCCTGCTGCTGCGGAACGGGTATAAGTAACAATAATTAACTGTTTTCTCGGATGAAGTTGATAACGGGCGATCGTCATTGCAGCGGCCACAGAAAGACTATGGGATTTTCCCGCCCCAGGTACCGCAGAAACCGCCATTTTACCCCCTTCCCAGTCAGCTAACTGTTGTTGTCCAGGGCGTAAATTATCCCGCAGTTTCTTCAGTTGATAATCTTCTTCAGTTGTTATTTTATCGTTCAAGGTAATCGTTATTTTAGTGTAAATATAAGTTCTTTTAGTGTAGCGAACAAAACTGGCAGGGTGTGCCTTTATTGCGAAGCACCAAGAAAAGGTAGGGGTCAACGGCCGTTGACCCCTACCTAATTAAAATATGTTTTACTACATTATGCTGCCATTTCTTCCTCAACTGCTTCAATTTTTTCCAGATGACGGCTGTTTTTTGGGGGGATAGGAAGATTTTGTCCTACATGAAAATCTTGCTGTACCTTATGAGTCAGACGGGGAGAAATTTGACGGACAATTTGAGTTAATAAGCGATCGCCCGTTTTTTGAATCATCGATAAAGGTAACTTCTGAATAAATTTGGGAAATTGAACCGCCACATCCATTTCTAACTGCCATTCAACTTTGGTAATTTTTTCCGGTAGTTGAGCAATATTGTGTTTTTTGAAGGCCTTTTCTAATTCAAACTGTCTGAAGTCCGAGGGAATTTCTCTGATTGTCATGGATGCTTGATAATCCACTTCATAGCCTAAATTCGGTTCATCAGGAATAGGAATACTGTGCATCAAATAAAGCCCATTTTCTGGCGGTTCCAAGACAACAGCCATTTTGGGTTCTAGCTCATAACCAAAGGAGCCAAAGCGTCCCACTGTTAAAATATAACCGTTATTGCCAATGGCTTGAGTTTTCATCGGGGCAGCACAACGACAAAACCAACCCTGATGAGCATTGAGATAGTCGGCCACCGTTGAAGCATCGCTGTACATTTCCATATATCCCATAAACCGGGTCTGAAAGTGAACCGGAGTCCCTTCGAGTTGTTCAGACTGCTTGAGACTGCTCTCACCTTGAATTTGCTCTAAAGACGCATCAGAAAGGTCATTTGGATAATTATTGAGCCATTGACACTGCATAACGATTCCCTGAAAGTTAGTTTACGGTTGACTGTGGGTGTGATAGTAGGTGGATCAAACTCCTGAACGCTGATGGAAGTAATATAACTTTATACAATAAAGAAATGTTACATTATCGATTCTAAATCAACTATCAGGAGTGGGACAATGAAGGCATTGGTCGCAGGAGCAACAGGAGAAACGGGAAGGCGCATTGTGCAGGAATTAGTTAAGCGTCAGATTCCTGTCAAAGCCTTAGTCCGTGATTTAGACTTAGGGAAGCAAATTTTGCCCCCGGAAGCGGAGTTAGTGGTGGGTGATGTTCTTAACCCCGACAGTCTCACAAAGGCGATCGCAGACTGCACTGTTTTACTCTGTGCTACTGGTGCCAGGCCTAGCCTTAATCCTAGCGGCCCCTATCAGGTGGACTATGAAGGTACAAAAAACTTGGTCAACATCGCTAAAACGCAAGGAATTGAGCAGTTTGTGTTAGTTTCTTCTCTCTGTGTTTCTCAATTTTTTCATCCTTTAAATCTTTTTTGGTTAGTTTTATTTTGGAAAAAACAGGCAGAAACTTACCTTCAAAACAGTGGCTTAAATTACACAATTGTCCGACCTGGTGGCCTTAAGAATCAAGATAACTCAGAGTCGATTTTGATGTCATCCGAGGATACGCTGTTTGAGGGCAGTATTCCTCGACAAAAAGTGGCTCAGGTTTGCGTAGATTCTCTATTTAATTCTGAGGCGCATAACCAAATTCTGGAAATTGTTACGAAACCTGAAGCAGTTAAGGGTTAAGAATAATCAATCATTAAGTTTTTTTCGGGTTGGTGTTATTGATCCGTAATTTTTGGGAACCCTAAGTTTGTCAACGTTAAAAATTATAGGGTTCTTCATCTCTAATGATAGATAACGAAAATAATCCAGCACTAGATCAGCGAGAAAAAATGCTGATTGAAAAGGAACAAGAATTGCGCTTACGAGAGTTAGAAATGGAAATTTTCCGAGAAAGTCAAGCGCAAGAACCACCCCTTTATCAAACTAAAAAAAATGAGCCAACGGACAAAAAAGTAAAAGCTTGGCCGAAAAAAATTATGCTAATTGCCAAGTTTTTTGTACTAATGGTAACGGTTTTTGTCGCCATTAGAATTGCTTCTTGGTTAGCATTGGGAATCATGATTGGTGCTATTTCTTTGGCTTCTTATAAGCTCTTTATAGAAGGCGATAAACCCGCCAAATAAAGATTATTTTTGTTCTTATTCATTAGTTAGGCTTTTTTTATGACGACTCACACTGAAACAACTATCTTACTCCAAGATCTTGAACGGGTTAGTCAGGTTCGTTCTAAGATTTCTTCTCATTTAATTCAAATTGCCGATACCTTAGAAAAAGGGGAATCTCTGGGAAAAAATCTATCAGGAAAATTAGAACTTGATCGAGATATTGAAGATCTCAGTAAAGTCAGTAAGAATTTGCGAGAATGTGTGTTTCGTCTGTTAGTTTTGGGAGATATGAAGCGGGGAAAAAGTACCTTTTTGAATGCGTTAATTGGGGAAAATTTATTACCAAGTGATGTTAATCCTTGTACCGCTTTATTAACCATTGTCCGCTATGGAAAAGAGAAACAGGTAACAGTTTACTTTAATGATGGAACATCCCCCCAAAAGATTGATTATAAGACCTTTAAAGAGCGTTATACCATCGATCCCTCAGAAGCAAAACAGTTAGAAAGGGAAAAAAAACAAGCCTTCCCGACAGTAGATTATGCGGTGGTTGAATATCCTTTACCATTATTAGAAAAAGGGATTGAAATTGTCGATAGTCCTGGACTTAATGATACAGAAGCCCGCAATGAATTATCTTTAGGATATATTAATAATTGTCATGCCATTTTGTTTGTGATGAGAGCTTCTCAACCTTGTACCTTAGGAGAGCGTCGTTATCTCGAAAATTATATTAAAGATCGCGGGTTAAGTATTTTCTTTTTAATTAATGCTTGGGATCAAGTTAAGGAAAGTTTAATTGATCCAGATGACCCCGACGAGTTAGCAGAAGCTGAGGGAAAATTAAGAAAAGTTTTTCACGCTAACCTCGCAGAATATTGTCAAATTGATGGTTATAATCTCTATGATGAGCGAGTATTTGAAATTTCCGCTTTAACTGCCTTAAGACAACGTTTAAAAAATCCTGATGCTCCCCTTAAAGATACGGGATTTTCTGCTTTTTTAATGGCTCTTAATACTTTTTTAACAAAAGAAAGAGCGATCGCTGAATTTCGACAAGCATTAACCTTAGCAAGACAAGCATCTAGTCATGTCAGGGAAGCGGTTGAACGTCGTATTCCCCTATTACAAAAAGATGTGGAAGAATTAAAAATACAAATTAATTCAGTCGAACCTGAATTTAAAATTTTGAATCAAATTCAGGAGCAATTTAAAGGAGAAATTAGAGAAATTAGAGATGAGAAAGCCAGAATTATTGCTGATTCTTTTCGTGACTATGTATTAAATCTAGGAAATACTTTTGAGTCTGATTTTATCCATTATCAACCTAACCTAAATTTCCTTGATTTCTTATCCAGTGGAAAACGGGAAGCCTTTGAACAAGAATTAAGACAAGCCTTTGAAAAATATATTAGCGATCGGATAGCTGACTGGAGTAAAACGGCTGAAAAAGAAATGGATTCTGCTTTTTTAAAGCTCTCTAAAATTGCCACAAGTTACGGTGACTCTTATACAAAAATTACCGATAGAATTACAGAAAAATTAACAGGAACTACCTTACAAAATATATCTGGTTCTTCTCAAGATGATCACTCACCTAGTTGGGCAAAATGGGCGGCGGGAATCTTTTCTTTAGCGAGAGGAAATATTGCAGGAGTGGCCATGGCCGGTGCAGGTTTTGATTGGAAAAACATAATTCTTAACTTTATTACTGTATTCGGTGTAGGCGCAATTATTACTTCTTTAACAGGAATAGTTTTGGGGCCAATTGGGTTAGCTTTGTTGGGGTTTGGTGTGGGAATGTTACAGGCAGATCAAGGGCGTAAAGAATTAGTAAAAGTGGCTAAAAAAGAGTTAATTAAACATTTACCTAAAATTGCTCAAGAACAGTCTCCAAAGGTTTATGATGCGATTAAAGAGTGTTTTGATGGCTATGAAAAACAGATTACTGAAAGGATAAATGATGATATTAATTCGCGCAAAGCTGAATTAGATAATTTAGTCAAACAAAAGGAATCCCATGAAATTAATCAAGGGAAAGAAATCGAAAGATTGACACAATTAGAACAAGAAGTTAAGAGTGAATCTCAAAGTATTGAGATGCTTTATCAAAACTTCTTAACAACAGCTTCCTGATGATAAATTAAGTAAGGTGGGCATTGCCCACCTACAGGATTATGAGTAATAAAAATGGAACAATCTAAAAATTTTCTACAAGTTAGTAATGCCTTTAAAAAAGCCCTGGATATTTTAGAGATTGAAGAAACTTCTGACCTAAAAAAAGATATAATATCTTTGTGTAATTATCTAGAAAATCCCACATTTCGCATCGCTGTTTTTGGCCCATTTAATTATGGAAAATCCACCTTACTCAATGCCTTATTAGGTAATAAAACCTTACCCATTGATTTAATTCCTACTACGGGAGCAGCAATTTATGTTAAATATGGGGAAAAATTATCAACAAAAATTACCTTAATAGATGACACAATAATTTGTGAAGAAGGCACAGACATTCTCAAAAAATATGCCATTCTTAATGATCAAAGATATATGAGAGATGATGTAAAGTCTGTTGAGGTTTATTGTGAGCATCCCCTATTAAAAATGGGGGTAGAATTTCTAGATTTACCTGGAACAAATGATCGAGAAAAACAAGATAATTTAGTTAAAGATAAACTATTAACAGCAGATTTAATCATTCAAGTGGTTGATGGGCGTAAATTAATGACATTAGGAGAAAGGGAAAATTTTAGAGATTGGTTACTAAATAGAGGAATTAATAGTGTAGTTTTAGTTATTAATTTTCTCAATTTATTAGAGTCTGAAGAGCAAAAAGAAGTTTATCATCGTCTTCGTTTTGTAGCTGAAAGTTTTCGTGTAAATTTGCCCCCCGGAATTAGTAATTTATATCGTGTTGATGCTTTACCTGCTTTAAGAGCAAGATTAAAAGGAGATAATTGTGCTGCACAAACTACGGGATTATCAATTTTTGAATCAGCTTTACAAAGTATTGTCACAACTCAAAAAGAAAGTTTATCTTTCCGCATTTCTCGTCTTGTAGAAATACGTAATCAACTAAAGATTATTACGGAAAACAAACAGCAAATAATTACTCAAAAATTAGAGAAAGAGCAGCAAAAAATAGAGATTCAAAAAAAAGCTGTCAAAATTATTAAACAAGGATTTCAACGTAGTCTATCTGAGTTTGAAAGTTGGCTATATTTACCAAAATTATTAACTAATTATCAAACAGAAATGTCCCTCGCTTTAGAAAAAAGAAACTTTAAACAGTGGCACCAGAATGAGTTTGAAAGCAAGATTTTAGCTTATAAAACTATGATTATGGAATGGGTTGATAAAGCCTGTGAATTTTTTGAACACCAACCCTTAAACCCTTTAATAATTAGTTTTCCTGAAATGCCAAAAATGTCACCACCAGCAATAGAAAAGGTACAAAAAAAATCTATAGATATTGATGATATTGCTGCCGTTGGTGTCCCCACAGGAATTGGTTGGGTATTAGGTGGGCCAGTGGGGGCAGCAGTTTTAGGGGGTGCAAGTTATTTATTGAATAAAACAACAACTAAAACAGAACAAAAAGAATCTCAACAGAATTCTCATGATAAAATAAGTTATAATGAAATAGCAAAAGAGTATTTAACTCGTTTTAGTGAACAAGCATTTTTAAGCTTACGTCAATATGAACAGCAAGCAGAAAAAATTATGATCTTGACTGAAAATAAAGAATCTGTAGAAATGACTCAACTGTCTCATCAATTACAATTATTAAATGATGTTTTAGCTATACTTGATCAACCATGTTTTAACAGTGACAAATAAAATTGTATGCAGATAAAAAAGCAAAATACTAGCATTATTGTTGATGATAATGCGATGAGAATTTACCTTGCTAGTCCCGCAAAAGAAGGTCAATATCCAGGGATTTTGTTCTATTCAGATATCTATCAATTAGGTATTCCAATTACTAGATTAGCTGATCATTTAGCGGGATATGGATATGTAGTAGCTGTCCCTGAAATTTACCATCGTTTATTACCGATAGGAACTATTATTGAACCTAATGATTTAGGTAGAATTCAAGGGAATGAAGCAGCTAGAAAAACTGCATTATCAGAGTTTGATCAAGATGCTAATGCTCTGATTAATTTTCTCAGTCAACAGGAAAATGTGATCTCTGATAAAATTGGAACTATGGGCTTTTGTATTGGGGGACATTTGGCGTTTCGGGCTGCATTTAACCCTGAAATAAAAGCCGCCGTCTGTGTTTATCCCACCGGAATTCATAATGGTAAATTGGGCCGAGAAAAAGCGGATTCTTTAGCAAAAATGAGTGAGATTATAGGGCAAATTTTATTGATTTTTGGCACAGAAGATCCCCATATTCCCGAAGAAGGAAGACAATTAATTATAGAGTCTCTCACACAAGCTAATGTCTCTCATCAAGTGATAACTTATAAAGCGAATCATACCTTTATGAGAGATGATGGCTATAGATTTGATCCGGTAGCAACTGATTTAGCTTGGGGAGAAATTACGAATTTTTTAAAGTCAGTTTTGTAACCTTGAAAATTGAGGGAGTTACTAGGTTTAATGGTTGGTTAAATATCGTTCAATTAATAAAATAGCGACAATATCATCAACGGGACGAGGGGGAACCCGCATTCCTTTAGGAATTAAGCTTGTTAACCCTTTGGGGGGATACATTTCCCAATAGCGATCGCGGGCTTCTAGGGTACTGTTGCGTTCATCTACCATAATAATCGGAATAGAGGGTAAAAATTCCTGTTCTAATTGTTTTTTCCACTGTTTAGATGTGGTTTGATTACCCATAACTAATAATTCAATTGGAAACTGTTGAGATAGGGAATTTAGGGTTTTCATTGCTTGGTTAGACTCAATAACTTCATGATAATAAAGTTTACCTTGATTATCGGTTACTGCTATCCCACATTTATCGCGTCCGGGATCAAATCCTAAGATTATTGATGATTTTTCCTTGTTCATTGTTCACTTTCAGTTTCAAACATAATTTCATCATTCTTAATGGCAATTAATCTTATTTTTAGAGGGCCGAGGGTCTTTGTATCCTCAATAGTAACTGCTTTTAGTTCATCTAATCCTTCCTCAGATTGTTTTATTCTTTCAATAAAATCAATGACAGTTTTTAAGCGACCATCTCCTACTTGAATATTACCAATAACCCCCGCACGACGAGCGCGAAATTGAGTAGCTGCTAACAATAAATCAAGTCTTTTTTGCACATTTTCTTCCGTTAATGCTAAAGAATCTATGGAAACAGTGGCAATGGTTTCTCCTTCACTAAAAATCTTTTGATTGAGAACAACATCAGCAAAAACACGAACTTCTTTTTCCCCTTGTACATAATTACCAGCCGAAATAATTCTAACAACATATTCTTTGCCATCTTGTAATTGTTTAATCAATTGTTCTACTTGTGCTTGGGTAATTTGAACCACTCTTTCATCGGGTTTAATGTCCTCTTTTCCTACTAATTGGATCGCCGTTCTATTGGCTTGTCTGAGCAGTTCATCAACCACTTGATTACCTGCTTTTGGTACCACAATACGCACTGAACCAATGGCTAAAACTTGACCACGAACAATGGCAATTTGTCTTTCTCTTAAATCTTGATAATTTTGATAATATTGTTCTAAGATTTCTACTTGTTTTTGTAAATAAGCGGATTCTCTTTCTAATTGTTCTAACTGAGATTCTCGATTTTTAAGAACAATATCTTTCTGATTAATAGCTTGATCGAGTTCCACAATTTGACTATCTCGGTTATCAATTTCTGTTTGGAGGGTACTTTGTTGCTTCTCTAAACTTTGGAGACGGGTTTCTAAATTTTTGAGGCGGGTTTGTCGTTCATTTAAAATGCGGGTTTGGGAAGCAATTTGGGACTTTCCCTGTTTGAGTGCTTCATCTCGTTTGCGGACTTCTATTTGTAAGCTTTTAATTTCTTGATCGAGTTCAGTTTTATTTTTTTGTAGGGCTTGTTTTTCTTTGAGTAAAGTTGTAATATCTGTCCGTAATTTTCGAGCTTGATCGGAAACAGATTTGAGTTGTTTTCTCGCTTTGGAAAAATTTTGATTGGTTGAGTTTAATTTTTTTTGTGCAGTATTTTGTTCTGTTTTTGCTTCTTGTAATTTTTGTTGAATATCCTTTTTATCAATGGCAAACCTTTCTAAATCAGCTTTAGCAACCCGTAATTGTTTTTGAATTTCATCAAGTTCAAATAGTCCTTCTCTGAGAGATTTACTAAAGGTTAATAAAACTCCAAAGGTAGAAGCGGCGATCAAAGCTCCCGTCAAGACAGTAACAACAATCGCCGTTTGTTTCGGACGAAGATTACCAATGGTTAGTCGAGCTTTGCCAACTTTGGTGCCTAAGCGATCGCCCAATGCCGCGATCAAGCCTCCTAAGATTAAAACGGCTGCAATTAGGATATAAGCACTGGTCATTCGCTTTTAACATTGATAAGAACGTTAGGTAAATTGCTGACTAAGGACTACAGGATTATGAACAGTGATTTTTTTCTTATGAATAGAAATCATTTCTTCCTGACGTAAATCTCCCAACAAACGAGTGACAGTCACACGGGTAGAACCAATGGCCTCGGCGATCGCTTGATGAGACAATTTTAAGTCAACGCGAATCCCTTCAGGAGTCGGTACACCAAAGTCCCGACATAAAATTAACAGAAAACTGACCAAACGGGAACCCATATCACGATGAGCGAGGGTTTCAATCATCATTTCTGTTTGTAAAATCCGTGAAGATAACCCCTGAAGCATTAAAATCGACAAATCTGGATTACTTTTTAAGGCCTGCTCTACTTGTTCAATGGGGGCAGATAATAATTCCACCGGAGTAAAGGCCACCGCATGATAAAAGCGATCTGAGCGTTGGCCGGTAATTAGGGAAAGTACCCCAAACACACTATTTTCTCTCAATAAGGCCACGGTAATTTCCTCCCCTGCTTCATAGACACGGGAGAGTTTGACCGCACCTTTGAGCAAAAAGTAAACCCTCTCGGCGGGATCACCAGGGAAAAAGATCGTTTTGCCCCGTTCAAAGGGTTCCACGACAGGGGGATAGGGGCCGCCACCAATGCGGCGAAAAACGGCTGCTAAGGGTTTATCCTGTGGTACAGATATTTCCATCACACTTTAATATAACACCGGAAAAATAAGGGGTCTGAAAACACCAAGGGGTGATAGAGCAGAAGTCAGAAGTTTGAAGTTTGAAGTCAGAAGTAAAACCCTTATAGTTAATGGTTTTGAAACCCGTATACTATACCTCATTCAACTGCACACTGCTATAAGTTAATGATAGAAACAACACTTTAACGTATCTTCAAGGGTTTTTGCTACGTTTTGCTTCACAATGTTCCTATTGGGATGATACATCCCTCGTTCTGTCAATGATTATAGCTACCCATCTTCCATAATGGGGGCATAATGCTTAGAAAACTTGTCCAATTGTCCAGAAGACTATGTTAGATTTAACCGGAAAGAACGCGCTCGTTACAGGAATTGCTAATAATCGCTCGATCGCTTGGGGAATTGCTCAACAACTCCATAAAGCGGGGGCCAACCTCGGTGTTACCTATTTACCCGATGAAAAAGGACGTTTTGAGAAGAAAGTCAGAGATGTGGTTGAACCCCTCAACCCGTCCATTTTTGTACCTTGTAATGTTCAAGATGAGGCCCAGGTGGCGGAAACTTTTCAAGCGGTGGCTGATACTTGGGGAAAGTTAGATATTTTAATCCATTGTTTGGCTTTTGCAGATAAGGAAGGGTTAGGGGGCGACTTTAGTGGGGTTTCCCGTGAAGCGTTTAGTCAGTCCCTGGAAATTAGTACCTTTTCTTTGGCTAATATGGCTAAATATGCTAAACCTTTGATGACTGAAGGCGGCAGTATTGTCACTTTGACTTATGTAGGGGGTGTCAAAGTCATTCCTAATTATAATTTGATGGGAGTGGCTAAAGCTGGGTTAGAGATGAGTGTGCGCTATTTAGCGGCGGAATTAGGCCCTAATAATATTCGGGTGAATGGTATTTCTGCGGGGCCTATTCGTACTTTAGCTTCTTCTGCGGTAGGGGGCATTTTAGATATGATGCGTCATGTGGAAAATGTGGCCCCTTTGAAACGGACAGTAACTCAATTAGAGGTGGGTAATACGGCGGCTTTTTTGTGTAGTGACTTGGCCAGTGGGATCACCGGACAAATCATTTATGTGGATGCGGGTTACGAAATTATGGGAATGTAAAAATCAAAAATGAGGGATTTTCCCCCTCATTTTTTTGTAATATTCACCTACTTTTTGGGCTGATAACCTGTCACAAAATTTCTTAAATAAGGTATGATAATCACTGAATACTGTTGAGTTATAGTTTCTGATACCTATTGATGAAAATTCCTATTATCTATGCTTATCCTCGTTCGGGAGGGACGTTAGTTAATCGATGTTTAGGGAGTATAGCGGGCAATCTTATTCTATCTGAAGTTAATCCCCTAGCTTCAGTACATCCCATTGCTGAGCAGGCACAAGATTGGCTTGATCTTCTCAAAGATGATCAGCTAGATGAGTTTGTCCATAAGTCCTATGGTCAACAGATACATTTTTTGGCCACTCAAGCCAAAGCATCAAATAAGCATCTAATTATTCGTGACTGGACAGCGGCCAACTTTATCGATAACCCTATTAGTAATAATATATTGACACCCAGTTTCTTATTGGAACAAGATTTATATTTATCCCATTATGGATTAACTTCTTTACCTGTGGTGATCGTCCGTCGTGTGGCAGATGTTTATGAGTCGATGACGCGCATATTTCCTCACTTAAATTTGGAGATTCAATCTTTTGGAGAAGCTTACTTAGCCTATGCTCAAGCAGTTTGTCATTATCCCATTTTTCACTATGAACAAATCTGTCAAGATCCTCAGACTCAAATTCGCTTAATTTGTCAAACTTTAGAAATCAATTATGATCCCGACTTTCTCAATAAATTTTATCAGTTTGATAAGTGTACTGGAGATAATACCATTGAACAATCATCAAGAGGGAGGCAACTAACCGAAATTAATTTACTTCCCAGTCATACAGAGTCCAAATCATATATCATAGCGAGTAATGATGAAAACTGTCGGAGGGCAAATCAGTTATTAGGTTATGAATGAGACACAACAGTTAGAGACCCTATGGCAAGTCTTAGAATCACGCGATCGCGTTGTTATAAAAGCCCAGCAAGAATATGATCGTCTGCAGGGACAGATCAAGGAGCAGAGAGAAGATATACAAAGACAAACTCGCCATCTGGAAAATACAATGAGGCTTCATTTTGAAGAAGTACAAAAACTTACCGTACAACTGCAACTGAGTCAAGCAAAAAAAGAATCATTACAGCAGGTTATTGAGCAACGAAATGTGACCATAGAAGATATCAAAGGTCAACTACATCGTAGCGAAGAAAATAGACTTTTTTTGTTAGATAAAATTGATCAATTGCAAGAAAAACTTAATGAGAGTCAAGCCACTATTGAAGGGATGGAAAGCAGTAAATTTTGGCAGTTAAGGCAAGGTTTGGTCAAGTTTAAAAAATTCCTAGGCTTCAAAGGATAAAATTAAAATTCATAGCCTCCGAATTTTATTTCTTCTCGAAATTTGTGGTCAACAATTTCTTTTAGTTCCTCATCAAAATAATTTGTATAATGCCGCCGTTGAGATTGATTACGAAGGGGTAAGGGTTCATAGGGGATATTAATCATTTTGCAAACTTTTTTGAAATCTTGAGCAAGGGATTCAAATCTCATTAAAAAATTGATATCTCGATCTAGTTTTGGAGATTTCAACTTGATTGATAACCCTAATGGCTTAATAATTATTTCCTGAGAAGAAGTAGAGGAAAGACTGATATAATCTCTCAAAGTTGGTACTTCTGCCACTAAGTTAATAAAATCTTGTCGCACCCAATCTGTTACCCCTCGATGAGGAGAAAAGTACCAAGAAATCATACGATCATAAGGGTTTCTGATAGTAGAAAACTTAAACAGTTTTTGATATATATGGGGTTCTAAAATGTTTTGATAATGTTGTAAAGTGGAATGTTTTGTGACTTCATATTTATCATTTCTGACCTCAAAACGTTCAATACCGTCTTGATGTTTTCCCTCAATTACAATTTTATCCTCAGAATAGTTTCGCAAAATATTCTGAATACTATTGCCTGCTGTTTTCGGAACATGAATAAATAAAAAACCATTATTTATAGAAAGCATAAGTTATCAATTTGTTTAATTGTTTAAGTTTAACTAATTAGAAAATCAAGGGCATTAGTAACTGTTTGCAAACTATTATTTAGAGATTGATTATTACTCAAGAATCTCATCTCTTTGGCGACTCTTTAATAAGTCCCGTATCTTCGTGATGAACAAATTCTAAGGGGCCTCCTGAATCTGTACAAGTAATAATTGGTTTACTGGATAGCATTCCTTCTAGAGTGACATAACCATAATCTTCATCAAGGGGCGGATAAATTATCCCCAAAGCATTGGCATAGTGTTGAATTTTCTCCTCCTCCGTAATACTTCCTAAAAACGTGACTCGATCTGCCACTCCTAATTCTGCGGCTAGGGAGATTAACTTTTTGTGGTAGAAATTATCCCCTGACTTTCCGGCGAATACTACTTTCACTGGATTAGTAGTTTTTGCCAGAGATTGCAGGACAAGTTCTTGACGTTTAATGGGGTTTAAACGACTGGGAAAAAATAAATAGCCTTTTTCCGGTTGACAATGAAATAACTCAGAATTTTTAGGAGGATGATAGAGGGGAATAGAGTCAAAGTTACTAAAGTATTTAAGCCTTTTGGAAACATTAGCCGCAATGGTAAAGATACCTGAACATTCAGCAAAGGTTTTATGATCGGAATTAATGATACTGTCACGAATAGCAAAGCCATCAGGATAACGACATAAATTACAGTATTCATGACCCCAAAGATCATAGGCATCTCGATGTTGATGTAGTAACCACAAAACCTTCCGAGGATGAGGAATTAAATAGGCGGGAAATTTCAGTCCTATGACTTTATCAATAGATTGACCGTGGGATTCGATGATATCTAATAAACGACAAGCTAACATCGTATCTAATATGTTTTGAGGGGGATATCCCTTCAAAGGAACAGCGACAATTTCGACTTCGTGGCCAGCTTCTTGAAGAACACCAAGTAATTCTTCAGCTAAAATTTCTGCTCCCCCTCGAACAAAAGGCACTTGTACTGTAGTAATAATTATTTTCATGATTTGTCACCTCCAATTTTTTCATTCAATTCATATAAATGATCGGTAATTTTTCCGAGAGAGTTAGGCAAGATGGTTGCCGTGATTTGCTGTCCTAGAAGTTGCTGATAATGATTGAGATTTTCTACATCTCTATAAGACTGATAACGTAAACTGACAATCTGTCTAATAAGTTCTTGATTAATGAGGAGAGATTGCTGTAATCCTTCGGCTAAATTTTGATTGACTTCTATTTGATCTTTAAAGAGAATATTGATGAATTTAAGAATTAACTTTTTGAACGGCTTTAATAGGACAAAGGGAAATTTATTTAAACTATCAGGCCATGTTGTTCTTTCTGAACCTCGCAATTGTGCATTTTCGATCAATCCTTCAATATGTTTAACTAAATCAGTTATACCAGAAATATCTACTTCAGGTTCCACAATTAACGGCTGTTGTTGAGGAAGTTGACTCAACTGTGATGCCATTGCATTATCTATCTTTTTTTCTAAATGAGCCAATGTAATTTTTGGCAAGGAATATTGAGTATTCATAAATTTAGGAGGATAGCTCAATTTATTTAACCTAATTATACAACATTGAACACCCATTAAATGAGTTAACAAAATTATATTTTTATTCGACTGTAGAATTATTTAAAATATTTTGATAAGCTTTAATGATGTTTTCTCCTTCTATTCGTCCAGGGGTTTGTTGATTAGTTGACATTCCTTGAGGATTATGGTAGTAGAGAACAACAGGTTCCGCAAGTTTAATGAAAGATGAACCGGAAAAAGCTGCTCTTAACCAAAATTCATAATCGGCTGCTGACTGATATGAAGTATCAAAATAACCTATTTTGTTGTGAAGTGATCTTCTCCACATAGGAGAATTGTGAGGGGAATTAAATTGTAATAAATTATCTTTATTAGCCACAGGTAGATTAGTTCGTATATTACATTTTTCCACGATTTCAAAAGGAAGATTTTCTAGGAAAGAATAATAGACATCTGAATAAACAACATCTACTAAAGGATTTTCTGTTAATGCTTTAATTTTCAACTCTAAGCCATCAGAGCGATGTAAGTCATCCACATTGGCATTAGTTATAAACTCCGAATTTGACTCTTTAATGGCTAAATTCCAAGCTTCGTAAATTCCAATTGTTTCTTGGAGTTTAATATAGTTAATGTTAGAATAATATGTCAAGTAATCTTTGATTATTTCTTGCTCATTTTCAGGAGAATTTGCATCAATTATGATTAGTTCACAATGCTCAAAAAATGTTTGATTAATCATATTTTCAAGAAAGGCTTTTATGAATTTTTTTCCTCGATATAAACTGGTAATAATGGCTGCCTTGGGAATAAAATTATTGATTGAATCTTTGGCTTTTGAAGGGTTTATTAGTTCCCAAGAATGCCTAGTTTCTAAATATTTATTGTTATTATGTTCATGGATTAATTCTGCTGCTGCATTCTTATACCAAGACAAAATCATATTAGCACTAATTCTTTTTTGTTCTCCTAAAATACTTTTGGCTATTCCTAAAATTGAATCTAAATCAATTGTCTCATTGATCATTTTGTCTTTATATTCTTGAGATTCAGTAAAGAGGTTAAAAAGCTCTATGGGATTATATTTGCTGTTCAAATGAATATTAACTTCTGATGGTGTTGGTTCTCTATCTAAAATATATCGATAAAGGTCAATGACATAATTCTTACGTTCTATGTGCTGTTTATTTATTTGGTCTTGATAGGGCGAAGATTGAGTGATAAGGTTTATAATTTCTCTGGGATTATAATTACTATTAAAGTAGTTATTTAGTTCTGATGTCTCTGTTTCTGTTTCCAAGAGATATTGATATAAAATCCTTATATATTCTTGACGTTCTGTTTTTAGTTTATCCATCTCTTGACTAAGATGACTCAATTCATTTGTTAAACTATTGTTTTCTTGAGTAACCAAATCAAGATTAGCTTGGAGGGTTTCGATTTTCTTGAAAATATTAGATGTTAAGGGTAGTTTTTTTGCTATTTTTTTTAAAAAGCTTTTCATGATTGATAAAAAATTACTAATTCCCACAATTTATAAAAAAACAAATGTCTGTACTCATTAGACTCACATTAGACTATAAATGTTTCAAATACTCAAAAATCACTCTACACCCAATACATTTGTTTTAATAAAATTTATTAAATTACTAAAATAGTAGAGAATTGACGAGAGAAATCAGTTTTTAAAACTAATAGTATTTTACCTTTTTATTTTGTTCGAGAATATAAAAATATAGTACCATCGGTATAAGGATTAGTATAAGTTTTTAATAATTTAAAGTTGGAGTTTTGCTCTAAAAAATCAAGTATCTCCGATTGAACTCTACTGCTAGGCAACCAGCTAGGAACCTCGCTGTTATCTGGTTTAAAAGTTATAATAAAATCTGATTGCTGAATTTTATCTATCATGAGCTTAGTATCATCAGATTTAGGATAATGAGCAAAAATCAATCTGCGATCACCAACTTTTTCTGAATAGTAACGTAAATTAGCATAATGCAACCAATGGGAAACCGATGTTATATATACATCATAATTTTCTTGTGAAACTTCAGGTATGTTATTGCTTATAGTTTGGTAAATTTGCTCTAATCGCTGATTATAATATCTAGTTTCAGCTAAGGAACCTGATCTGGGTGCGGCAGTATCATTAGTAGCTGGCCATTGAAATAAAAGTAGGCTTATAGAAAATATACTGGCTAAAGTCAACAAAATTATTCTTCTCAGAGCAACTTTTTTAACGGTTAAATAATATTGAATGATATAGGTGATCATCATCACATAAGTGAATAAGAAAAAACAAGGGAAAACAACCCCTGTAAAGGGAGTTTTATGCTCTGAGACAGTAACAATGGTATAAGTGATCAAAATACCTCCAGCCAGTCCAGATACTCGAACCATTGAACCCCAATCTTTTTTATAAATAACAATAGTTACGGTTATTATTGCTATGAACAACCAAAGATATAGCCAGTTGTTGAGCATCATTTTTCCACCAAACCCTGTTAAATAAAAAAGGATATCTTCGAGTAATGAACGCTCTATTGGTTGCCAGATATCAATATCAACAACAAGAGTTTGATAGATATATTGAACAACTTTCTTAAAAGCAAATAAATAATGAGGCAATGCTATTAATATAGCTACCCCAAAACAACGAATAACTGGAATTATAATTTGTTTCCATTGAACTTTATAACCACCAGCAAAAATTTCAATGAGAGTAACAATACCAATAGCAGAAATCGCTAAAACAATTGTTACTGGACTTATAGCTGGTTTACTGAGCAAAGCAAATCCTATTAATATTCCAACCATAAAATGCCGATTTTTACTAGCAGCAAGCCAGGGTCTTTCGGTAATCAGAACAACAAAACTAGCCATCAAAAGTCCACAAAAAATATCAGGGCGACATTCAATGATTAAATGGCCTGGAATTAACCAAGTGAGACTTGTTATTACAATAAAGATTTTCCAGGCAATAGGTAAATTACCAGATAAATAGTCTATAAACAATAACAACAAAAAAACTAGAATAAAATTAATGGCTGAAGGGGCCCAATCTCTAATTCCAAAAAAAGCAAATCCCAGGAAAGGTATCAAGGTACTCAGAGGTGAATGGGGAGGTTTTTCTATATGACTCGTTAGTAAACTTAAAACCCCACCATCATAAAAAATACGCAATCTTGTTAAAGCGTCATCAAAGTAAGCTACATCATCAAAAGAAGGAGGAAGGGCTAACTGTCCTTGGCGTAGTGAATGCTGTATTTGTATAATTGTAAAAATAATTGATATTACAACCCATAAGATTAGATGATAAAAATTGATTTTATTTTCTTTCATCTCTATGATCCCATATTTTCTAGATATTATCATGTCTATTAATGTATATTTGTGCAATCAGAGGAAATAATTGATTTGATGATTTTCCCAACTATTAATATTTTTTCAGTCCGAACTACTACGCTATGATTGTTTTTTGTGTAAAATAATTTTAAAATAAATCTTAGCATGAATTAAATCTTAGAATAAATTGCTAACTACAATGGTCACCGAAACTGAACAATCTCGAAAATACTCTCTCACCACTGTTATTGACGGTGTATTTTTCCAATTCAATCAAACAGGAATTGCTCGCGTTTGGCGTTCTTTATTAGAAGAATGGGCTAACTCCGACTTTGGGCAACACCTCCTCGTATTAGATAGAAACAATACGGCTCCAAAAGTTCCAGGAATCAACTACAAACTGATTGAGCCTTATGATTATCGCTATAGTGCCATAGATTGCGCTAAACTGCAAGGAATTTGCGATGAAATAGAGGCCGATATTTTTATTTCCACCTACTATACCACACCCCTTTCGACTCCCACCGTCTTCATGGCCTATGATATGGTTCCTGAAGCCATGCAATTTGACTTAAATGAACTGTGTTGGCTAGAAAAACACCGAGGAATTCTTTATTGTAGTCAATATTTGGCAATTTCTCAAAATACAGCCAAGGATTTAACCAAGTTTTTTCCTCATATTTCTCCAGAGTTGGTGACAGTTGCCTATTGTGGGGTTGACACCTCCTTTAAACCCACCTCGCCAGATAAATTAAAACAATTTAAAAGCAAATATAATATAAGTAAACCTTATTTTCTATTGGTGGGTTCACGACTTAGCCTGAAAGGATATAAAAATGCCATACTTTTATTTAAAGCCCTTGCTCAATTAGAAAATTGTCAAAAAATTGCTGTAGTTTGTGTAGGAGGAGAAGCAACATTGGAGCCAGAATTAAAAACTTTAAGTCACAATATAGATGTTCATTTATTAAGGCTTGAGGATGACGAACTTAGCTTAGCTTATGGTGGTGCCATTGCTTTAGTTTATACTTCAAAATATGAAGGATTTGGACTGCCTATTGCTGAAGCAATGGCCTGTGGCTGTCCTGTCATTACTTGTTATAATTCTTCCATACCTGAAGTTGCAGGGAAAGCTGCTTTATATGTGAGTGAACAGAATGTAAAAGAAATAATTGAGGCATTACAAATCGTTCAAGAAACCAACATTCGTCAGCAACTAATACAGCTAGGATTAGAACAAGCAAAACAGTTTTCTTGGAAAAAAATGGCAGATATTGTCGAGCGGCTATTGACAAAAACTGCCCTTGAATATCAAAATAAACCAGCGACTCAATCCACATTGATTTGGCAAGCATTCAGGCAAGAACAAAGTTATAGAGAACTGAAAGATCTTTCAATTGAAAAGTTAGACAAGCTAACTCAAGAAAACAACAATTTATCTACAACTATTAAAGAATTAGAGCAGAAAATTGAAGATTTATCCACCACAAAAGCGGCAATTCGTAAACTTTATGCAACTTTTTCCCAGAAAATCGGTCTAAGAAGATTAATTCAAAAGACCTCTAAGCATTAATGATCGCTGTCACTTATTTTTAAGACAAAATCCTGAGAAAATTTATTATCATTGACCATTCCCTCTGTAATCTTCTTTGATTAACAAAACTCTGTATTGCCTTATCTATGAATTTCTCGGCATTCTTACAAACCGTTATCACCGAGCTCTTGACATCTTCTTGCTTTAACATTGATTGAATGGTAAACTTTAGTTTGATAAGTACGATGGCCAAATACTTGAGCATTTATCAAGTCTGGCCGACTACTTTCATTTTTATTGGTCACATTAAAAATATTTAACTTATGAAAGTAGAAATTTCTTTAGAATCCCAACAAATTCTAACCTTAGACTTGTTATCACCTAGTCCCTACCCGGCCTTTTTTATTTTTTCTTTACATAAAGCGGGAAGTGTATTATTGAATCAAATTATTATTGATATTACTAATTATCTGGGTATTCCAAGGGTTGATATAGCTGGTAGTGCTTTTTCAGAAGGAATTACCTTGGAGCAGTGGGTTAATGACAATGAACTATCTAAAATTATTCAAGATGGTTATTGTTATTCAGGTTTCAGAGTGATTCCTCCTTTTATGAAAGATAATTTAATTTTAAAACGTAGCAAGAAAATTCTATTGGTTAGAGATCCCAGAGATCTTGTTGTGAGTCGCTTTTTTTCAATCGCTTATAGTCATACTATTCCCGAAAAAGGATTAAGACAAAGTATGATGTTATCTGCTCGTCAAAAAGCTTTAGAAATGACGATTGATGAATATGTGGTTAAGGAAGCATCATTCTTTCTAAAAAATTGGAATGATTACCATAATTACTTGGATTTTAATCAAGATTTGCAAATTTTTCGTTATGAAGATGTTATCTTTAATAAGGAAAAATGGATTATTGATATGCTTGAGTTCCTTAACTTCAACATTCCTCAAGAAACTATTAAACAAATAGCGAGTAAATATGATATCCGTCCAACGGAAGAAAACCCAGATAATCATATCAGAAAAGTGACACCTGGAGATCACAAGGACAAGCTAAAAAGCTCAACAATTGAGACTTTAAATAATTTGTTTGGAGATATTCTTAAACGATACCAATACACTTAACTAATAATTATAAAAATCTCAATTTACTCATCACTTATGAAAAAATTCGTTATTATCGATCACTCACTCAGTAATCTCCAAGGACATCATTATGAGTGTAGTATATCTGTTGCTGAAGCTGCTGCTAGGCAAGGTTATTACCCTATAATCGTTGCTAATCATACCTTTCCAAAATCATTATATCCTGATAATATTCAGATCATTTCAGCTTTTGAAGTCGATTGGTTTAATAACCCTGTTTCTTCTAAAAGTTTGGGCAACTGGAAAGATAACTTTAAAAAAATCCTTGAGGTTTTAAGTGATAATCCTTTAGAAAAATTATCCGATAAAATTAGTGCTAAACTAACATTTTACTTCATGTATTGGGAATTAACTCAACCGAAACTTAAGCTTTTTTTAGAAAAAGTTCAAGGAAGTACCTCAAGATTAGGTCATTGGATTAAACAAGATATTGAGTTGCTTCGTTCTATTCCATTATCTAATACTTTGTGGGGAATATTTAAAATTATTTGGGGAGTATTAAGATATGTTATTACTGTTATTTCTAGAAAGATAAATCAAGCATTAATTAAATTATTAACATCAAAATATAGAAGTTTTAAAGATAGTTTATCTCAGGTTTTAAAAGAGATTAAAGTTACCACAGAAGATGAAGTTTTTATTCATACTATTGGTATTGAACAAGTTGAAGAAGTTTATCATTTGTTAGCCTCAAGTGATCGCTCTCAACTGCCTCGCTTTCATATTCTTTTGCGTCGAGATATTGAAGATCCTTTGGTTATTTATGCAAAAGGAATGGGGTTAAAAACAATTCTCGATCAATGCTATGAGTCTCAATTATGGCCCAATATTATACAGTTTTATACAGATACTATTGATCTAGTTCAACGACATAATACCCTAAGTAAAGTTATTTTTAGTCAAATTCCTATTCCATTTCGACAGGAGAAGTTAAAGGAATCAACAGAAAAATTAAGTCTAAATAGACCTATTAATGTTGTTTATTTAGGAGATGCAAGGCCCGAAAAAGGTTATCATTATTTACCTGATATTGTTCAATATTTATGGAAAGATTATATTCAACCTGGCCAAATAAAATTGACGATTCAATCGAATTTTAGTATTGAAGGGGGGGAAGGTTTAATTCCCCAAGCACGTCTAGAATTAGAAAGATATCCACAGCAGAAAGTAACCCTAATTAAAGAAGCAATGTCTGCTGATGATTATTATCAACTTTTAGGGGAAGCTGATCTTTTAATTTTACCTTATGATCCTCATAGTTATCATGTTAGAACTTCAGGGGTGTTAACAGAAGCATTAGCAGCAGGAAAACCTGTTGTTGTTCCTAGTAATAGTTGGTTAGCAAAGCAAGTCGATTTGTCAAGAGCAAGTATTTATGAAAAACCAGAGAAAATTGCTCAAGAGGTGATTAGAATTATCGAAAATTTACCCCAATTTTCGGGAGCAGCGAAAGCATTCTCTAAGGGTTGGTGTGAACAAAATTCACCAGATAGTTTAGTCGATGTTTTACTTTCTAAGACTAATCATTTAACTAATATTAATACTGTAGAAGAACAAGTAATATTTGAAGTCAATAATGAGACAGTATCTCAACCTGTTCCTTTATTAGTTCCGAAGGTTCTTTTGATTTTAGAAAGTGATTTATTCTTAGATAAAAATCTGATTGCGCCATCTTTTATTAATCAGATTGAATATTTAGGACTTTGTGGTTATGATATTTATGGACTATTTTTTGCCAACAATGAGCAATGGAAAGGTGATAATTATGAGCCTTTTTATCATCAATTATATCCAGTGCTTGATGAAATTTTTCAGGAATTTCCCTTAAAACAACGATGGATAGTTAATTATGAATCGCCTGATCTAATGCCTTATAACATTAATCCCAAAGACTATATTCAAGAGTTTTTGAATCAAGAAACGAGCTTAAAAAGAGATTTAGTTGATAGATATAATTTAATTATACCCTCGGATTTAACTCAATTATTACAAACAAATCAATTTGATGTTATTATTATGAATTCAATTGTTAGTTACAGTATTATTGATAAATTTAATGTAACTCAGTCTTCAATTATTTGTGAAGTTTCTACCATTAAATCCTATCAATATGCTCTCAATAATCATCGAGAGATTGATTTGAGTGAGTATCAATTAGAATGCCAGTTATTGAATCAATGTAATGTGTTAATTCTTCATTATGATAATGAACTTGAAAAACTAGAAGAAACAGTAAAAAATCCTGAAAAATATATTATTCCAGTTGCTCAAGATTCATCTAAAATTGAGTATTTTAAGATGATGTATTCTGTCTTTACCTCAACGCTTAATGAACGGGCTTTATCCTTAAAAGAAACAGGCAAAAAGGTCGCCATTTTATACCCTTGGGGAGATATTTTAGAGCGAAAAAGTGGCGCAAGTAAAAGGGTGGGACTACTAATTGATTATTTAAAATCACAATCCTATCAAGTTTGGTTATTCACCACAGGAGAAGCAAAAGATTTCCGAGAGGATGATGTACATTATACCTATTATCAACAGTCCTATCAAGATTATTGTTTAGTAAAAGATATTTATGCTGATGCCTATAAATCTTGGTTTGATGCCCTAAATTTTGACTTAGATGAACAGAATCAATTCCTAGAAACTTCACAAGAATTTAATCATTGGTTGCCTTGGATATATTATCAATATCGCTTTGATTCAGGGTTTATTAACTGGGTGAAAACCTTAGCAGAATGGGCAGATACTATCATTTTAGAATATCCTTTTTGGGGTTTAACAGTAGCAGATATTTGTCATCAATCTGATACTCAATTAATTGTAACGGCTCATGATATTTTAGCGCAACAACTTGACTCATCTACGTTAATAGGAAAAATTGCCCTAACAGAAGAAATTAAGGCATTAAAACAAGGAGATCATTTGATTTGTGTTTCTCCGAATGATCAGGCTTTTTTACAGCAGTATAAACTATCTTCAATTGTTATTCCTAACCCAGTTGATCTAGAGCAAGATCAATATTATAAATCAACCGAAATATTGCTATCAGAAAGCCATTTAAAACAACTCAATCAACCTTTTTGTTTGTTTGTGGGAAGTCAGCATCAACCAAATATAGAAGCGGTCAAAATTATTCGTCAAATGGCTGAAGATTTTTCTCAAATTCATCCTGAAGTTGATTGTCAGTTTGTTATTGTCGGTAGTTGTTGGGAACCCGAAGAAAAAGATAACTTTATCGCATTAGGGAAAGTAGAAGATCAAATACTTTCAATGTTATATAATCAAGCAGCCTTAATTATTTTACCCCTTCTTTCAGGAACAGGAACATCCTTAAAAACCGTCGAAGCAATGGCCTATGGAAAAGTCATTCTCGGAACAACTGTCGCCTTTCGAGGTTATCCTATGGTGTCAGGAAAAGAAGGAATTATTTGCGATAAATTAGAAGAATATCCCTCTCTCATTGTTAAACTTTTGAATAATCCTGAACAAAGGCAAGAAATTGGAGACAATGCTCAACAATTTAGCCAAAAGTATGATTATCGTAACTTATACAGTCAATATAAAGATCTGATTGAAGGAAAAAAATAGGGTGAGTTAGGGAACTTATCTGCAAATATAAACGTCAGAACCATCATCAATATGTTATTATGGGCTTCTTTTCTAAGTCAGGTTGCAAAAACCATGATTAGTTATTGTAAACTAAAATGAGGTAAAACATTAAAATTACTGACCATTGATGAGTTGACTTACTGTACTATTGTGAATAAGATTTGACGAATGCCACTCCTAGATTTAGATAAAAAAATTGATTAAGCGTGCGAACCAAGGTCCAAAATATAACAAGATGAAAGTCCTTATTGCTGATTTCGATTTATTTAGTAAGGTTGGCGGTGGCCAAACCTTTTATCGCAGTATTATCAAAAAAAATCCCCAAATCGACTTTTATTATATTGCTGAAAAAGAACCACGAGAGACTCCTCGGCCTAGTAACGCTCACGCCCTTCCCTATCAAGAACAGTTTCTCTTAACTGACTTTAAAAATTTCTTCGAGGTGACACCGCCCAAATGGGTAGAACGGGCCTTTGTTATGGCCAGTAATATCGCCGCTTCTGCTACAAATCAACAGTTTGATGTCATTGATGTCCCTGACTATGAACAATGGGGCATATTTTTGCGGCCTGCCCTCAAACATTATGGTGTTACCTTTAATCGCATTGCTTTGTCAATGCACGGAAAAATTTCTAAGACCCTTAGTTTAGATTGGTTTGATTTTGGCTTGGATAATATTCCGCTAGATCTCCAAGAAAAAATGCAATATAAGACGGTAGATCTGCGTTATGGCATTAGTAAAAGCTATTTAGATGAATGGCGAGAATTTTCCGATTTCGACTCCCATTATTATAATCCCCTCTATTTTATTGACTTACCTAAACCCACCAGAGGTTTACCCTCAGAAGCTCCTCCCAGTCTCAATTTTATTGGACGGACAGAAAAGAGAAAAGGCCCAGATATTTTTATTGATTTAGTCTGGTGGATTCCTAGAGAAAGCTATAGTCAAGCAAGTATTATTGGCCCCCATAGTTACAATTACAATAATACTAAATCATCTCAAAAGTATCTAGCGGAGATGATTAATCATCGACAGAAAGATCTGAAGATGCTTCCCCCCATGACTCGCTCAGAATTAGTGGAATTATTTGCTAGTAAATCTATTACTTTTCTGCCTTCACGATACGATACCTTAAATTTAGTTGCCTTAGAATCTCTATTTTCAGGTTGTCCCACAGCCATTGGCAATGGTGCAGGGGTTTGTCGCTTTTTAGAAGAAAGTTTCCCTGCTGTTCCTTTTATCAAAATTGATATCAATGATATCTATACTGCGTTGCCTAAGATTCAAAATATTCTCGATAATTATCAAGAATATAGGGAACATTTAGTCGATACACTCCTTTCTTCTAATTTAGAAACATCCGACCCCATTTTAGAGGAAATTTACAATCAGCCTTTAATTTCTGATACAGAAATTAATGAAGAATTAGCCCAATGGTATGCTCAATTAATTAATTATTGGGAATCGGGACAAGTCGGATTTAGTCTCTCAAAATTACCTGCAATTAAAGGGATTAAATCCCAAATCAAGTCCCAGATTAAACCTCTTTATAAACAAATTAAAGCCACTATTGGAGAAACCAAAGAGCAACTAAGAAAGCCTTTAGAAGAACCTCGCAATGCTCAAACTTTAAAAGCTCCCAAATTAGTTAAACGCTATAAATTTACCTTCAATGCGTCAGAATTAACCCAAAAAGACCTAGGGAATAAAGTCAAAGAATGCTGGAAATTAGGCTCAGCCTTTGGGGGAGAAAATCAGAATTTACAAGATCGCTTAGGTAATGGCTACCGCATAGATCGGGTTCGTTTATGGAGAGAAATTGCCAGAATTGAAGAAATACGGGGTAATGAACTGGTTTCAGCTACCTATAAACTCAGAGGAATACGCCTATTAGATAAAGATTTATTTGGGGATCTTTCATATATCATGCGGGCTTTAAATAATCAAGGGTTTCGTCGTGAAGCTCAAGTTATTGATGCTATGTATGGCAAAACTGGTGAACGAGAGACAAAGTGTTATGAATTAATTAAACAGACTGTCTCAGATAATTTATTAAACCCACAACGGGACTATGAATTTATTGATGATCGCCGTGATAAATCTGCTTATCGTGTTAGTGTAATTGTCTCTTTATATAATGCGGCTGACAAACTTCCCCTATTTCTGAGAACCTTACAACATCAAACCCTAATGCAACGGGGAGAAGCCGAAATTATATTAATGGATAGTGGTTCCCCAGGGGATGAATACCAGATTTTCCAACAATTGGCTCCCGAATTAAATCTGCCCATTGTTTACGCAAGATCTCAACAAAGAGAAACCATTCAGACAGCTTGGAATCGAGGAATTGACCTATCAAGAGGAAGTTTTTTATCCTTTTTAGGAGTAGATGAAACTATTTTACCTGGTTGTTTAGAAATCCTCGCCGCCGAATTAGATAAAGATCCCGAACTTGATTGGGTAATTGGTCATAGTTTAGTCACCAGTGTTGATAAAAATGGCAGTTGGGTTAATGATGTTATGCCATACAATCGTAGTAATTATCATCAGGATTTAGTGTACTTAGAAACCTGTTATTTATCTTGGGTGGGGGCATTATATCGCCGATCTATTCATGATCGTTTCGGTTACTATGATGGCAGTTTCCGAGGGGCAGGGGATACAGAATTTAAGAGCCGGATGTTACCCTTTATTAAGAGTAAAGTTGTTGACCAAACTTTAGGGGTCTTTTGGAACTATCCTGATGAAAGAACCACCCAAAGTCCCGCCGCAGAAATTGAAGATATGCGGGCTTGGTATTTACATCGAACTTTAGCCGGAGTGCGCTATGCTTTTGCTAATAGAAATGTCGAGGATCTCGAAAAATTAATTTACTCAACATTAGGTTATCGTAAATCTTACTGCACTCACACCAGTACAGACTTAGAGTACGCTTACAACTTAAGTTTATATTTAAAAGAGGTGCATCCTGAATCAAAAGCCTTACAATATTTTAAAGGAATTGAGACTTTATTAAAAGCCTATCGTTCCCTAGATTGGATTCCGAAATTGTCGCGCTTTTCTCCCTTAAGCCAAGTTTTACAAACTCGGAAAATTGCCAATCAAATTCAACAAGAACATCAGGCTTCTTGGAATCCTAACATGAGTTTGGAACTCGCCCCTAATTATCGTATTTTTAACGATAACCGTCATGAACAACACGCATTTCTTTGGTTAACTGAGGTAGAAAAAGCTAATGATTAATAACTTGAAAAATTGGCTAAAAATTCGTTTAGCAAGAGCCTTAGCTCCTGAAATTGATCAACTTTTAGGAGTTGAGCGCAAACTGGAAGATGTTCGACTCTATGGTATCGCTCCCTGGTATCAAGAAAACTTCTGGGAACCCCCTGTTCAATTAGCATTACGGGATCTTTGTCGCCCTGGGGATGTAGTCTTTGATGTGGGGGCAAATTTTGGCGGTTTAACTACTATTATGTCTCGTATGGTAGGCCCAAAAGGTGTTGTTTGTTCCTTTGAAGCAAGCCCTCGAATTGTGGATAAATGTCAACGAAATTTAGTGTTAAGTGGTTGCAGTAATGTGCAATTATTTCATGCCGCTGTTTATTATAAATCCTATGCCAAAGTCCCTATCTATTTAGGGAGCCATCTTAATGACAGTATCTACAATAATCAACCGAATGAAACGGCAGCTTATGAAGTTTCAACTATCTGTTTAGATGATTTTGTTAAACATACAGGTTTAGTGCCTAATTTGGCCAAAATGGACATTGAAGGAGCGGAATTTGATGCCATCAAAGGAATGGCAAATACGATTAAATCAGCCAAACCTCATTTAATTTTAGAAACTCAGCCTGATGATACGAATTGCCTCGATTTTTTAAGAGCAGAAGGTTATATTGCCATAGATTTAAACACCTATCAAGTGGTTGAAAGTTCGGCAGATTATCCTGAAGGGGTAGGCATTCGTAACAATCTTTATATTCATCAAGATCGCTTGTCTGAAGTAGCTTATAATCCTCCTTTTAATTTCAAAGATTTTGCTACTTTAGAGGCTGCTGATTTTCAGTCTAAACCTGATGGCTCAATTGGGTTAAAAACCCCTTTAATTCTTGATAGGGGACGCTACTTAATTGATGTTGCTTTTAAGGCTCAAGGAACCGATAATGACCTAACTTGTGGTGTTAAGGTTGGCAATAAACCGATCTTCCGTTATCATGCCTATAGCAACTTGTTAGCCTCTAGTTATCGTGACTGGGTTATTCATCTTTCTGAAACCTCAAAGGTTGATTTATATTTTGATTTTCTTCATGGAACTCGTGATGAAACATTATCGGTTCAAGGGGCCAAAATTACTCAAATTTCTGATTTTCAAGATTTGCCCACGAATCTTTATATCTAACTTACCGACTTAGGGAGATTTGCGATTAAAATCATGTTAATTCCATTAATTAGTTTGAGCCTGGGGATAGTATTATTAGGGTTGTCCTTTTTGACGTACATAGGCCATCCTTCTTTTAAAAGTATTCCTAGTATTTATAAGCTAAAAGGTAATCGATTTTTTGTTTTGGGAACAAGTTTAATTTCCTTGACCTTAGCTTTAGGAATTATTGGTTATATCGGTTATGCTGATGCTTCATTACTAAGAAGCGTCAGACTTGTTTTGGGTGTGGCTGGTATTCTTCTCATCAATTTTAATTGGTTGACAAAAATTGATTTAGAATCGAAGGAATTAAGTAAACTAGAGAAAAAACTTGCGCCTGTCCTCAAGTTTATCAATGCCAAGACTGTTTTGACTATCTTTTCAATATCAATTCTCTTTTCAATTTTCTTAATTAGCTTTTTTGATGGTAATTACGGAGGAGATGCTTATATGTATCATCTTCCCTTTGCTGCCAGACTTTGGGGAATTATTACCCCAGAACAGTATACTTTTGAATATAATATCGAAAATCGTTTTCTTGGATTTCCTCTTTTAGCTAATTGGTTACAAGGTTTATTCTGGGTTATTGTTAAAAGACCAGAAGCCACGAACCTACTTGCTTATTCTAGCTTGTTAATATTTATTGCTTATTTGCGTTTTTATCTCAAAATACCTTTTTATCTTGCTTCTCTTACTCTTTTAGCAGTGCCAATGGTTCAGATGCACGCCGCTAGAAGTTACATTGATTTACCTGGCAATGTTGGTGTTTCTATTCTTATTTTAACTACCTATCTTTTATATATCAATAAACTTGAATTTAACAATAAAACTTACCTAGTAATTTTTCTATCATCAGCTAGTGCAGCGAATACCAAATTTCAGTTAATTCCCGTTGTTTTTTTAGCCCTATTATTGCTTTTACCGAAAATTGTTAGTAAATATTGGCAACTCAAGGGTAATACTAAAGACAACTTAATTCGGGCCTCAAGAACCTTGTTACTTTGTTTATTAGCAAGTGTTATTATTTTTATTACTCCCATCAAAAATACGGTGCTTTATGCTAATCCTTTCTATCCCGTTAAGGTCACAATTGCAGGAGTTGTTCTTAACCATAATGAAGCACCCCCTGACTTCATGCACAAAAATATTAGAGAACTTCCCCCTCATTTCCGTTGGGGGAGATCCGTTCTAGAAATTGATGTGTTCGACAAAAGAAGACCTTGGCCTTGGACATTAGCAATGGACTTTATTTCTTGGGATGAAGAAAAGTTTGGTTTGGGTGGCTATTTTGGAGGATATGTTATCTTTAATTTGATTTTATTTATATATTTGTGCTGGAAACATCGTAATAAGGAATCAAAAATTGCCATCATTATTATGCTTCTTATGACTGGCATAACTCCCCTTTTACCTCAAGCCTATGAATTAAGATATTATATGTACTGGATGATGATTTTTGTGTCTTTAAATTGTTATCTACTATGTCGTCTGGTTGAACAATCTTCTCAAAAATTTATTAATCCGAAAAATTTCGCGTTAGTTGCGACATCATTTATCCTAATTTTCGTCCACAAAACTAACGGTTTCTTTACTTATCCCGCCTATGAGTCTCTATCTAAGTACATTGAGGTTAATGTTCAAGAAGAAACTTTCAACAAGATCAAAGATGGCGATAAAATTTGTTTGGTAGGTAAAGCCCCCCATAGCTTTTTTTATAGCTCATATTTTCATCCTGACCGTAACTATTCACTTCAGTCAGAATTTGAGATGAGTCCAGAATACATTGAAGCTAAATGTCAAGGAAGAAAAATATTGCAATAGTTTATTTTTATCAATTATTACAAGGCGACTTTAACTAATGCTGAAGTTTAAAAAAATCAACATTCCCTATCTTCCTATTATCTTAATCCTTGCCTTTTTATTAAGGGTAATGTTTTTAGGCACAATTCCTAACGGTTTTTTTACCGATGAAGCATCAAATGCTTATGATGCCTATTCTATTCTTCATACCTTACGGGATCAATATGGGGAATTTTTGCCCAGGTATTTTAAGTCAGCAAATGATTACCGTGAAGGGTTATATATGTACCTGATGGTTCCTTTCATTAAAATATTTGGACTAAATCCTTTTGGGGCGAGAATAACCTCAGCAGTGATTGGAACTCTAACTGTTTTTGTGGTTTATCATCTTGCTAAAGAAATTTTCAATCAAAAAATTGGCTTATTATCTGCTTTATTTTTAGCAATATTACCCTGGCACATTCATTTTAGTCGCACCACCTTTAGAGCGATTTTACTGCCTTGTTTATTTTGTTTGAGCTTACTATTTTTTGTTAAAAGTTTTAAACAACCTAAATGGCTAGTTTTCTCTAGTTTACTGTTTGGCATTAGTATCTATACCTATAATTCAGCTAGAGTTTTTATTCCTCTATTTATGCTAGGATTAGGTGCCATTTATTGGGAACATCTCTGGAAAAATAGAAACCATACTATCTTAGGATTAATTGCTTTTCTCATTATATTTATCCCTCAACTTATTTATCAACTCTCTCCTGAAGGCATGGCCAGAGCAGATGCTGTCGGGATTCAAACAGATATCAATAAAATTATTAGTGATTATTTATCCTATTTTAGTCCTGATTTCCTATTTTTTAAAGGCGATCCCATTCCCCGTCACACTATTAATAAGATGGGAGAACTATATTCTTTTCAAATTCCTTTATTAATTATTGGAATTATTGAGTTAATTAGAAATAAAAATTCTAGCAAATGGATATTATTTCTGTGGCTGTTTTTATATCCTATTCCTGCTGCTTTTATTTCTCCGTATAGTGCAGTCAGAACTTTAGCCGCAACCCCTTTATTTGCTATTTTATCCGGTTATGGAACGATCCAATTAATCGACTTCTGCAAAGGTAAAATCAAAATGATTGTAACTTTTATTATGATCTCAGTTATCTTTGCTAATTTAGCGATTTATTCTAAGCGGTATTTTGTTGAATATCCTCGGTGGCATTCCGATGTTTGGTTATCGACTTTAGGAGAAACCATTAATTATGCAGATAAAACTTCCTATAAGTGTATTATTTATAGTAGTAATGCCTATAGTGAATACGCTTATATAATGATTCCCTTTTTTACTAAAATGCCTCCAGCCAATTATCATAAACTTGGCATTGATATTGTTGAGAATAAATTAGATATGGGAAGATGGAAGGTCGAAAATTTAGAAAAGAAAATTGATGACCTCAATACAAATTGTCTTTACCTTCTCTATAATGGCCCTAATCCTGAAAATAATACAATATTTAAGGGAAAAGATGGTGGTATTTTGTATGAAAAATATCAAGAAAAATTAATTTATTCGCCTAAAGATCTTAATGGTGTTGAACAATATAGATTAGTTGAACTTAAAAAACAAAGCTAGAATTAAATTGAACTTTACTTTGGGGTGAAACTTATCAAAAATAAGGGCAAAAATATGCAAGTTTTAAAGCTTAGTATTATTATTATAATTGCTGCTTTAATACGGATAGTTTTTTTAGATAAAATTCCGAATGGTTTTTTTCCTGATGAAGCGTCTAATGCTTATGATGCTTATTCTATTCTCCATACAGGGCGAGATCAATATGGTGATTTTTTACCATTAGTGTTTAAATCAGCCAATGATTATCGGGAAGGGTTATATATTTATTTAATGATTCCTTTTATTAAAATTTTTGGCTTAAATGAGTTTGCGGCTAGAATGACTTCAGGTGTTATTGGAACTCTAACTGTTTTAATTGTATATTATCTAGCTAAAGAGGTTTTTAATCAGCGCGTTGCCCTATTCTCTGCCTTATTGTTAGCGGTTTCTCCTTGGCATATTCAATTTAGCCGTATTACTTTTAGGGCGATTTTATTTCCCTGTTTATTTTGTTTAAGTTTACTGTTCTTTTTCAAGAGTTTTAAAAATCCTAAATTTTTACCCTTATCGGGTTTATTATTTTCTTTTAGTATTTTTACTTATCAGTCAGCTAGGGTATTCGTACCCCTTTTTTTAATAGGATTAATTTTCATTTTTCATCAATTTCTCTGGCAACATAAATTTTATACATTGTTAGCAAGCCTTGTTTTCTTATTATTCTTTATTCCTCAAATTATTTTCTATGTCTCTCCTCAAGGAATGACCAGAGCAAATGATGTTATTTTATCCAGTAATTGGTTAACAATAATTAAAGTTTATTTTTCTCATTTTAGTCCTGAATTTTTATTTTTTAAAGGTGATCCTAATCCTCGTCATTTACCTCAACATAGAGGAGAACTTTACTACTTTGAGATGATTACAATTCCTTTGGGACTATTTTATCTAATCAAAGAAAAGCGCAAAGAAAATACTATTTTTTTGATTTGGTTAATATTATATCCTTTGCCAGCCGCTTTAACCTCAGAAATTCATTCTCTGAGGGCAATTATTGGCGCACCTTTATTTGCAATAATTTCAGGTTATGGCCTGACTAAATTATTTGATTTAAGGCTACCTTATAAAAAATCTATTATTAATTTTATTGTGTTATTAATTGTTTCAATTTCTTTTGTATTTTATAGTCATCGCTATTTTATCGACTATCCTCGCTGGCTTTCTACTGCATGGTTATCAACTATGGGAGAAGTTATTACTTATGCTGATAAAACATCTTCTCAGTGTATTGTGCTTGATACAAATATTTATGGGGAGCATATCTATATTCTGGTTCCTTTTTATACAAAATTAGAGCCTAGTTATTATCAAAAGTTAGGGGTTGATGTGGCAATTCATCGGTTAGATATGGGAAGCTGGAAAGTTGAGAATTTGAATGAAATCAGTTCTTTAAATAAACAGTGTGTTTATATTACTACAACCCAACAATTAGAAACCATCATCGGTAAAGGATATAAACCGCAACCCCTTGAGCATTTTAAGGATATTAATGGAGAAGAAATTTATCAGTTAGTTAAGATTAAATCCTAGGGTGAGCAATGCCCACCCTACTTAACTATTTATTTAATTTTCGTTGAATAATTGGGCTAAAAATTACACCAATTAATCCTAACCAAGCTAACCCACTAATCCAATTTGCCCAAGCTAAACCATGAAAGGTTACTTCAATTTTATAGGTTCCTGGTTTGAGATCTAACCCCACTAAATTATAATCTCGGTAATACACAGGAAAATAGTCTACTCGTTCCCCATCTACCCAAATTTTTTGCATTCCTTTATAGTATAAAACAGGCAATTGAACGATTTGAGCATCTTGCTTAACTGTTATCTCACAAACCGTTTTAACTCCTTGTTGTGAGCATTTTTCTTGGGTTTCACTGACGGGAATTGTGGTATGTTCAGGGGATAATCCTTCTAACCAGAGTTTGTTAACCCTAATTCTGAAAAATTGACCATCTTTAGTTGCACCATTAACTAGAAATTTTAGACCAAAATTCTCATCATTAACCGCAACTTTATCAAAAGGAACTTGCCAATCTAATTGACGATCAACAAGGTCAATGATATCAACTCTTTGACCATTAACTTGAACTTCTAAAGATGCTTTATCCGCAATATTGTCTAACGGTATTTCTCCTTGAAGATGTAGCACTGGTTTCTCATTTTTCTGCCATACAGGATAATATAATTCTGCTTCTAAAATTAAGGGATGATTAACAAATGTATCCCAGGTACTATACCCAGGAATCCAGTCAGGATGAGATAATAATAAATCTGTCTTGCCATATAACTTTTTAACTGGGGTACGATAAAGATAATCTAACGCACCAGAATAGCGAAATAATGGTTCTTTTAATAAGTCTTCAACCGTTGCTGTACTCCGAGGAATTGGCAACCAGGGACGACTTGCTAAAACAATAATTAGAATGCCAAGAATGAGGTGACGACGATCAAAACGTCGGCGAAAAATTAAGATGCTTGCATAAGCAGTTAGTAACGCACCCGCCCACATTATATGAGTTAAAAACCTAAAAGTAAATTGAGCAACCCAAAATTGACGAGGTAAGATTATCCAAAAATTAATAGGACTCCAAGTGACAAATAAAGCGACTATAAAAACCCAAAGTAATCCGATTAAATAGGGGCGCGTTGGTTCTAGTTTAGCAGGAATAGAACGGGAGAAATAATAATAATAAATAACCACACCCCAAGCGGCCAAAAAAATCCAACCAATCGCTGGATGTAAGCCATAGGTAGGAGCCAAACCTGTTTCTGTAGGAGCAGGAGGTAAAGAAGTTGGGGAAAGAAGATTACTCAGGGGAGTGTACCATCTGGTATCAAAGGGATTAATCGCTTTGATTTGTTTGTTGATTGAAAGATTACGAGAAACTAAGGCCACAGGAGCAAGAAAGTAGATCCCTAATAACCAAGCTAAACCATAAGCTTTACCGACGGGAATTAGTCGAGACAATTTAAAATCAGTGGTTCGAGTTTGTAAGATAACAATTAATCCTAAAAGTCCAATAAAAAGAGTTCCATAAACAAAGGTAATAATATGAGTTGTGGCTAATAAAAACCAACTTAAGCTACTGAGTATAATGTCTCGTTTTTTACCTGTGTTGTAGCATTGGATAACATAGTAAAGGGCAATGGGTAAAATCCCTTGAGCAATGGCTTCTGTAAAAGCTCCACGGGCATGAATATTATTAAGAAAATAAGGAGCAGACATATAAGAAATTCCGGCTAAAATTGCAGGAATTTGGTATTCAGTTAATTTGAAACTCAAGCGATAAATATAAAATGCACCTACTAACAAAGCTGTCCAAACTACTAACTTATAGGCATCATAAGGATTATAAGGCAAGAGAAATTTATAAATTAATGCCCCAAAAAAATAGGGAAATTGACTATAAAATTGAAAGCCAGGATAACGCCAACCATTATCTTCTACAGGGGCAACCCGTAGGGGAAATTGACCTTCTTCTAAAGCCATACGTCCTTGGACAATATAGCCTACATGAGAGGAAGTATCAGGATAGGGAGCAATGACTTGTGATGAAGCCATCGGTGCCATTAAAGAAAGGGCAATAAAACCGTAGAGAATGACAATTCCTAGGGTTATTTTATGATTGATAATCCATAATTTTACAGATTTTAAAAGGCTTTTAAATTCCATATCAATGTTCCAGATTAATGAAGTTGATAAATAAAAATAATATCGTTATGGGAGTAAAGGGGTTGATGGGTTTTGAGAAAGTCTAAATTTTTAGACGCAATGGGATTTTTTTGAGCATTTGCAGCAATTTGTTGTTTAACTGTACTATCAATTAGGAGATATTTTTCGGGTAACTGATTAATGTCTGATTGAGTTGCATTAAAAGGAGCATGAGCATAATAGGATTGAATATCAAGAGGATAGTTTTGTTGTCGGCTAAGAATGTCTAAATATTGGATAAAATTGATATTAACGCCAAAGGTTTGATGGGTAATAACATCGGTGTTTTTTTCCGGTAGAAGACGATGAGTTAGCAGATATTGTACCCCATGTTGGGTTTCTTGTCCCCAATTAATGGTTGAATCATCCGTTAGTTGCCATTTTTCTTGTGTCCATAAGGGATTAACATAACTAAGAGATTGTGAAACCCCAAGCCATCCTAAACAGACATATAAACTAAGACTACTAATCACTACATATTGTTGCCATTTCTGTTTAATGAAAGTTGTTAAGAGGGCAATTCCGAAATAAAGGAAGATAATTAAGGGATAAAAATAACGATAACCGATAATAAAGCGACTTTTATGGGTTAAAATAAAATAAAGAGCAGGATAGGAAATTCCTAAGAGAATTAGTCCTAATTTTCCTAGGTTTTGTGGTTGTTTCCAGTTGCTGAAAAATTCTAGTAATTGTTGACGTTGAGTAACAATTTTATGCAGCATAAGAATAATGAGGAAACTTCCTAAAATAAATAAGCCTGGATTTTCTTTAAACCAAAATATTTTACTTAAATACTCAAGGGAAGTCATCGGGATAAATTGCCCATTCCAAAAGGGTTCACGAATTCCTCCTGCTGTACTTAAATTCATCTGAATTCCTTGAATATAGCGATTAAAATTCTCAATAATTGATTGATTTGGTAGATTTCTAAATGACCAATAATACATTAAAATTATCAAAATGAGTTGAACTAAACTACTTAAAATAAATAGACCAATCAAGTTAATAGCTAATGTTTTTTTGCCTATTTTCATTAGACAAAACAATGTACATAATACAGTAATTAAAATAATAGGAACCAAAATTAAATTACTAAATTTAGCATTGATAGCAACAAAACAAATAAAAGTAAATAAGACAAATTGACTTAATAAATGTTTGGGTTGGGGCAAAAATAAAGTTTTAATAATTCCCATCAACGAGATAATTGTCAATAAAGCATAAACACTCACTAAAACATCAAAAGCAATCAAAAAATTGTGACCATAAAAACTAGGCGAGAAAACAAATAAAATCCCCAAACAAAAAGATGCTTTAGGCTCTATTAATTTTACAATAAATGTATAGATATATAAAAATATCAAAAATAAACTATTAAATAATAAGTAACAAATTCGTAAAGAGAAAAGAATTTTATGAAAGTTTTCAGGGCGCATCATTAAAAATTGATAGCCCACATTAAAAGCCGCCAGACGTGCTTCAATATTTTCTTCTCCAGGAACAAAATTAAGAGTGGGAATAGCTACAGTATAATCAGCAAAAAACAGGTTAATAATTGCCGAATTTACTAACTTAATAAATAGAGGATGCTCTTGATTAAGTCCAATTCCTTGAGTATAAGAATAAGCTGCCCCAATATAAGCAGATTCATCAGAGGTAATTGAGGTTTGCGTGATTAAATATATCCCAAATACAAAATATATTATGATTAGCAATAGATAAAAATATACGCTATAATTTTGGCTGAATTTTCGAGTTGGCAAGGTCATCAATTTTTTAAGTAGAGAGGATTAAAAAACAGAAAGATAGTTAAAGGATGGACATTTTAACAAACCTGGGTTATGATAGCACATTAATTTAACATCTGTCTCTCAGGAACTTTATGAAGGCACTCAGGAGTCTATTTAACTTAAAATGAGTGTTGCTAGGCCATTTATCGAAAATTTTGCTAAGTATGGACATTAAAGATTATCTCATTACGAAACTGCGGGGAGTAATTGGTATTATTGACGTATTAACTGACATTGATCGGGTTTTGCACGCCCAAAAACGAGATTTAACTCAACAATTTCTTAACCAAATTTATTCAGGTGGATGGATTAAATGTCGTCTTAATGAAGTCGATGTTTTAGCCCCAATTGAACCCCTAAAAATGTATCAACATTGTCTTGTATTGGGAAAAGAAGAAAAATTTTATTTCTTAATTGAGACTCATTGTGTTAACTGGTTATGTTCAAAAATTGACTATGGAGATGTGGTTTTAGATATTGGGGCGGCCTATGGCGTTATCACCTTACCTTTAGCTAAAGCAGTGGGAAGAAAAGGGCGAATATATGCCTTTGAACCCGCGAAAAAAACCCAAAAATTACTACAAGAAATGTTAGTATTAAACAACATTGAAAACATTACAGTTGTACAAGCTGCTATTAGCGATCGCCCTGGAGAAGCAGAATTTATTGAATATACATCGGATCAAGATGTATCTTGGGCCTCAGATTTTTCAACCTTAAACGCACCGGATGTAAATCGTAGTCGTGAGCATATCAGTTATTTAGTTCCTGTGACCACTATTGATGATTATGTAGAAGCCAATAACCTACAACCGAAAGCGATTAAAATTGATATCGAAGGATTTGAACTTTATGCGCTATATGGTGCAAAATCTACCTTAGAAAAATATTCTCCCTATCTTTGTATTGATATTCATGCTGATGTTAAAACAGGCAAATCAGCCTTATTAGAAGTAGAACCTTTCTTAAAATCTTTAGGCTATCTTATGGAGATGACCGAACATACTTTACTCTGCAAACCTAAGAATAGTTAATAGTGTTATATTTTAGGGCAATACCTTGTCCACCAGTCACCCATTAATTGAGGAAATAACCTTGTGTTTATTTCAATTGTGATCCCCTGCTACAACGAAGAAGAAGTCATTAACGAAACTCATCGCCGTCTTGTGGCTGTTTTAGAACAGTTAACCCCTCAATTTGAATTAATTTATATTGATGATGGTAGTCAAGATAAAACGGCTGAACTGCTACGGCAATTACAACACAACGATCAACGAGTAAAAGCAGTTCTCTTATCCCGAAATTTTGGTCATCAGATGGCAGTTACTGCGGGTCTGGATCATGTCTGTGGGGATGCTGTGGTGTTAATTGATGCCGATTTACAAGACCCCCCAGAAGTCATTGAAGAAATGATTGATAAATGGTATCAAGGCTATGATGTAGCCTATGGTGTTCGTACCGATAGACAAGGAGAAACGCCCTTTAAACTTTGGAGTGCTAAACTTTTTTATCGTCTGATGAATCGTCTCTCTGATGTGCCGATTCCCTTAGATACAGGGGATTTTCGCTTAATGGATCGGCGCGTTGTTGAAGCCTTAAAAATTATGCCAGAACGCGATCGCTTTTTGAGAGGAATGGTAAGCTGGGTAGGCTTTAGTCAAATTGCTGTTCCCTATCAACGGAGTCCCCGTTTAGCAGGTGTTAGCAAATACCCACTGTTCAAAATGATTCGCTTTGCCATTGATGGTATTTTATCTTTTTCTTTGGTTCCTTTAAGACTAGCAATTTGGGCTGGTTTGCTGGCATTTGCACTCTCTCTCATTGGCATTATTTATGCCTTATTTGTACGACTATTTACCTTAAGTTGGGTTCCTGGATGGACGTTATCTTTCATTGCTATCCTTTTTATTGGAGGTATTCAATTAGTCTTTTTAGGGGTAATTGGTGAATATATTGGTCGTATTTATCGGGAAGATAAACGCCGTCCCCTATATTTAGTTCGTGAAAAATTAGGGTTTGGAGAACAGTATTATAATCGGCGGCCAAATCGGCCTAAACAAACTGTTGCTATGGGAGAAATTTCTTCAGAAACATTTAGGTAATACTCACTTATCTTCCCAAAAGTAGTTATTTTTTATCAGCGATGCTATGAACAAATTCATAAATTGGTTAAAAAGTTTAAGAAGACGAATCCTAGGGTTTCTAGAAATTGAGAATATGATTAATCAATCTCTGGCTGATACCAATGATTTAATTGGCACTGTTCAAGAGTTAAATAGTCAATTAAAATTTTCAGTACAACAATTACAAGACTACGTTGAACAGAACAGAAAATCTATCATTGATATTGAAAAATCTGTTAATGTTTTATCCTCTCCTGAAAAACTCATCCCTCAACTCAATGCTTACACAGGGAAATATTATATTGCCCTAGAATATCCTCCTTCTAGAGATTATCAAGCTCGGTGGGGTTATACAAAACCTATTCATCCAGGATTAAGCGAAATTTGCCAGAAAAATTTTGATAAACATTGTGAAACCCTCCAAAAATTAGCATCTTTCAAACCATTTTTTGAGAAAATTAATACCTATTTTGATCATGAAAATCTAGGCGAACCTGGTTGGTTTAAAACGGCAATAAATGCCTTTGATGCTGCCTTGATTTATTACTTTGTTGCTGATAAAAAGCCTAAAATATACTTAGAAATAGGGTCTGGGCCTAGTACCTTATTTGCAGCGAGAGCCATTAAAGATAACAATTTAGAAACATCAATTATATCGATTGATCCTGAGCCTCGCGCTGAAGTTGACGCATTGTGTAATCGAGTTATTCGTGCTGGCTTAGAAACCTGTGATTTGAGTATTTTTTCTCAGTTAGAAGCGGGAGATATTGTGTTTCTAGATGGTAGTCATCGCTCATTTATGAATTCTGATGTAACAGTATTTATGATGGATGTTTTACCGATACTAAAACCAGGTATCATTATTGGAATTCATGATATTTTCTTGCCCTATGATTATCCTGATACATTCAAAAGTTGGTATTGGAACGAACAATATATGTTAGGAGTTTATCTATTAGCAGCAGCCCATCGTATTGAAGTATTAATGCCAGCAATGTATATGTCTTTTCGTCCTGAATTAGAATCAGCTTTTTCTGCTATTTTAGAAGATTGGACAGAAGATAAAAGTGTTTGGCTTGGAGGCGGTTCATTTTGGTTTACTCATCAAGACTTTCAAGAAGCAGAATCTTAAAAATTAATGCTCTTAACAAAGGTTATAATTGATCTGCTCCCAATGTAAACATAATTAGAATTTTTGAACGTCTATGAATTGTCGTGTTTGTGATTCCACTAATTTAGAATTAGCTATTGATTTAGGACACCAACCCTGGTGTAATCATTTCCTAAAACCCGAAGAAGTAGGGAAAGAACCTTTTTATCCCTTGCGGGTTCTTTACTGTCATAATTGTGGCACAGTGCAGTTAGATTATACTGTTAAAAAAGAAATCATGTTTGGGGATCATACCTATCTATCTGGAGTGACAAAATCCCTCAGTGAACACTTTAAAAATGTTGCCCAGGAAATCGATGATCGCTTCTTTAAAAATACCCCTAATAAATCTGTCTTAGATATTGGTTCTAATGATGGTACACAACTCAAACATTTTCAAGCTTTAGGTTATGATGTTTTAGGGGTAGAATCTTCAAAAACAACGGCAAAAATTGCCACTGATGCTGGTGTTCCTACGGTCAATGATTTCTTTAATTTAGACGTAGTAAAACAGCTTGATCGTAAGTTTCATGCCATTAATGCAGCCGGAGTATTTTTCCATTTAGAAGAATTACATTCTGTCACCGAAGGCATTCGGGAAGCTTTAGAAAATGATGGGGTTTTTGTCGTACAATTTCTTTATATGAAGCGAATTGTTGATAATTTGGCTTTTGATCAGATTTATCATGAACACTTATTGTATTATAATTTAAACACCATTGAAGTGTTACTTAATCGTCATGGTTTATCCATGTTTGATGCTTATTTATCTCCCATTCATGGTGGTTCAATTATTGGATTTGTTACCCATAAAGGCCAAAAAGAACCAAGCGATCGCCTGGTAAAAATGCGTCAAGCGGAAGTAGATGAAAAGAGTAACGAATTATCTACTTATTTAGACTTTGGTAAACGCATTGAACAGATGAAAATTGATAATTTAGCCTACTTAGATAAGGCTAAACAAGAAGGAAAAATCATCTGGGGATTTGGCGCACCAGTGAAGGGAAATACTATGTTAAACTACTTTGGGGTAGGAACTCAATATCTTGATTATTTAGTAGAGAAAAATGAACTCAGACGGGGACTTTATTCCCCAGGAATGCACATTCCTATTGTGATCGAAAAAGAATTAATAGAACTCCCTGACATCTATTATGTATTAGCCTGGAACTTTAAAAAAGAAATCTTAGCTAATAATCAACATTTAATTGATCAAAAAATTGAGTTTTATTTTCCTGTTGATCCTGAAGAGATTTAGAGAGATTTTGTGAAGTTAAACTCTTAAGGGTTTAGCTAGACAAACAAAACCCGCCTACGCGGGTTTTTTATTTAGCCTCCGAAGGGAGGCTTCGTTTATTTAGAATCAGACTTCAGTCTGTATCACCAATGTTTATTTAACTGGCAATTCGTAAAAATCTGTTATATAATTTTTTAATATAGATAATAAAAAAATATGACCAAATATTAAGAATGGTTAACGGAAAAAGATTACAAGTTTTCGTTTCTTCTACCTATCTTGATTTGATTGAAGAACGACAAATCGCTGTACAAGGAATTTTGGCTGCTGGACATATTCCTGCGGGGATGGAATTATTCACGGCCGGGGATCGATCTCAATGGGAAGTCATTAAACAATGGATTGATCAATCTGATGTTTATTTACTGATTTTAGGGGGAAGATATGGCAGTATTGAACCCACAACAGGTAAAAGTTACATTCACCTTGAATATGAATATGCTCTAGAAAAGTCAATCCCTGTTTTTTCTTGTGTGATTAGAAATGCTGATAAAAGAGCAATGGAAAAAGGAGATATTCAGACATATTTAGAACGAAACAATACTGATAAATACAATGAATTTAAAAAGTTAGTAACGTCTAAAATGGTCACGTTTTGGGAAAATCATTCAGACATAGAAAGATCGATTATTTTAACGTTAAAAGAATTTGAAAAACGGGATAATATTATTGGATGGGTTAGGGGAAATAAAGTTGAAGAGGGTTATCTTAATCAAATAGAAGCGTTAAAAAAAGAACTGAATAATAACAAATTAGAGTATCAAAAGCAGATTCAAGAAAAGGATAATATCATTACTCAACTACAACAGCAAATTCCCAAAAAAAACCCTAAAATTGAAGAAATAGAACTGAAAAGCGAAAAAGGAATTGACTATACTAAACTTCGTGATTTCCTCGCAGAAGGGAAATGGAGAGAAGCTAATCAAGAAACAGCAAATGTTATGCTTCAAGCAGCTAACCGTGTCTCTGAGAGATGGTTAAGAATAGAAGATATCGATAACTTCCCTTGTGAAGACTTAAGCACCGTCGATCAGCTTTGGGTACATTACAGTCAGGGTAAATTTGGTTTTAGCGTCCAGAAAAAAATCTATGTTGATGATCTTGGTGGAACAAAAGAACATAACGAGGAAATATGGCAGCAATTTTGCGATCGCGTCGGTTGGACGAAAACAATTGTAAATAAAACAAATATAACCTATAAATTACTCGATAGTACACCTCTGGGACATTTACCTTATTGTGGGCGAGTTTTAGGAAACATTGATACTTACTTTATGTCAGATCTTGGAGTATCCAATGTAGGTAGTTTTTTGTTTGATCGTGTCACAATCTGTAGTGAATATTTAACAAAAACTAATTCACTCCCTTCTCCTCATTCTAATCTTACTCCAAAAGAAAAAGCTGAAAAATTACGTAAAGTGATAGCTAGACTTTCTAAAGAAAGTGCTAATTTACCCGATGAAGCCTTATACCGTGACACGGTGTATGATCAATGATTATTAAAATTAAACCTCAAAAATTTGTTTAACAGTTAACTTTAAATCTGGAAAAAGATCAGACTTAATTTCCTGTTCTTCTGTGAATTCAGTCGCTTCATAAAACCCAGAAACTAACAATAAAATAGACACCTTTTTAGTATCTGGATCAATAATCCAATATTCAGGAATTTCTCTAACGGCATATTCAGAACGCTTATAACGGTAGTCATCATCAGCATTCCCAGGACTAACAATTTCTACTGCTAGAAGCGGCGGAGATTCTAATACAGCAGTCGTCATTTCCCTAATTTCTTGACATTGACTTTCCGATAAAATGACTAAATCAGGAATCCTTGATTTAGTCTTCGCTGTTCTTACCCCTACTGTGCCTGGCATCACTTTCCATTGCTGTTTAATTCGCTCAATTTCCGCTTTTAAAATATCATAGATTAAAACCAAAATCAAAGCATGAAAACCACTAGCAGTCGGCATAACTTTTAACTCTCCATTGACTAATTCATACTTGTTATCTGTTCCATCATCATAATTTAGATATTCTTCAAATGAATATAGTTTAGTTGCTAATGTAACCATTTTTACGATTCTCCTCTTATGCTTTAAAAGTCACTTTAAGAGATTAATTTTAAAGAACATTTAACCGTTCCTGCCCGTTCTGAATAGGCTTTAACCTCAATTATACTATTCACTGGCCCCTGAATTACCCATTCAACATGACGACGATAATCAGTACCTTTAGCAAAGGTATTATAAGCTTTATTAGAACGACCTTCTAAATGGTCAATTTCTTGTTCTAATTGTCCACTAATTAACCTCACACCTTCCGGTAGGGATAAAATTACTTCTATGGGACGAACCGCTTTACGTTCCAAGGCTTTTTTACTGGTATAAGTGGGAAAAAATCCCTGGTTTTCTAATTCAACCACCAGATGATAAATATCCGCCCCTTGATGATTTATTTTAGTCTTGGAAATAGCTAATAAGGGGCAAAGTAAGGCATTCATTAAAGCAAATTGACATTGTTTTTCACAGATTTCTGGTAAATATTGAATGGGGGCATTTTGCCACATTTGTTTGAAATTCCATCCCCCAATTTCTACTTCTCCTAACTGGGGATGATTAAAAGATTGCCAATCAATAAACCCTTTTACTTCTAATTCTTCATCATTCCATTTAAACAATTTCAAGTCATCTTCAACCGGATGTTTACCCCACCAGTCTGTATAACTTTCTTTTTTTACTCCTGCTTCTCTAGGGGCATCCCACAACTCAATAGTAAACCCAAACCAACCAAAATGATCATAAGCATAATCATCCATCACCCCATAAGTAACATCTTTAGGATGATAACGGAAGTCATGATAAACCGAGACACATTCATATCCAGTGATCGCCTTTCCTTTTTCCCCTAAAAGTTTATAAATATCTAAGTCAGCAACGGGAAAATGTTCATCCCCATGGGTACTATAAGGGCGTAATATTACCGCAGAATAAGTATGATAACTAATAAAGCCATTAATGTTACGATTTTGCTGCCAAAACTCTGCTTCTGCGCGGGTTTCTGGTTCAGAAAAGGGAAAATCTCCCGCCCCTTGTTGTTCTCCTTCTGGGGACCAAAGATAGGGATAATTGCGATTAAAATCCATCCCTTCCAAGGTAGGTGCTAATTTAACTTCATAACCATCATAATTAAGGATAGAACCTTCAGGTAAAATTGTATAATAAGTACCATCAAATTCCTGTGGTTCTCGCTTTACCATTAAACGGGGTTCTTTGTCAGAAATTTTCCAGGCACCACAGTCATCTTTAATTCGCATTTGTAAGATTAATCCATCCCCATTAATATCTTCTTGATGCAGTCCATCTTGCTCATCAGGATAGGGATAAGGACGAATACTGGAACGTAAACGATAGGGCGTAGTTAAATATTTTTCTGCTCCATCAATGGCAATTCGTGGTAATATATAAATAGTGTAATTATCTAAGAGACGAGTCGCAATTTTATCGGTTTGATATTGAGTCAATAAGTGATAGAGAATATAACAGGCAACGGCTGAACCTGTGACTTCTCCGGCATGGGTATTTGCATCGAGCCAATATCCAGGTTTTTCTAGATAATTTCCGGTATTTTGATTAGTAATAATAGCAATAGGAATATCTCGTCCTGCGTAACTTTTTCCAATAATTTTCAGTTGTATCAATTGAGGATAAGCATCAACCATCTCCTGCAAGTAATCTAATAGCTCAGTATAGGTATAATAGTGACTAAAATCAAAAGGTTTCACGGTCATAAATCCTTACTTAACTCAATACAATTATTCTCTATATTCCTTGATTATAACTCATTTTTATTAATATTTATCTTGAAAGAATTACTAAAAGATCATAAAATAATTGTAGGGGTCAACGGCCGTTGACCCCTAACCAATTGAGCGGTTAATTTTTGGTTAAAAAATTACCAAAGATCCCTTAATTTTTGATAGCGACTTAAAGCAATCAAGGGGAAATAATGACGATACAAATGATAACGGATATAGAAATGACAAGGAAAACCCGTTCCCGTAAACTCCGCTTCCTCCCAAGTTCCCTCAGATGTCTGGGTTGTTAATAAATAGTCGATCCCTCGCCCAATAACATCAATGGCAAAGGTTCCTAATGCTTCTCCCGCATCTAATAACCCAATAATAGCCCAAGCAGTCTGAGAAGCGGTACTGATCCCCTTACCTTTGAAGCCGGGGTCATTATAACTCCAACAGGTTTCGCCCCAACCACCATCTTTATTTTGACAGCTAATTAACCAATTAACCCCTTTTTCCAGTTGAGGACGATGGTTATCCACTTCCATCACCGCTAAAGCAGATAATACCCCACTGGTACCGTAAATATAATTAACCCCCCATCTGCCGAACCAACTGCCATCTTTTTCCTGTTCTTGGTATAAATAATTAAGGGCTTTTGTGACGCGATCGCTGTTCATTTTTAATCCACAAGATCCCAACATTTCAATTACCCTAGCGGTAACATCAGCCGTGTTAGGATCGATCATCGCCTTTAAATCCCCATAAGGGACTTCATTTAACCAATTTTGGTCATTATTAATATCAAAAGCCGCCCAACCTCCCGGTTTACATTGCATGGTTTCGATCCATTGAACACAGCGATCAATAGCTGCTTTTTTGCGGGCTTCATCGGGTAATTTTATCCCATTTAAAGCCATTACTACTACCCCAGAATCATCAATATCAGGATAGAAACGATTAATAAATTCAAAGGCCCAACCCCCAGGTTTTCCCACCTTATTTTTAATTGCCCAATCGCCATAATCTAGACATTGTTTATCTAATAACCAATTCCCCGCTTTAACTAAGGAAAAATCATCCTTCGGTAAACCTGATTCCGTCAAAGCCCGTATAGCCCAAGCCGTATCCCATACAGGAGAAACACAAGCTTGTAAACGATAGGTTTCTTCTTCTTCGATAGAAAAGCGATCAATTGCTTCAAATCCTCGTTGAACAGAAGGATCAGCTAAATCATAATTTAACACCCGAAACGCGATTAAAGAGTTTAACATTGGGGGCATAATTCCACCCCAATCACCGCTTTCTTGCTGATGATTTAACACCCAGCGTTCAGCAGCTTGTAAACTCTTTTTACGAAAAGGCACTAAATCCACATTTTCTGCAAACTTAAACACCTTATCAAATAATAGAAATATGTCACCCCAATTATTATTACGAGGCAAACTGTAGGTTACATTTTCAATACCTTCAGCGTATAATTCATTGAGATTAAAGATAGGATCAACAGAAAAAACAGGCTTGTCATTAAAGACAATAATTAGGGGAACTGTACTTTCTCTCGCCCAACTTGCCATTTCATAGATAGTGAAGGGGAAGTTATCAGGAAATAACATAATCCAAGAAGGAATAGAGGGAATTCCCTTCCAGTCATAACAGCCAATTAAGGCTAAATGAAACTTAGTAAAAATGCGAGTTTTACTAATACCACCTTTACTAATAATAAAATCTTTCGCACGAATTAAGGCAGGATCATCTTGAGGGACTCCCAATAAACGCAAAGCCATATAAGCTTCGACTGAGGTACTAATTTCCCCCCCGTCACCATAGAATAGTTCCCAACCCCCATGTTCCCGTTGCTGACGACGTAAATAAGCTTCAACTTTATGGAGGGGACGAGTTTTGTCAGTTCCCCAAATTTTATGCACGAGGACAGTTTCAGCAGTGAGAGTGATGTTAGACTCTAATTCTGCCCACCAGTAGCCATCAGGGTATTGTAAAGAAAGTAAATAGTTTTGACTAGCGGTAATGCTATCGGTGAGGCGGGAAGGCTTAACGTTTTGTCCTTGAGTAATTTTATCTTGGGTTTGCATCAATGATTCCGTTCGACTCCTTGGGTATCTTTCTAGGTTAGCAAGGAAATAGGTGATGGTGTCAGATTATGGACAACTTATGATATTTTTTTCTTATTCTGTTACTTTTTACACAATTATGTATTACATTAGACGAACAAATCTAGACGATGCTCAAGCAATTGTTCCTTTATGGCGTTCTTTTTTGGAAGCGCGATCGCAAGCTGATCCCTCAATGCAGCTTAAAGCCAATTTTAACCTAGAAAAGTATGTAGAAAAACAATTAAAAACCCCTAATTCTTATGGTTTTGTTGCTGAAAATCAACAAGCAATTATTGGGTTTCTTTTTACATATATCTACGATGAAACACTTCCTCCAGAATTATCTGCTACTACGGAAATGTGGGATACTCCGTTAAAACCGCGTCGGGTGGGGTCAGTATTAGGGTTATATGTGTTAGAAGAACATCGCAACCCCAAACTTATTAAAGAGTTAATTGATGCTGCTATTGCTCAAGCTGAGGCATTAAAAGTCAGTGATATTGACGTTTTAATTAGTATGGAGCAAACGGGAATTCATAGTTTATTAGAAAAGGCGGGTTTTACTAAGTCTGCGATTCAATACACGAGGCATTATAACATAAATAATGATGATTTACCACCCTTAAATTTAGCAACTTCTGAGAGTATAAAAGTTCAGATGCCATCTCCAGGAATGATTCCTTTAAGAGATCCCAAAACTCAACAAAATGTCCTTAACCCTCAAGGGGAACAAGTCTTTTTGTTGCCTGTCAAAGATCAGTCAGGAAACCTCTTAAAAACTTCTAGTGGTTTGCCTGTTTATTCGACTCCTTTAAGAGATCCTGAAACACAAGATTGGGTGTTTGATGAATTAGGAAAATTAGTTGTTTGTCCTGTGTTATTGGATGAAGCAGGGAACATAATTGAATATCAAGGTATTCCTATATTTTGTCCTCCTTTGTATCAGCGATCTGGAGATAAATTAATTTTGAAACAAGATAGTGAGGGTAACTATTTATTTGCAGAAGTTGAACATAATAAAGATGGAACTATTAAGCGATCGCCTGACGGAAAACCGATGTTTAAATATGATTAATAAAATCCTAAGGGCATAATGGTATTATGCCCGTTTATTTGCTCTTATTTGATAGGGTAAATATATTATAATCTAAAATACATTTTCTCAAATTGTGTTATATTGAGAATAGCAGATCAAAGCAAACCAAATATTTTCAAGGTGATTAAGGATGAAGAATCAACCAATGACTAATAATGAAGAATATCCCGCACCAAATGGTGAATTACCCCCTGAGATGAAACATTATGGACGGACAAGGGAAGAACAGATTAAAATTAATCAAAAAGGACTAGAAATTATGCGTCAATGGCGAGAGGAGGCAGAAAAGCGGGCTAAAACTTTAACTCCTGAAGAAATACAACAAGAGTTAGAAGCATGGAAAATGGTAGAAGAAACTATTGATAAATATAGAGAACGGAAGTTATTTACTAAAGAATGATTATTTTTCTAGATACAAGTATTTTGGGTAAACTCTCTAATCCTAACCCTAATCCAGATGCCATTCAATGTCAAATTTGGTTTGAACGTTTATTAGCTAGAGGTGTTTATTTTACTTCCTCTGAATTATGTTTTTATGAACTAAAACGAAGTTTAATCTTATCAGTCAAACGGGGAAATAATCCTGAAGGATTAGAAAAAGCTAATAACTTGAGACAATTTATTGATGTCTTAAAAATTGAAGAAGAAGTAGCAGATTTAGCGGCAGAAATCTGGTCAATATCTCGTTTACAAGGAACACCAACAGCCGATGAAAAATTGTTAGATATTGATATTATTATTGCTGCTCATTGGCAATTATTAGTACAAGATTTTCCAGGAAGATATGTTGTTGTTAGTACAACAAATGTTAAACATCTTAGGTTATTTACAGAAGCAGAAGAATGGCAAAATATTGATTATTAGTTGGGTGCAAACCTTGCGCCCACCTAAAAAACCCGTTTTCTCGTTCTGTATCACAACCTGAAATGACGTAACTCGTTCAGAAAACGGGTTTTTGCGTAAGTCCTACATTATTAAAATAGTACCCTGTGTAGGGGCTTAATACTATTAAGCCCTCAAATTTAACGCTATATTTAGGGGTTTTGTGTAACTTCTTTTATGCTTATTTTTCATTAGTTAACATTGATAATAATCAATGCTTTTGGTTAAGAAATTGTTAATCAGTATTTTCACGCAATATATAACAATCTTCTAAAATCTTTATATGATAAGGGTTTAGCCCCATTGTCTTGCTCAAATCTTTAAAATTCTCATTTCTCTTTACACAATCTTTAAATAAAATCCCGTAATTTTAAGGGGTTGATATTTTTGTCAATTTATGATATATTCTCCGTAAATTTAATGATTTTAGTAGGATATAACAGTGTTATGTCCCTACAAATTGTTGATGGACATAATAGTTTTATGTCCCTAGGAATTCTCTTATATTAACCAATGTATTCTAAGTTAAACAGCGATCAATTAACTCAATTTATCCCTTAATTATTTACTCCATTAAGAAAATGTCTACTAAATTAGCGATTGAATTGTTAACCGAGTCTCACAATGATTTAATGTCGTTTCTTGCGGGTTTAGGGTTGTTGGGAAATGAAGCAGCTATTAATGAATTAAAGACTGCTTTTGATGCTGCTTTTCAAACTTTTTTGGATGACTATGATGATTTAAAAACTACAGTTGCGGTGTCATCTTCTCAAGTTGAAAATGTTGGGGAGTCCTTGGAGTTAGCGAGAGAATACCATCGTATTGAAGCGGAAAGATTACATAATTTATTAGTACAAAAAACTGCTTTAGTTAAAGAAATTGAGATTTTTGAGGAACAAAAAGAATCTATTGAGAAGTTTTCTGATGAGGAAAAATTAGTTATTCAAGGTAAGGTTGATGAGATTAAACAAGACATTTTTGATACAGAAGAAGAAATCTCTCAACTTCGTAAAAATGCGAATAGTAATGAGCAACAAATTTATGTTTTAGAAAGAGAGTTAAATGCTCATATTTTGAGATATTCCTTACAAAAGGAATTATTATCGTTGAGTGGGTTAGATACTGCTCAAAAATTAGAGTCAGTTAAGTTACAAATACAGCAGCAATCTGAAGATTTAGACGTTTTAAATAATCAAGATATTGTTGAACAGCAAACTATTGTTAATGCAGCGAATAATAAGCTATCTGAATTACAAACTAAATTAGACGAATTACAAGAAACTAAAACCTCAGCAGAGTTAGATTTAAGCGAGTTTGAGACAGAATATGGTTATTTATTAGGTTCAGATGTTACAGAGTTTTTAGATTGGAATGTAGACGAAAATACGCCCGAAGTTGTCAAGTTATGGCAACAATATCTAGCGGTTGAAGGGGAAGAAATAGTCTCAGAAAGGTTAATTTCTTTGCAGTCTCAAGCAGCGTCAGAAGAAGCGGTAACTATTGCTTTAAACAAGGATAATATTGAAGGTTATGTTATCTTAGGGGCAGAAATAGCAGAAGAAATTGAGGGGTTATCTGCTATTTGGTTAGATAATTTACAAGAGTCTCATCAGTTGACGGTTGATGTCTGGAATTTATCAGAAAAACGCAGTCAAGCAGTGGATGAGTTGGGGACTTATCTTGAGGATAATTTAGCTGATCCTCAAGGGGAATATATATTAGATAAAATTCAATTACAAGAGGCGATCGCACGTCAAGAAGCGCAGGTTAATTATGCTGATGCTTTAGGGCAGTCTGTTGATAGTTTGGAAGAAGCGATCGCAGTTTTACAAACACAAGTAGATCAATATAAAATAGTTTCAGTAAAGTTAGATCATATCTCGCAGTTGACGAGTTTAGAAAAGCAGTATGCAACATTAGGAAGTCAAGCATCTCAAGCATTACGTCTTCAATTAATTAATGTTTTAAATAAAGAAATCACTAATAAAACTCAAGATTTAATTATTGAAATTGATTTATCAAATGATCAACAAGAACAATGGTTAGAAACAAATTTACAGAAGTACATCCAACAAAAACAGAGTAATATTTTAGGAAGCAGTCCCAACCAAGATCAATCAATCTCAAACCTCCAAAACCTACGAGTAGAAACAGCATACTTAACCCTACAAGCTGAACAAAATCCGAATAAATTACAGAGTTATTTGACAGAATATTTTAGTCCTATTGGAGATGGAACATTCAAAGAGCTTATTAATACCACTATGCAAAATGGGTCTTTTTCCCCAGATTCTAATGGTTATGATAGAGGAGAGTTTGCTGATGTTAATGGAGATGGAAGACAAGATTATGTGGTGGTGTGGAATAATGGTGGAAAAAGAGCGATCGCTACTTTCTTAGCTAATGCTAATGGAACGTTTAATGAACTGATTAATACCACCATGCAAAATGGTAACTTTTCAGGAGATCCTTGGGGTTATGACAGAGGAAAATTTGCTGATGTTAATGGTGATGGAAAACAAGATTACGTTGTCGTTTGGAATAATGGTGGAAAAAGAGCGATCGCTACTTTCTTAGCTAATGCTGATGGAACATTCAAAGAGCTTATTAATACCACTATGCAAAATGGGTCTTTTTCCC
>NZ_JAYGHQ010000003.1:178878-186331 GCF_034931425.1 Crocosphaera sp. XPORK-15E
AAATGGTTCTTTCTCCCCAGATTCTAATGGTTATGACAGAGGAAAGTTTGCTGATGTTAATGGTGATGGAAGACAGGATTATGTAGTGGTTTGGAATAATGGTGGTAAACGAGCAATTGCTACATTTTTAGCTAATCCTGATGGAACATTTAATGAACTAATTGGCAGAACTATGCAAAATGGTTCTTTCTCCCCAGATTCTAATGGTTATGACAGAGGAAAGTTTGCTGATATTAATGGCGATGGAATGCAAGATTATGTTTACGTTTGGAATAACAATGGTAAAAGGGCTTTTGCTACCTATTTAGCTACAAAAGACCTTGATACTCTCCGTAATCAATATTACCCCGCCCTAAATGACGCAACCACCCTTTATAACCTACAACAAGAAATAACCGACGAACTCACCAACTCCCAAACCCAACTAGAAACCCTAAAAGCCCAAATTAGTCAAAAACAAGCCGCATCCGTCGCCAGTCTCAGTCAAGCTAAATGGTACGAAGAACAGGCACAAATTAACTGGGATTTAAGCCGTAAAGCTGGCCCAACTTGGACAGAATGGCGTAGTTATAAATCAGGTGGATTTTGGGGAAGCAAAACCAAATGGGTTGCAGTCGTTCACGTTGATCATAACTGGATTATTTGGGATGCTTACACTAAACAAGCAACCAGCCTCAGACAATATGCAGCTAACCTAGATCAAGAAGTTATCGAAGATACCCATCAACAAGACCTCACCGACCAACTGATCGACCAATGGCAACAGGCAAACCTTGCAGCAGATGAAGCCGAACTTGCCCTGGATCAGTTTATCGCCCAACTGGAACTATTAGAAGCGCAACGGCAACTCCTCCCCGAACAACAGGCGCAACTTGACACCTTTTCTGCCCTTCTCCCCACCCTCAAAGAACAATTAGCGATCGCCGAACAAGCTGCCGAAGATGCTAAAGCCAACACTATTAAAGAACAAGCCGAATATGACACCAGCAGTCAAGCTTATCAAACCGCCCTCAACGATGTCCTAGCCAAGAAAGCCACCCTTGATACCAATACCCAAAACCTGCTGCAACAAATAGCCAATACACGCGCATGGGTGGAACAGCAAACCCTCTCCCTTGATACCGAAATAACCGAAACTATTGCGCTAGAGAAACAGTTAAAAACTCAACTAGATGCGATCGCCCTTCTAACCTCAACCCCCGAAACTCAAACCAAACAAGTCCAACTGCAACAGTCAGTTGATCTCCTCACCCACAAAGAAATCATCTTAACTGCCCAAAAAGCAGCCCTCACCCAAAAAATTACCCTGCTTAATGCCCAAAAAACCGTAGTTGAAACCGAACATCAACTATTGCTTGCCACCATAGACAGTCCCGACAACGACTATAGCAACCTCGAAGATCAACTCTTAGATGCACAAAAAGCCCTCGCAGAAGTCCAAAAATTAGCAGAACAGGCTGAAGCCACCAGCATCGCTTTAACCGCTTCAATGGAAGACTTACAGGCATTCCTAGAAGTCCAAAATGACCAATATTTGACCGAAATACAAGCTAAACAGCAAACTTTACAGGATCTTCTCGCTGCCATCGAACTCAAAGAAAACTATACCTTGCTTGGTATAGAAAAACAGTTAGAACTCAACACCCTGGAAACTCAACTCCAAACCCGTCTTATTGAAGCAACAGAAGCCGGAAGTCAAGAAGCAGCTTATCTTTTAACTGTTGCGCAACAGAACAACTTTGCCACTGCTGCCGAAATTTACTACACAGACTACCGGGACTTAATGACAGATACGGGGGGAGGTTGCGCGGGAGGTATCGCTAGACCAGATGATGCTGTTAAAGCTGACTATTATTACAATGAAATGCTCAAATATCGGGCATTACAAGACCAAGCGCAACAACAAGCTGATCAGTTTGCCATTGTTAAAGAAGCTGCCGAAGAACAAATTGATCTGATCAAACAACAAACTGCGATCGCCCAACTCGAATTTAACGAAATTCAAAGCAGCATCAATAATACTCAGCAAGACATTGAAACCCTACAGCAACAGTTAAATATTGCCGAACTTCGCATTGATGCCCTCGAATACTTGAGAAATTGGACAGAACAAACCCTCGTCCAACTATTACAGGTTGAACAGTTAAACCTGGCACAAGCAACCCTAGAACAACAATTCGCCCAACAGCGTCAATTAGGCATAGATGAGACAATTACCGCCCAATTTGAGAAACAACGGGCAGATATAAACCGCGATCGCGCTATTGCTACGGCTAAACTTGAACAACTCAACCAATTACAAGCCGAAGATGCCTTACAACAGGCATTAAATGACCTAAGAAGCGACTTAGGGTTACAACCCATTGACGATATCATTCAACAAGCCGAATATAAAGGGCAATTAGCAGGTATTTTAAGTGACTTAGAAACTATCCAAAGTCAACCCGAATTACCCGAAAATATTCAAACTATTCTCGCAGAAACCACCGCCGATATACACGACGCATTACAGGGTAAAGAAGCCGTAACCATCCAAGATAACCTGTTAAAAAGTGCCACTGCTTTAATAGAAGAAGCCAACCAGTTACAAACAGAAATAGCCAAATTAGACGCAGAAGAAGCCAAATATACAGGGCTATTAAACCAGTCTGAAACCGACCTTCAAGGAGCCACCAAAGCCCTCTATGATGAGATTATTATAAGTCAGGAATTAGGGGAAGAAACCGAGGAGATTAACCAAGAATATTTAGAGGTTTTATATAAGATTGGATATGCTCAGGGTGCAGTTGATTTATCCAGTGAATTAGCCAAGCAATCTAAGGATATTCTTAACCAGATTATTGATGGAAGAATACAGGAAAGAAAGGCAAGAAAGAAAGCAGCTTTTAACGAAATTTTTGGCACTATTACCACTGTTTTAGCAGTAGCAGGGGTATTATTTACAGGTGGTGCAACGTTAGGACTTTATTCTGCTACATCAACTCTTGCTACTTTAGGAACAAATTTAACCTTAGCGAGTGGTGCTTTAAGTGCAGTTCAATCTGCTTATAATGGAGATTGGACAGGGGCTATTTTTAGTTTAGCAATGACCGTTGTTAGCTATCAAATTAGCAACATTAAAGCTGAACTTAGTCAAGCAGCAGATTTAGTAGATATAGCAGACAAAGCTAATGATATTGATGCCTTATGGGAGGCTACTATTGCATTATCTGACTTAGAAGATGCCTTATTACCTACCTTAAAAAATTTACAAACCTTTCAAGCTGCTGCTCAAGGTGCTTATAACACTTATCGTGCAATTGACTCAGGAGATGGAACATTAGCCTTTTTATCAGCTATTCAAGGGGTTGCTAATGTTGTTGCTATTGACGGGGTAAACATAGGCGAAACCTTAGATAAATCAGTTAATTTTTCTAACTTTGAAAAAGCCTTAATTACAGCCGGACAAGTTTCTGTCGCTACCTATCAAGCAATAGAAGCAATAGAAACAGGCAATTTATTATCTGGTTTTGACTCTATTACTAAAATTGCGGGAACAATTGGCACTAACTTTGCTACAGAATTAACACAAGATAATATTAGTAATGATTGGTTAACTTTAAAATGGATTGTTGTCGCTGGTGAAGTTTCCGTAGATGGCTATAAACTCATTGAAGCAATTGAAGATGGAGAATGGATAGATGCTCTTAAATCTATTCCTAAAATCGCTAAAGGGATTAAGAATAGTCAGGAAAATTTAGAGAAAAAAGCATCAAAAGAGAATGATAATAATTCATCAGATTCTTCTACACCTCCCGACAATAATCAAAGTTCTGAAACTGAAGACTCCAATATTTTTGATACAATACAAGACACCTTTGAACAATTAACGAATAAATTTGAAGAATATCAAGATCAATTAGAAACATACATTAAAGATAAGTTTGGACTCGATTTTGATGATCTAGAAAAAATTGGTGAAACTGTAGAAATAGGGCAAAATATTTATGAAGATCCCAGTGTTAAAGGATGGTTAAAAGGTATTGAGGAAACCTTGAAGCTTTGGGATGAAGAACTTAACACAGTCATTGGAAAAGATGCCACTTTAAATGTTAATACACTGAAAAATATTAATAGTACAGTTGGCGTTTTATATGGTGCAAATCAACAAGGTGGTTTAAATGCTTGGTTATCTAGTGTTAAAGATGTTTTTGGAATTTGGCAAGATGACTTAAAAAATTGGGTATATAAGAATTTTTATGATCCTCAAATAACTGAATTAGCCAAACAATTTAACATTAGTCCTGCGGATATTGAAGTTAATGATAACGGCAATATTTACTATCTTGGAGATAATCAATTAAAGATTTTAATTGGAGTTAAACAAACTCAAGTTACTTTACAAACTCCATTACAAATTAGTCAAGAAGCCAAATTAGAAGTCAATCAACTTGAACAATTATCTTTAGTTGATATGGCTGATTATTTGGATGATTTGCCAGATAGTTTAAAATCAGAAGTAATCAATTACTTACAACAAAAATATGTTGATCCTCAGTCGTGGTTAGATGCTCATCCTATTTTAATTGCTGATAATAGTGGCAATTTACCTATAGATACTATTGATGCCCAAAACAAATTAAAAACTACAATATTTACTGAACAATATCGCATTAATTGGCAATTTATTTCAGATTTAGAAGGGGGTCGAAAACTTCAAGCTTATATCCCTAAACAAAACGATCAAGTTATTGATAAAAGTGGTGTAACTATTGCCACAGGATTTGATCTTGGCTCCCATAGTGAAGCTGAGCTTAAAAAACTTGGTTTTTCTACAGAACTTATTGATAAATTTAAGCCCTTTTTAGGAATTAAAGGAGAAGCTGCTAATACAAAACTACAAGAATATATTGCTCAAGGTAATACATTAGTTATCACTGAAGAAGAAGCAAAAAGCATTGATATCCTGAAAAAAGTAAGTATGATCGAACAGCTAGAAACTAAATATAATAATGCTTCTTTCGGGGTTAAATTTAAAGAATTATCTGAATCTGCACAAACTGCGATCGCGTCGGTTGCATTTCAATATGGCATAAATGGCGCACCAACATTCCAGAATTATGCGACACAACAAGATTGGCAAAATGTTGTACAAGAATTACATAAATTCGGTGATAAGTATCCTACAAGAAGAAGAAAAGAAGCCTATCAGTTAGCGGAATCAATCTATGACATTAAGCACGGCTTTACGGTTCAAAAATCTTATGATATTGAAACTTTTGATCCATTGACAAAAATAGGTAAGATAGACATTTTAACAGGAGGAGATCAAAAAGCTGATTTATTGATCTTAGGTAATCATAAAGGAAGCTTTTACAAGAACAATGATCCAATTAATGGAATAAATGACTATGCACAGATTAAAAACTTTGATCTCAAAGAAGATAAATTACAACTTTACGGAAAAGCCACTGATTATGTTTTAGGTTCAACCGAACAAGGATTAGGAATTTATGTTAAAACCTCTGGACAAAACGAGTTAATTAGCATTCTCAAAGGTATTAATAGTAATAACTTTGACTTGAATACTAATGCAATTTATGTAGGACAATAACCATAATTTGGGTAGGGGCGCAAACCTTGCGCCCTCAATATTTCTCAAATAAGATAGTATATTAGACTAAAAATTGAGATTAACTTAACCTTGAGAATCTAACCAAAGGTTCAAATCAGTCTCAGTATGAAAATCTAACAAAGCTTCTCCCAGATTTTCCAATTGTTCAACGGATAACTCTCGGATTTTTTCCCGAAAATTATCAGGTATTTCTCCAATTCGTCGATGAAGTTGTCGGATAACTAAGTTAGCTTCTCCTTGTTTAATACCCTGTTTAATACCCTGTTTAATGCCCTTTTGAATGCCCTTTTCAAGTCCTTTAGCTTCACTAATGGCTTGAATCTCTTGATAAATAACAGATTCTTTCATGATATCTTCCCTCAATAATTGTCTAATAATCATTTTATCTAAAACCAATCCCGCAAGGATGGCAGTCGTAGCAGACACATTACTTTGTTCATTTTGATCACTAATTCCCTCAATCCTTTTTGCTACTTGTTCTAGTACCTTCACAGGGTTCTCCGTTTGACTTAAAACAGCAAATGGTAGCAACCCTGATGATTTTAACAACTGTTCTGTGGGGATTTCCCAAAGTCGCATGATATTATATTCATGACGCAATTGGGGCAAATTAAAGGCACTGACCTTAGCCAATTCAGAATCGCTTTTTCTCAAATAAATCACCACCTGATATACTTGTTTATTGGGAAAACGACGATACATTCTCAGACGATAATCAGCCATTCTAAAGGGAATATCATCTTTAGGGTCCGTCTGAAACTCAATATGTAGTATTAAGTCTTCTGACTGAAGAAAGATTAAACTATCGGCCCTGATTGGTGCAACTTGTAGTTCAGTAGGCTCTAGGACAGTTAATTCTATAGGTTGTCCTAATAACCATTGTGCCAAGTCTCTAGAAAAAGTTTCAGCGATAAATTTACAAATGTTGTCATACATTCTGGCTATTTTATCCTAAAAATTGAGAATTAATCCTGAGAAGTTAACCAAAGGTTTAAATCAGCCTCAGTATTAAAATCTAACAAAGCTTCTCCCAGATTTTCCAATTGTTCAACGGATAATTCCCTGATTGTTTCCCGAAAATTATCAGGTATTTCTCCAATTCGTCGATGAAGTTGTCGGATAACTAAGTTAGCTTCTCCTTGTTTAATACCCTGTTTAATACCCTGTTTAATGCCCTTTTGAATGCCCTTTTCAAGTCCTTTAGCTTCACTAATGGCTTGAATCTCTTGATAAATAACAGATTCTTTCATGATATCTTCCCTCAATAATTGTCTAATAATCATTTTATCCAAAACTAAGCCTGCAAGAATCGCCGCAGTAGCAGAAACATTACTTTGTTCATTTTGATCACTAATTCCCTCAATTTTTCTGGCTACTTGTTCTAGTACCTTCACCGGGTTATCTGTTTGACTTAAAACAGCAAATGGTAGCAACCCTGATGATGTTAACAACTGTTCTGTGGGGATTTCCCAAAGTCGCATGATATTATATTCATGACGCAATTGGGGCAAATTAAAGGCACTGACCTTAGCCAATTCAGAATCGCTTTTTCTCAAATAAATCACCACCTGATATACTTGTTTATTGGGAAAACGACGATACATTCTCAGACGATAATCAGCCATTCTAAAGGGAATATCCTCTTTAGGGTCAGTCTGAAACTCAATATGTAGTATTAAGTCTTCTGACTGAAGAAATATTAAGCTATCGGCCCTGATTGGTGCGACTTGTAGTTCAGTAGGTTCTAGGACAGTTAATTCTATAGGTTGTCCTAATAACCATTCTGCCAAGTCTCTAGAAAAAGTTTCAGCGATAAATTTACAAATGTTGTCATACATT
>NZ_JAYGHQ010000003.1:186431-241324 GCF_034931425.1 Crocosphaera sp. XPORK-15E
CTTTAGGGTCAGTCTGAAACTCAATATGTAGTATTAAGTCTTCTGACTGAAGAAAGATTAAGCTATCGGCTCTGATCGGTGCAACTTGTAATTCAGTAGGTTCGAGGACAGTTAATTCTATGGGTTGTCCTAATAACCATTGTGCCAAGTCTTTGGCAAAAGTTTCAGCGATAAATTTACAAATATTGTCATACATTCCTGCTATCTTAGACGAAAAGAAGTAGGGTGGGCATTGCCCACCGGATGAACCGATTAAAGAACCTTATGAGTATGGGAATGCTGCTTAACATTATCTTCTGTCTTAACAACATTAACCGCATTGAGTATCCGCTTTTTCTCTAAAGAAAAATTAAAGTCATTCTTGATAGTTCCCAAAGGCATTAGAGACTTGGCTTCGAGACGATTTTGATAGGTTCTCACCGCCGCAATAGTTCGCTCAGTAAAATCATCACAAAATTGGGCATCTTCAGGAAATTCAGCAGGTTTCATTAAACTTTCATGACCTAAAATTTCCCCAAGAGATTTAGCACAAGCTAATTCATAAGAGGTAGTAATTCCTTTAAAAATTGCTTCTAAAGCAGCAGAAGGAATAGGTTCAATCACCCGAACTTGATGAAACTCTCCATCCTCTTTCAAAAAGCAGGTGGCTAACCCAAAGACACAATAATCATCAGCGGAAACATCGGGGGTATTAGGCAGTAAAGTAGCAGTAGACATAAGCTGAGGTCAACTCTCTGAATTAATCATGATTTGAAGCGTTTAACCCGATCTTATCAGCTATCTGTAACCCTATATCCATCAATGAATTAAAAATTGATATTTATCTATGATAATGATAATGATGCAGGAATTTAAGAAAAATTTAAGGAAAATTTTACGGAATGGCTAAAGACGCATCTGTAGTCCCATTCGGAAAGCTAATTATCCAAAAAAGTTTTCAAGACAGTTATATGAGTGACACATTTTGCACCATTAACAATCAAACTATTGAGTACAGTATTTTTAAGAAACTGAGAAAGGCCGCCATGAACCAAAACGCTCTTGAGTATTTCCAGTCAAAAAGATCCCCCAAACCTGCAACCTCGTTACAGCAGAAGGACTGGTCTGCCATGAGGTTAATGTGTCAAAACCCCCCTGCTTCCCTTTCTAGTCTACAGTTAAGAATCAAAATTAAAGAAAAAGCTCATCAAAAAGATTATCAAGGAGCCATTAGTTTGCTCAACCAACTAATTAACCGTCAGCCCGACAGTGCCATTGATTACAATAATCGCGGGTTGATGTATCTCAAAATAGGTCAATATGAGGCGGCCCTGAAAGATTTTAATGAAGCGATCGCCTTTAATCCTCGTTTAGATAGGGCCTATAATAATCGTGCTAACTGTTATGCCATTCAAGGTGATCTGATCAAGGCGATCGCAGATTACGAAGCGGCCTTAGATATCAACCCCTATAATCAAAGAGTTTGGATTAACCAAGGCATTACCTTAAGGGAACTCGATGAATATGAATTAGCCATTGAAACCTTAGAAATTGCTTTAATTATGGGAGATCAATATCAAGGGCGAATCTATGCCGAGCGAGGCTATACTTATTATGTTAGAGGAGACTGGAATTGTGCGATCGCTGATTATTACCGCGCCTTGTCTCACTTACCCGAAAGCGATCGCTATTACCAAAAAGTAGAAAAATGGTTAGAAAAACTCCTACAACCCCTAAAATCTTAAACCAATCTAGATCCTAGCCTCATTCCCCCTAACATTACATTGTGTTAGGTTTCTCAGCAGCAAATCATTCAAAATGTGTAAAGTAGGTAGTAAGATGCACTAGGGCAGATACAAGCCTTCCTCCTTCAGTTTGTTGAGATTGCTAGCCGAATGACCACAACCATATCCCCAGATCAAGTTAATCAGATTGTTTCCAACCTCCATCATGACCCCTTTGAAATTCTAGGTTGTCATCCCTTGGAAGAGAATGGCAACCCCACGAAATGGGTTGTCCGCGCCTATTTACCCAAAGCACAAGCGGCCTGGGTATTATGTCCCACGGAACGCCAAGAATATCAAATGCAGTCGGTTCATCATCCGAACTTTTTTGAATGTATTATTGAAACCCCAGAACTTAATAATTATCAATTACGGGTTAAAGAAGGGGAACAAGAAAAAGTTATTTATGATCCCTACGCTTTTCGTTCTCCCTATATTACTGACTTTGATATACACATATTTTCCGAAGGCAACCACCACCGTATTTATGAAAAATTAGGGGCCCATCTGGCGGAAGTAGATGGAGTAAAAGGGGTCTATTTTGCACTGTGGGCCCCCAATGCGCGGAATGTCTCTATTATTGGAGATTTTAATTATTGGGATGGCCGAGAACACCAAATGCGGAAGCGCAGTAATATCCTTTGGGAACTGTTTATTCCTGAACTTGGCCCAGGAACTTCCTATAAATATGAAGTGAAAAACTGGGAAGGTCATATCTATGAAAAATCTGATCCCTACGGATTCTATCAAGAAGTTCGCCCCAAAACTGCCTCTATCGTAGCTGATTTAGACACCTATAAATGGAATGATGGGGAGTGGATGAAAAAGCGACGGAATACTGATCCCCTCTCTCAACCGATTTCTGTTTATGAAGTTCATATAGGATCATGGTTACACGCTTCCTCAGCGGAAAAAACCCCCTTACTTAATGGGGAATGTGAACCCGTTCAAGTGTCTGAATGGAATACCGGGGCCCGTTTCCTCAGTTACTATGAATTAGCGGATAAGTTAATCTCATACGTCAAAGAATTAGGGTACACCCATATTGAATTATTACCCATCGCTGAACATCCTTTTGATGGATCTTGGGGATACCAGGTGACAGGATATTACGCCCCTACGTCCCGTTATGGCCGTCCTGAAGATTTTATGTATTTTGTGGATAAATGCCACGAAAACGGTATTGGAGTGATTGTAGACTGGGTTCCTGGTCACTTTCCTAAAGATGGTCATGGGTTAGCCTTTTTTGATGGTACTCACTTATATGAACACGCTGACCCCCGTCAGGGAGAACATAAGGAATGGGGAACACTTGTATTTAATTATGGTCGCAATGAAGTCCGTAATTTCTTAGTGGCTAATGTGTTATTTTGGTTTGACAAATATCACATTGATGGAATTCGGGTTGATGCAGTTGCTTCCATGATCTACCTCGATTATTGTCGTGAAGATGGGGAATGGATAGCCAACCAATATGGAGGACGGGAAAACCTCGAAGCGGCTGATTTCTTGCGTCAAGTTAATAGTGTACTGTTTAGTTATTTTCCAGGGGCCTTGTCTATCGCTGAAGAGTCTACGGACTGGCCTATGGTTTCTTGGCCTACCTATACGGGAGGTTTAGGCTTTAATCTGAAATGGAATATGGGATGGATGCACGATATCCTAGATTATTTCAGTATGGACCCTTGGTTCCGTCAATACCATCAAAATAACGTAACTTTCAGTATGTGGTATAACTACAACGAGAATTTTATGTTAGCCCTTTCCCATGATGAGGTGGTACACGGCAAGAGTAATATCATTGGTAAAATGCCAGGGGATGAATGGCAAAAGTACGCCAATGTCCGCAGTTTATTTACCTATATGTTTACTCATCCTGGCAAAAAGACTATGTTTATGAGCATGGAATTTGGCCAGTGGAGTGAATGGAATGTTTGGGGAGATTTAGAATGGCATTTATTGCAGTATGAACCCCATCACCAACTAAAACAGTTTTTTACTGATGTTAATGCCCTTTATAAACAGGAACCTGCTTTATATAACCGCGATTTTGAACAGGAAGGGTTTAGCTGGATCGATTGTAACGATAATCGTCATAGTGTGGTATCTTTTATCCGTCGGAGTAAAGAGCCTGAAGACTTTTTGATCGTGGTCTGTAATTTCACCCCTCAACCCCATAGTCATTACCGTATTGGGGTTCCTGAAGCGGGATATTACACCGAATTATTCAATAGTGATGCTAAACAATATGGCGGTAGTAATATGGGGAATTTAGGGGGTAAATGGACGGATGAATGGTCATTCCATAATCTTCCTTATTCCTTGGATTTATGTTTGCCTCCCTTAGCGGTTTTAGTCCTCAAGTTTGACCGGAAAAAACTCCAAGAAGTAACAAAACCCTCAGAAGCCTAAAATAAATCTATGTAGGGGCAATTCATGAATTGCCTCTACATAAAACTCCGTAAGCTAATACGCATTTAAAATGCGTATTAGCAAGGCAAAAGGCAAAAAGCAAAAAGCAAAAGGAAAGAGGGTTTTAGCTGTTTCCTTCAATTTAACAAATAAGCAGTTTAAATGCACAACAGCTTATTGGCAATTAGTTTACTAAGAACGAAAAATGTTATCTAATTCCTCTTTTGTCATAGCAAAGCTAAAGAGAAATTCACTCTAAAGTTTACTACTGTTCAGAATCTAAACGTCTTTGCCATTCTTGATCAATTCTATCAGATTGTTCAATTTCTTGTTCAATTACATCTTTTTCTGTGGTATAAGTAATGTCAGATTCAGTAATCAGTTTTTGAGTAGCAAATTGACGAGCATAAGCTAATTTTTGTTTGAGAGTTTTGTCCTTTTCTTCTAATAATTTATTTCTTTCTTGTCGTTGTTTATTTCTGTCTTCAATTTTACTGTTTTTTCCTTGTACCCAAAAATAACGAATTAACGGAACTCCTAAAAAGGCGATCGCATAACCTAATAATACCCAATAAATAGAATTAATAAAAGCAATAAAACCACCAAATTGAGCAACTAACTCAGGACTTTTGAGAAATGAACCTAACACTAAAGCTAAAATAAAATTCAATGCACCTAAGCCAATGCCAAGCATAATTTGGCTACTACTTGCTTCACTAAATCGATATAATTTTTCCCGTAAATAACTAGCCAAAGATTTTTGAGTTTGTTCTTGAACTGTGACTTGTAATTCAGGAAAATAGTAAATAATTTCCCCTTCTGGTGACACTTCTGGAGTACCATTAAAGCGAGTTAAAACAGGTAAAATATAATCTTCTGTCTCTCTATTAGATTGATTAATATTATCGAGATAGGGGGCAACTTGTTCAGCAACAATAGAACCTTTATTATTACGAATTACTGTGCCTATCGCTTGCCAGCGACGTTCTTCTAAATTATAATTAGGATCGCCATCTCCAAATAAAAAGGAAAAAATAGCTTCTAAAAAGTTCAGATCACTTGAAGGTTTAGAAGTTTGAGATCTTGAACTGGATGAATAACCGTAACGTTGATAACGATAATCAGGAGAAAAGATTAAAAACAAATTTGAAAAATTAGGTAAGAAAAAGATTCCCCCACCGCCAAAACCACCACCGCGACTACCACTAGAATCTCGATCATTGCCTTCTTTACTGGAATTAATACCAATAATAATAACAGCAATAGCAATCACCATTAAAATGATTGAAGCGATTAAAATAATACCAAAGGAAATCCGAATTAAATAAAATAAAACTTTCCAAATTTTGTCCCAGGTTTCTTTAAGACGTAGTTTCCAATATTTATTACGAAGAATTGTCCGAAAATCTTGAGGGAAAAGATAAACTATTTCTCCCGACTCTGCGACTTGTAAATGGCCAGCCGCATCAGACGCTAAAGCTAATAATCCCTGTTGTGCTAAATTAACATTAAGCCCCGCTTGTGCTGCCACATCTCCAACGGTGACACGGTAGCCAAGTTGTTCAACGGATTTCATAATTTCAGGCTGAAGAGTCATAAGATGCCGTCCTCATTATGGGTCTTACTTGTATTATAGATGATTTCGTTTTCTTTAATCTAGAATAGAGAGAAAGCCTAGAGGTATTGTTAATTACCATGAAACACAATCAAACCCTTTTTAAGTCTGCTCAAATTGGGTTAAGCTTAATTGCTACTATGTTTGGAGTATTTTCCGCCATCATTCCGGCCCAAGCTGCGGAAAAAGTGGTCTTAAAATATAGTATTCTCCGGGAGTCGGTATCCGTTGCGGAATTAAGTACCTTAGCGAATAAAGGAGAAACCTCAAGTTCTCTAAAATCCTATCTAAAATTAGCTAATAAACAACCAGAAGATTTACGTCGTTTGTTAAATAATAATGTAGATGTTGATCCGGTTTTTTTGTCGAAAGTTTTAAATAGTTTTGCAGGAAATTTAGTGCTTGATCCTGTGGGAGAAGTGATTCAAACCCCTTCAAAACGCGCCAGTCGGGAATCATTAAGAGGTGCATTAGTCACCTCTGCTTTATCAGATAAAAATATTCGCGTGATTGAAATCTTTGAAAATTATCCTACCTCAGAAATTCATGTAGATGGCGATCGCTTGGCCGAAATATATCAAGATATTCAAGGGTTCATCAGTAAAGTCCCTCGTCTTCCTTTCTAACGCCCTTGTAACTGTTGGGTAAGATGAATTAATTCAGGTAAAATTAGCTGATCTAAAGCTAATTTTACGGCATTAGAAGACCCAGGCAGAGAAAAAATTAAGGTGTTTTGATAAACTCCGGCGATCGCCCGTGAAGCCATGGCCCGGGAACCTATTTCTTGATAACTTAAATAACGAAATAATTCCCCAAACCCTGGTAAAGTCTTCTCTAATAACCCTGCTAAAGCATCATAAGTAGTATCTCTGGGGGCAATTCCCGTCCCTCCATTGATAATTATGACATCTAGTTCAGAATGTTGGGTTAATTGCTTAATCTGGGCTTTAATGGCTTCCGGTTCATCTTTAAGAAGACAATAGTGAGTAATTTGATGGCCAGCATCCGTCAAGCGTTGTTGAATAAGTTGGCCACTGCGATCGCTTTCAGGAGTGCGGGTATCACTAACTGTAATGATGCCACAACGGATGATAATCGTTTCTTGGTCAGGATGAGGGGTTGACATAATTTCGGCGGTTAAAGGGGTGGTTATAGGGGCAAACGGTTCACATCTACCGAACTTTGCCCCATATCCCATGAGAGATTTAAGCTTGAGAAAATCCGAGGTCATTTTCTTTAGCATAACGTTCCATAAACCGCATAAAACGTTCCCATTCCTCTGAGGAGTTCATAATTAAAATAGCTTCGACAGAAGTGGGTTTTCCATTAATGAATTTTCCCTTAACTTCGCGGGTGACAATTTCTCCTTCTTCGTCTACCAGATACATTCCGGTAATGTCCTCGGTACTTTCTGAAAGGAGAATATTGGGGGATTCAAAGTGAAAGATTGCGGTTCCACTATTACCACTTTTGCCGCGAGTTAAGCGGACTTGAGGAGCGACAGTTTCTGACACACCACGAGAAAACTGAATTTCAGCCATGCTTGTTTGTTATCCTTAAATTAAATTTACATGATCCTCAATTTATCATTTTCTGGTTTGAGGGAACAGGAAATCACGGGAAGGAGGACTTTACTCTGCGAGGGCCATTACTTTTCTAGGTTAGGGATCATCCTTTATGACAATACTTGAAGCGGAAGTTCATACCTCATTACGGGACTTTTTACGACAACAGGGACAACCGTTGTGGGATCATCATTTAACCATGGCCCGTTTGGTGTCCCGCGCCTTACGTCTCGATCGCTCTGCTATCATTCAAACGGGAAGCACTTTTGAGCGTTATGGGTTAAGTTATTTAATGCCATCCTTACTCAGCGATCGCCCGATTTTATTGGTGGCCCCTTTAACTGTTCAAACCCATTTAAAACAACAAGAAATTCCCCATCTTCAGCAATGGTTAAACACCGATAAAGTGATTTTGACTAAGACAGATATTAATGAGGTCTGTTTTGATAATTTTACGGGATTATTGATGGTTTCGCCTCAAGTTTGGTTACGCGATCGCCTGGAGAATAAAGGGCTTTTACCTCTGAATATTCCCACTTTAATTGAACAGGCTGATTATTTAGAGGAGTGGACAAGAGACGCTTTAACTTTGACAATTTCTCCTGATGATTGGCAACAATTACAAATCAATTATCCTGCTTATGGTAATCTGATTCAAGAGGTTCGTCTGTATCTTCAAAAGTCAATTTTAAGTCATCCTCTTAGTCCCTATGAACATTGTTTGCTTGAGCCTGAAGAAAAGGCTAGTTTACAACATCTTTGCGACGTAATACCTGAAGATTGGTTGCGTAAGTTTGGAGAGCAAATTCAAGGAGAAAACCAACTTTTGTGGGCATCTATTGAGCGTCAAAATCAAACTTTTTCACTTCATGTCAGTCCCTTAGAAGTTGCTTCTATTTTAGCCCCTATTTGGCAAAGTTCTCCTGTTGTTTTGATGGGGGGATTTTTAGATAGTGATAAAGCGGCTCCGATTTATCGTGATACCATTGGCTTAACGGATGATATTCTTTGTTTAAAGTTTGCCCCTCATCGACAAAATGAACTGATTAAATTATATATTCGTGACCGTTTACCGATGCCTAATACACCGGAATTTCAAGGGGTGTTAATTGAGGAAGTAAACCATCTTGTTATGCTCTGTTATCAACGCTCAAAGTCAATTATTATTATTGTGGATGATGTGCCGTTAAAAGCACAAGTTGCTACAAAATTAGCGGCTGAATTTGGGTCACGAGTACAGGTAGAAAACACTGGACTTGATGCTAATGGTATTTTAGTCAGTGGTTGGAAGTTTTGGCATGAAAATCAAGAAAAATTGCCGATTCCTCAATTATTAATTATTGCGACTTTACCGATTCCTTCCTTAGAAAATCCTTTAGTATCTGCCCTGGTTTCTAATTATAAAAAACGTCGTAAAGATTGGTTTCGTCTCTATCTTTTACCCACCGCTTTACAGGAATTACAACGAGCAGTAATGCCCCTCAGAGAGTCCCGGGGAATTGTCGCTTTATTAGATAATCGTGTCAATTATCGCAGTTATGGTAATCTGATTTTAACGGCTCTTGAACCCTATGCTAAAATTAATTATCTTGATATTAGTTGGTTTCAGGAATAAGTAATAATTTTATGATTTTTATGAGTTATAATTTTAATTTTTCAATCTATCAACGTTCTTTTATTAAACCCCTCAAAACCCATCATGGTATTTGGAAAATTCGAGAAGGAATCATCTTAAAATTGACCAATGATCTTGGTAAAATTACTTGGGGAGAAATTACGCCTTTGCCTTGGTTTGGTTCGGAAACATTAGCACAATCTCTATCATTTTGTCAACAACTTGGCACGAAAGTTTATTTAGAACAAATTAAGCTGATTCCTGATAATTTACCGGCCTGTCAATTTGCCTTTGAATCTGCCTTAGAAGGGTTTAATTCTCATATTTTGAAAGAAAACAAAAAATCAAAATTTAGTTATTTATTGCCAACAGGTAAAGAAGCATTATCTCAAGTAAAAATTGGTTATCAACAAGGATATAAAACCTTTAAATGGAAAATTGGGGTAAGTTTATATGAGGAAGAAATCAACCTATTACAACAGTTAATTAATGAATTACCCCAAGACACAAAATTAAGATTAGATGCCAATGGAGGATTAAATTTACAAGCAGCACAAACTTGGTTAAAAATAACCGATGAATTAAACAATATTGAATTTATTGAGCAACCCTTACCCCCCGCTCAATTGGATAATATGATACAATTAAATCAAGATCATAAAACAGCTTTAGCCCTAGATGAATCAGTCGCTAATTTAACTCAATTAGATAGCTGTTATCAACAAGGTTGGCGGGGAATTTTTGTGATTAAACCAGCAATTATGGGCTTTCCCAGTCGTCTGCGTCAACTCTGTCAAAATTATCCCATGGATTTAGTATTTTCTTCTGTATTTGAAACCTCAATTGGCCGTCATCATGGGTTAAAATTAGCCGCCGAATTAATGAAGGGCGATCGCGCAGTTGGGTTCGGAATTAATGACTGGTTTAAGGATAAAATAATCAAGGAATAAAAGCTTGTGTCCGAAATTTTAACCCTTCTACAAACTCGTTTAAATGAATCATGGCTTATGGGATATAATAGCCATAAATTTTATCAGTTAACTCAATTTTATATTGATAAATTTACACAAATAAAATCCAATTATTCTTGTCCTAAAATTATTTTAGCACAGCCAAAACCCGATCATTTTTTATCAGCTTTTTTGGCAGCCATCATCACCCATTGTCATCTCTTTTTATGTGATCCTCAATGGACAAAAAAAGAATGGGGACAGGTTGTTAATTTAACCCAACCAAACTTAATCTTAGGTATTGATAATTATCCCCAATTTCAACCCGATAATAATCAACAAAATTACTTATTACCTGAGACAGCTTTAATTATGATTCCCACCGGAGGAAGCTCAGGAAATATTAAGTTTGCCATTCATACTTGGGAAACCTTATCAGCTTCAGTTAAAGGGTTTACTCAATTTTTTACAGTTAATCAAGTTAACTCTTTTTCGGTACTTCCCTTATATCATGTCAGTGGTTTAATGCAGTTTATGCGCTCTTTTTTAACCCAAGGTAGTATAATCATTCATGGTTACTCAGAGCTAAAAAAAGGACTTAAACCATCCACAGATATCCGTGATTATTTTATTTCTTTAGTTCCCACACAATTACAAAGATTATTAGAAATTGATCCCCATTGGTTAAGAAACTTTAAAACTATTTTACTAGGAGGCGCACCCCCTTGGAATTCCTTATTAGAAACCGCTAGAAACTATCAGCTTAACTTATCTCCCACCTATGGAATGACAGAAACAGCATCACAAATTTTCACCCTAAAACCCCAGGATTTTTTACAAGGAAATCAAAGCACGGGACAAATATTACCCCATGTAAAAATTTACATAAATGAACCCACAAAAGTCATTAATATTCAAGCAAAATCTTTGTTTTTCGGTTATTATCCTAACTTCAAAAAACAATCAATATTCGTCACAGATGATTTAGGTTATTGTGATCACGAGCATTATTTATATATTATGGGAAGAAACAGCCAAAAAATTATTACAGGGGGAGAAAATGTCTTTCCCAAAGAAGTTGAAAATGCTATACTAGAGACAGGATTAGTTAAAGATGTCAGTGTGATTGGAATTCCTCATTCTCAGTGGGGAGAAGCGGTAACAGCGGTTTATGTCGCTCAAACCAATTCTCTCAATTTACAAGACATTCAAACAGCTATCCGTAACCAATTAAGTTACTTTAAGCAACCTAAATATTGGATTAAACTAGACAACTTACCGCGAAATCAACAAGGTAAGTTAAACTATCAAACATTACAAAATATTGCCCTGACTCACATCAAACCTTTAAATAACTTATAATAAAAACAGTAAAGCAGGGACTCCTAAACAACGCCCCTGCATTAATTCCCTGGAAATTTCAGCCGTTTAATTAGGATGGCTGAAATTAGTAAAGCTCTTCTTCTTGGTGAGTCGTAATGGTGCAGTCTCCAGCAGGACGAGCAACACAAGTTAAAATAAATCCAGCTTCCATTTGATCATCATCTAAGAAAGATTGATCAGATTGATCAGGTGCTGTACCGGAAACCAGTTTACCAGCACAAGTAGAACAAGCACCAGCGCGACAGGAGTAGGGTAAATCTAAACCTTGCTCCTCGGCTACGTCTAGGATGTACTCATCATCGGGTACTTCAATGGTGGTGTTTAAGCCTTCTGTCTCGTTAACTAAAGTAACTTTATAGGTTGCCATGAATTTGTGTCCTCTTCTTAGATGAAACAGTCGTTTTTCCTTACGATGAAGCTAAATAAGCAAATTAACTTCATCAGTAAGTCTCATCTCTGATACTACGGGAAAAATAGCCTGTGTAAAGAAGGGATTAGTAATGAGATTCTTAAACAAACTTAAAATAAGTTTTTCTTATGTTTGATGGACAATTAAGGATTCTCTAATTTTGTGAGGATGTATTGAGTCTAACCTATGATAGATAGTCCTTTAAGCAACTTCAAGATTTAATAATTTTGCCCCTTATGGCTTCATCTATTAGTATTAGTTATGTTTATACCTATAATTGATGATTTGTACTTAGAGCGGGATAGGTTCAACAATGGATAATGGATAATGGACAATGGATAATGACCTCTCCCTAACATAAAATGTCCTTGACTCCTCAAATTTCTCAGTCATGTCCCCTAAAGGTGGGTATCGTCGGAACCGGATACGCTGCTCAAAGACGTGCAGAAACATTTTTACAAGATGAGCGATCGCAGTTATGCTTAGTGACAGGTCATACCCCTGAGAAGTTAAGCAATTTTTGTCAATTATATAGTATTTCTGCTTGTGAGACTTGGGAAGAATTAGTCACCGATAAAAACATCGATTTAGTGGTTATTTGTACCATTAATAGAGATCACGGAAAAATTGCCAAAGCTGCTTTAAAAGCTGGCAAACATATTGTTATTGAATATCCTTTGTCATTAGATGTAGCAGAAGGATTAGAATTATTAAAACTCGCCAAAGAAAACGGAACATTATTACATATTGAGCATATCGAAATTTTAGGGGGAATGCACCAAGCTATTCGTCAATATTTACCAGAAATAGGAACAGTATTTTTTGGTCGCTATACCACAATTGATTCTAAAAATCCCGCCCCCCATCATTGGACTTTTGATCATCTTATGTTTGGCTTTCCCTTCAAAGCTGCCTTACCGAGAATTCATCGCTTTACAGACTTATTGGGGGAAGTTAACACAATTACTTGTCATGATCGCTATTGGGAAGCGGAAGAATCAGGCTATTATAAAGCCTGTTTATGTGATGCTCAATTGCAATTTAAAAATGGGGTAATTGTTGATCTAATTTATGGCAAAGGGGAGAATTTTGTAACAAGCGATCGCATTTTTGAATTATACGGTGATCAAGGTAAAATAATCTTCAGTGGAATGGAAGGTAACTTAATTACCAAAGATGGCACAAAACCCATTGAATTAGAGAGTCGTCGGGGATTATTTGCTAAAGATACAACCCTAGTTTTAGACCATTTATTTGAAGGGAAACCCCTTTATATTCAACCAGAATCAAGTCTTTATGCCTTAAAAATTGCCGAAGCCGCGTTACAGTCTGCTCGATTAGGAGAAACCGTGAAAATTAACTAAAATCAACTTCTGACTTCGAGTCAAGGGATCAATCGGGATGACAGGATTCGAACCTGCGACATCCTGCTCCCAAAGCAGGCGCGCTACCAAGCTGCGCTACATCCCGTAACGTGCTAGTCCATTATAACCCAAATTTTCAATATTCGCAGAGGATCATTAATCAGGATACCAAAACATTCCTTTAATGCCTTCAGGATCTAGCACAAACCCTAAACGACGATAAAAGTCAATCACATGGGGATCGGCAAATAGGGTGATGTTGCTAATATCTTCCCCTCTGAGTTGACGAATCATATACTTCATCATCGCTTTTCCTAGCCCTTTACTTTGAAACCTGGGATGAATGACCACATCCCAGATTGTCGCATTAAACGCATGATCAGAGGTCGCACGGGCAAACCCAATCAACTGTCGTTTTTTTCCCTTGACTTCCCAGGCGGAAACCACCATAAAACTGTAGGTAAGCGCAAGTTTAACTTTGCGTAGGGGACGACGGGCCCAACCAACAGCATCACAAAGTTCTTCTAACTCATAGAGATCAATTTCTCGTTCTCTACTAAAAAAAATGCGAGATTGGCCCGCACTTTGGCCCTTAACTTCTACCAGTTCATGATTGAACTCGGAAGTTTGGTCAGTCGTCGATAGGTCAGGATTATTAAACAATCGTTTCCAAAAAACCATCAGAGTGAAAGATACAACCCCTATCTGAGAAGCATCCCCCCATCATGAGCCTCTAGGCAATCTAAGATTGACCTGGGGATTACTGGGTTCGGCTTGCCTTACAATTATAGTCAGTACACAAGCTTAATATATTATTGGGCCTCTTGCTATATTTAGTTAATTTAATTTCTCTGAAAGGTTCACTATGGCAGTAAATCGGGTGAGAATTGGTAAAGATAAAGCAGAATTAGTGCAATCTTTAGTGGATTTTAATGGCGGGGTCGGCCCTTTCCAAACTTACGCTGATGTGATGATCTTTGCCGCAACCTTGGGCGCAAAATCTCAGCGACGGGTTCCCCTTCATGTTATCTCAAAAGAACCGGCCCCGATTAGTTTAGAAATTTTTGTTTCTAGAGGCTATGATGCGGTGATTAAACTTTTAGCGATCGCTGAAACCAACAACCCGAAAATTCTCTCAGTCTACGATACAGAAGCAGAAAATGAACGGGTACAAATTTTTGAAGAATATGCCAATGGTGGTTTGGAGATGTTACAACAAGAATTAAAAGGCGTTGTTGACTATTCAGAACATATTTTATTGCTCTTAAATATAGAAAGATTTCCGCAAAATTCCTCGGATGAGGAGTTTGATTTAAGTCGATTTTTATAATGATCATACTAACAGTAATAGATCAAAAATAATGAATAAAAAACAACTCAGAACAACTATAATTAAACAACGTAAAAATTTATCAGAATCAGTCTGGAAAGCAACCAGCGATCGCCTTTGTCAAACCCTGCAATCATCTCTCTTATTTCAACAAGCAAAAACCATTCTTGCTTACTTTCCGATTCGTCGTGAACCGGATCTAACTCCCCTCTTTACTGCTGAGCGTAATTGGGGATTTTCTCGTTGTCTTGATCAAGGTTTAATTTGGCATTCTTGGACGGACAAAGACCCCTTAATTAGCGGAAAATATGGCATATTAGAACCTGTTTCTACTGCTCCAATTTTAACGGCTACTGAAGTTGACTTAATCCTTATTCCAGCAGTTGCCTGTGATTATCAAGGTTATAGACTAGGATATGGTGGAGGATACTATGATCGTCTCTTAAGTTCCCCCCAATGGCAGAATATTCCTACTATGGGAATTATCTTTGAATTTGCCTTACTTTCTCAACTTCCTGTTGACTCTTGGGATCAAAAATTAACCGCAATTTGTACCGAAACGAAACTGTTAAGTATATATGCCTAAGATTTGATTGATTAAGATTCATTAACTTACTGATAAACTCAAACTAATTTTGCTAACATAGGGTTCAAGATGATGGAATTTAGACTTGCTTTGGACAAGAACTGACAACAATTAGATTATCGAACCGACTATGAAACATTTCTGCGATGACTGGATTCAAGAATGGTGTGAAGACAATGGATGGACAGATTTAGTCAGAGAACGCTATGACAATTATTGGGCTTTTCCCCCTGGTGCTGTAATGCCAGAACCCATTCCCGCAGAGGTATTGCGCCTAATTAAAGCCACAAAAGGGTTTTGTGAAGAAGAGAGAACCTGGTTATTGTGGGCCGTTACCCTATCAGTGGTATCAGTTGCGTTGACCTATTTTTTTAAGAGTCCCATGCCCATTGTTTTTGCCTTCGCCTTTGATGCCATCGCCGCAGCTAAATTAGAAGTTGAAGAAATCTAACTTATTTTCTGAAGAATCAAATAGGCTAAAATAGCATTATGTTGGTTCGAGCAGATTAGAATTTACCCCTGATTTAACCATCTGCTGAATCAAGATTTGTGCTAAAATTGAGAAGCCAACGCACCCACGTGTGCCTAGAGTAGCAAAATTGGTGGTTCTCGCCAGACAAAATGCTTGACCAAAGTAAAATACCTGAGAGCAGGGGCGACATAGTTTGTGAAGGAGAAATCGAAACATATATCCAAGTTTTTTGTTGTCTGCTGTCGGGCAGTCAGTGGACGTTAAACAGATGCTTGTGGAGGGGAATCTGGACGGGGTTTTGAGTCAGTGATGACTTGGGACTAGACAAACCCAATGAAACAAGAATCTCCCGTTACAGGCGTAGCCTTAACGGTGAGAGTGTCAATTAGTTTGAGGCAAACAATGATTCAATTTGGCGATTCTCCACCGGATGATTTAGCAAATCAATGGCGATATCAATTAGATCGCTTTGTGCAAGAAAATTCAGCCAGTTTAGCGGCCTTATCCTGGGGACTTTTAGCAGAATGGGGAGACAGTCAAGATGCCCTAGGCATTGATTTACAACCCCAACCCCATTTTGTTCGTTGCTCACGACAAGCTGTTGAAGAATTGAATCGAAAAGTTGATCGAAAAATTCAAGAAATCTTAGGGATTTTAGATGGTTATAACCCTCAAGAAGAAGTAGCCATTCTTGTTATTAGTCAAGGACAAATTAAGTTAATTCATTATAAATCTGATCCCTTTCCTCCCCAGTGTTTTGATGAAAAAAAACAGGATTTAGATAGTTTAATACAAGAACTTGAAACAACCATGACTCAGCAAATTAAATCTTAACGAAAAAGTTGACAAAGTTCAATCGCTTTGGTTTGCAAAGTAGCCACCGCTTCACCTCCCCGTTTTAAACTACTTTCTAATTCTAAAAGAATTGGGAGGGTTGCTAATAGCTGTTTACCGGATAAATTTTGTAATTCTTGACGTAAAAAATAGAGGCGATTAGGATTAGAAATATCCGCCGCACTAGCAATCACTTTATTATCCTTTTCTCCAGCTTCAATCTGTAATTTAATAATCGCCCAAGTCCGAAATTGTCCCACCAACGTAGCCACAATTCTTAAGGCCGGTTCATTGCGAGAAATTAACTCAGAAATAAGTTGTAATACTTGGGCTTGATTTCCGTTGCGAATACCTTGAGCTAACTGTAAACTATTCTGAGTATTACTATTAACTAAAAGTTCAATAATATCAAGATCTAAAGGGTTTTTTTCTCCTTCTCCATAAAGGCGTAATTTTTCTAAATCATTCCATAATTGTCGGCTATTATTACCCACTGACTCAGCGACTAATTCTATAGCTCTGGGGGTTAACTTGACCCCAATTTCTTGGGCCACTTGTTTGACTTGATTCACTAATTCTTCAGTTTTCCAAGGAGAAATAGGAGAATATTCTTTAATTTCAGCATATTTTTCCAATAATTTTGTTGATTTCAGCCGTCGATCCGGTTTTTTACTGGATGTAAATAACAAATGAGCCGTTTCAGGAAGGGCTGGTAAAATGCGCTGAAGTTGCGTTAGGATATCTTCAGGGCAATGTTGACAGAGGGTAGATTCTACCACCCAAACCAGTCGCCCTCCCAGACCAAATACAGGGGTCATGGCTTGATTTAATGCGTCAACGGTTGCTTGGGGCTGATCTCCAGGAATTGTGTGATAATTAAATTGAATCCAACTGGGATCGAGAACCCGATCTTGTAGTTTTTTGACCCCTTGGGCGATCGCAAAATCATCTTCACCCCAAAATAAATAAATGCCCATCTTTGCCTTTTTGTATTATCAATAAATCTTCATAAAAAAATGCGACAAAATCAGAGAAAATAAGAAGATGAGAGTCGTTACATGATTAGAGGAAATTAGCTTGGACGAGACCTATCAAATTTATGTAAATCGGGTAGCCTCCCTCACTTTACCCGCGACCTACCAAACCCAACTGAAGAATATCCAAAAATCACCGAAATTTCAAGAGGGACAACCCATTGCTTTTCCTGGTTATACTATCCTAACGCCTCCCTATCAAGATGATTCGGTCAACGAAGAATTTTATCATCAATTGACCCTGGTACAACAGGAATTATTGGCACAAATTGAGCCAAAAATACTGATTCCCGTTCCGCCAGAAAGTTTTCATCTCACTGTGGCTGATTTAATCTGGGATGATAGTTATCGATTAGCCGTTCAAACGGATGGGGAATTTGATCAAAAAATTCAACAACGGATTGCCGAAAGCTTTAATAATTATCAAAAATCTAACCCAGATCCTATAAAAATTGAATGGCAAATTGTGGGATTATTATTGTTTCCTAGGGCCTTAGGGGTGGGGTTAGTTCCTTGTGATGAATTATCCTACAATAAGATTTTTGAGCTAAGACGGGCCATTTATCAAAATGAAGATTTAATCGCTTTGGGAATTGAGCAGCAGTATCATTTTACGGCTCATATTACCTTGGGATATTTTGCGGAAATTCCCCTAGAATTAGAGCGTAATTCTTTAGAATCCATTCTTTTATCATTTAATGATCAATGGATGGAAAAAGACCCTCAGATTTTAACCATTGAACAGGTGGAATTGCGAAAATTTGAAGATATGAGCAATTATTTACCAAGTCCTAGTAATCCCTCAGTCAAAGTTTAACATGACTTACCAAAGCCTTTCGAGACTCAAGTAATAAGTAATAAGTAAGGCTCTCTCAGAGTAGTTATGATAAAAGTTGCCTACGCAACCTTTGTTTATGGTCTATCATCTTCTGAGGATTCTGTGACTAAGCGATCGCCACCTCTTTGTACGGCACGATGTAAGGCTTGAAAAGCCCTTTTCAGTAAAATATCTGGGGAGATAGCTTGGGAGGGAATTTCAGTAGCAACTCCTAAACTAATAGTCCTTTTTCGAGTTGAATTTTCATGAAAATTTTTGACACATTTATAAATGTCCTTAGCGACTTGTAAGACCCCATATTCATCGGTTTGGGGTAATAAAACAGCTAACTGTATTTTACTATAACGACAAACTAAATCCGCCGGACGTTTAGGAACACCTGCAATAATTCGAGCAATTTTTTGTAAATCAGCTTCTTGTTGACTATTCAGTTTATTGGGAGAAAAGTGATCAATTCTAATCACAATTAACGATAAACTGCTTTGGGAACTATCGCCCCAAAGAATACGTTCACGGGTGCAACGTCGCCATTCTTGGAGAAAATAAGTTTTAAAATAACGACGGTTAGCTAATTCGGTTAAATGATCAACAATGGAAACTTCTTCTAACTGATGATTAGCTTTTTTTAAAGCATCATTTAAACGATAACAAGTTTGAATCGCTTGCTGCAATTGATGGTTTTTTTCATTAAGTTGTTTGCGGAGACGAACTATCGTTAATTGATGCTCAATGCGAGTCATAATTTCTTCCCGTCGGAAAGGATAACTCAAATAGTCTGAACCACCGACATGAAACCCCTGAATGGGATCAAAAGAACTATCGGCCGAATCAGTCACAAAGAGAATCGGAATTTCTTTAATGAATGCTTGCGCTTTGAGATCACTACAGAGGGAATAACTATTAGGATTTTGCGTGTAATGAAGTAAAATTAAGTCAGGATTAATCGATTCTAGTAAATTAATTGTTTGTGTCTCATAATTTCCGCTACGGACTTGATAACCATACTCCGTTAACAGCGCAGACAAAATATTAAGCTGATCGCAGGGGTTGCCTATCAGAAAAATAATTTCTGATAGCATTAGTTGATTATACATAATGTCACCAAGATTCTCTGTCACTTTAGCGTTCCCTATCTTAAGGAGAAGTCTATCATCATGGAAAAGTTCTCAGAATTAAGGTAATAACAACTTAACATTAACTTTTAACGTTTAACGAATAGACCGACTCCGATCAATGCCTATGTCCAATCGTTACCCATTCTACGTCTTTTCTGGTTGCTTAGCTCATTTTTTAGACAATTGGTAACACCCCCGAATCTCACCTTATTTCTGACCTGAATATGAACCCTATTGTTCCTTATCGCTCGAATTATCGTATTTTAGGAAAAATTGGCCAAGGGCAATTTGGTCAGGTTTATTTTGCCCTGCGTCGTCATAGGGGAGACTTTGTGGCCCTAAAAAGTCTGGGGCCGGGGTTTCCGACTAATCGATTTTTGCGAGAATTTGCCTATTTAGTTAGTTTACGTCATCCCAATATTGTTGCTTGTCAGGCCATCGAATATCATGCAAAGGGACGATATTTAGTAATGGATTATTGTGAAGGAGGAACGTTACGAAATTTAATGGAATCCTCTGGTCAATTAAGTTTAGAAATGTCTCTTAAATTAATCATTGATATCTTAGCAGGATTAGAACAGGCTCATCAACACAAAATTATTCATTGTGATATTAAACCTGAGAATATTTTACTAAGTTTGACAGAGCAAGGATGGACAGCAAAAATAACTGATTTTGGTATTGCCAAATTAAGTCAAGAAAGTCTTAATCTTCCCCCAGGGAGTGGTTATACTGGTTCGCCAGCTTATATGGCTCCTGAGAGATTTTATGGTAAATATTCCTATGGATGTGATTTGTATTCTGTTGGCATTATTTTGTATGAATTAATCTTAGGGGAAAGACCATTTTCTGGCCTCCCAAGTGACTTAATGTTAGCTCATCTGAATCAGAGAATTGTTGTACCGGAACGGATAGCTGAACCATTAAAAGCCATTCTGATTAAAGCTTTAGAAAAGTTACCACAAAGGCGGTTTTCTTCTGCCAAAGAAATGTTAAATATGGTTGAATTAACTAAAGAAAAATTATGTCCTTCTCCTGTCTATTGCTTGAAAGCTTTACCCATTGATTTTCCTTCTATTACTCCTGAAATTAAATCCCTAAATCAATTCTCTTTTTCTCAAGTTGTCTCTCATTTAGGGGTAAATAATAACCAGATTTATGTAGGAATAAATAATAAATTAACTTGCTTAAGTTATCATGATTCAAGTTTAATAGGTAGTCCCAATCATCAACAAGAAACATCTCTTAATCAACCCATTAAAACCTTTGAAATTAACCCTCAAGGTTGTTTTATTTTAACCTATAGACAAAGGACAGAAACTTCTGAGTATTCTCTTTACCATTATCCTAATCAGGATGTTATCAAATCTAATTTAGTTTCTCAAATTTTGCCCCGATTTGAAGCCAATCAATTTTTGAGTTCTTTGGATATACAAGGAAAATGGTTAGCAGTTATTTCGACAACAAATAATCACAAAATGATCGGGCAATTTCAAGTATTTAATCTACCTAATTTATCTGTGCTTCATTCTCCAAGTATTTGCCCGATTCCGTCTCAATTAATTACCTTGGATCATCGTCATGGTTTAGCCCTATTTCCTCGTAATTCTCAAGACAAAAAACGTACTTTTTTATATTTATTTAATCGTAGAGGTCGTTTTCTTAAAGGCTTTTCTCTACCGTTATTATTATTTTCTCTAACTCCTAATCCTAGTAATCGTTATGAATTATTTGGTATTGAACAAATAGAGCCTTATTATGGAATTTTAATTAAATTAAAACCATTAAAAGTAACACGAATTGCCTTAGAATTTATGCCTAAATTTATTGTTGCTCAAAGTTGGGGTTATGGTTTAGCCAAGGCAGAAGGAATTTTATTATTATTAGATAGAGATGGACACAAATTAAGTCAAATTGAATTGGGTTTGCCTATTACAGCCATAACTGGATTTGAAGAATTTAGTGTATTAATTGCCAGTTGGTCGCAAGAAAAAGCCCAACTTTTTACCTTGGATTTAAGGTCTTATGTTGTCCTAGATTATGATTAAGAAAACTTCTGTGATGGTTGCTAATCTTAGACTGCATTATCCCTAATGATATCAACAGAAGACAGGGTTTCAATCCAAACCGTAGCTCCAAAACATTTAGGGGCATCAGGGCGATAAGTAATGCGACAGGGGCCATTAATCGCTATCTCATGACCATACATATTTTGTTGACGATGCTTAACCGCAATCACAGGATCAAGATCCGTTCGGTTTTTGTCTTGTTTAAGTAAATTGGCGTTATGTTTAATAAGATCGCGGTTGACATGAATAATGCTTTTAGCCGGAACTCTTTTGGTGTTCCATTTGGGTTTAGGGCCGCGATCGCGTCGCATAATTACAGGCATCCCATTGTATAGGGGAATAATCCAAATTTTTCCTGACTTTTGACACTCCCACCGCTAATTGCTCAGAGCAATGTAGCGGGGGATTCTTAAATTCGCATTCAAGAGTTTCTGCTTCACAGACTCTTGGCTAGGCATCGCTGCCCCCGCTAGACCGTCTCCACAGACATTTTCGGATACGCTATGCCCTAGCGCGTCTTGATGCAGCGCATATTCTTCTACACCACGATTTCTGATAACTTGTGCTGCTGCTACATCTCGATGGGTACGATAACCACATTCAGGACAATTATGTTCTCTTTCAGATAACAGTTTTTTCCCTGTATGAAAGCCACAATTAGGACAAATTTGTGATGTATAATTCTTGTCAACTTTTGCAACAAAAACATCACGTTTCCAAGCTACCCAGTTGAGAATGGTAACAAATTGTCCAAAAGAAGCATCTAAAGTATGTTTTCTTAGCATTCCCTTTGCCCAAGATATGAAATTAATATCCTCAATAAATATTGATTGAGCTTGGTCACAAAGGGAATGGGCTAACTTAAAATGCCAATCTTTCCTAGTATCAGAAATACGTTGGTGTAATCTAGCTATTTTCTGGTTTAATTTGTGACGATTATTAGACCCTTTTATTTTATTCCTTAACCTACGTTGCAGTAATTTCAACACCTCGACTACGCTCGGTGTTGAAGCTGAGCGGAGCCGAAGCTTCAACTTGCGGTGTAGTTGATTTAAAAATCGGGGTCTAGCTACAAGTTCACCATCTGAAGTCGCCAGAAATTTATCTAAGCCTAAGTCAATCCCTAATGGATGCCCATGAAAGGGTACATCAGGAATATTGACATCTAATTGAAGCGAGAGCATTACAAAATAACCAGATGCTCTCCTCACTATCCTAGCTTGTTTAACTTCAAATCCGTTGGGAATATCTCTTGACTTCCTAAACTTAACTAATCCTAATTGTGGTAACTTAATTTGATTGCCTTTAACACCTGTGTTGAGCGAAGCCGAAACACAATCTTTAAGCATTTGAGGATACACATAAGAACGTAGTCGATACTTGTTCTTAAAGCGTGGAAAGCCCATTTTCTTAGATTGCATATCAGCAAACGCTCTATCCAAAGTTCTTAAGACTTGCTGTAGAACTTGGGCATTAACTGATTTCAATCTGTCATTAGTTTTCTTGGCTTCTGTAAGGGCTTTCGATTGGTTATTACAATTAGGATAAGGAGTATCAACAGGAATAATATACTCTTGTTTTAGAGAGCAAGCATTCACGGGAGATTTACGAGAATTTAACCAATCTTTACGTTCTCTCAAAGCATAATTCCAGACCGAACGGCAAACATCCAAGGTATTTTCAATGACCTCAATTTGCCGCCTATCTGGAATTAGTTTGTACTCGTAAGTCAGGGTTAACATTTCTGTGTAAAATTTGAATACTTTTCTATCGTAACTAATTCTACGCAGAATGTCAACTCTCGTAAATCGTCTCCTTTCAGTCGGTTTATTTATTGGCAAAAATTCATCCCACCGCTAACCGCTTGGGCGGTGTAGCGGGAGTCCTCTTTTTGCATTTAAAGATAGTAATTATAAAACACATTTCACAAAAACAACTTCCGACTTCTGACTTCCGACTTCTGACTTCGTTAATCATCCCCTTCCGTCATCACCCGTAAACGGACAACTTTTTCCCCTGCTTCGTCAAGTTGGACTTCAATCACTTCACTACTCAAAGATTCCAAAGACGTTAACATCATTCGTAAATGAGGATTACTGGCCCCTGTATCCACATATAACCGATCAGAAAGACTGCCTAACCGTTTCCAGGTGGTGTATAGTTTCCCGACCATTTGTTCTAATTGGGTCGCTTGTTTGACTAAATCAGCAGCAGTATTCAAACAATCTAACCTTAAGGCTTCTTCTAAGGCCATTTCTAAATCTAAGGGCGTTTTTCTCAAGGTTTGAACTTGGGCCGCTGCATCGAGGTATTTGGACAAATTTCTCGCCTCAGTGGTTAACATTTTTACTGTATCCACATCAGGATTTTCCGTCATTTCTTTTTGGATCGCTTCGAGATGACTATCAGGTAATTTTTCCATCTCCTTAACCAAAGGGGCCAGATGACGGGGGGGTAACGTCCCCTCAGATGCCTTTTCCTTCACTTCTGGGGGCAATAAATCCGAACTCATAGCCGTCCATTCATCCGATAGCTGTTTAACTTCTCTACGGGTAATGCGATCGCCTTTTTGGGCCGCCTCACTGACTAATCTTTGCACCTCTGGGGCAGATTTAGCCGTTTCGACAAAGGCCCGTTTACTAAAATTGTTGATAGAATCAGGGTCTAATTGTCCTTCCGCTAATAAAGTATCTGCACTATTAGCCAGTTGAATCAAAGCATAAGCCTGACTTTTGGTGATTTCTCGTTGTTTTAACCAATTGAGAAAACCTGTCCCTCTCCCGTCTCCCCCTTGTTTTTCCCGATCGCGGATCGCCCGTAAAATTCTACCGCGCCAAATATCAGTTTGTAGATCAAAGCGATCGCAAACCTTCCACACTGCATCTAACTGTTGCTGAAAGTCTATCTCTTGAATCTCTTCATCTTCAGGATCAGGTAACTTAAAATTAAAGTCTACAGGGGTTTCTAGGGCATTAAGAATGTCATCAGGAGAAGGGGGGACAGCAACCATATTCGTTCTTCGTGAGTCAGCTTAATCTATCTGAGTGTCGGACTATTCATCATATCACTTACCTGAGTTCGGTGTTAGGCTTCGGCCGTGAGCTCAGCCGAACGGAGTTCGGAGGATGTCAAAGCGAAGTAAATGATATATTAAAAATAATGCTCAATCAGCGATCGCCATGACCTTTTTCCATCAAGATGACACATTACAACACCTCGGCACCCAAATTCTTGAGACGACTTGGGCAGAATTTCCCGAATTAGCTAGGGATCAATTAGCCTTAACTTGGATTGTTTACGATCCCCCTATAATAGTCAATACGGGAGGAGCAATTTCAGCAGAAGAATTTTGGAAATATCCGGTTAGAGGCTTTAGTTATCGGGGAATTGAACGCATTTATCCCGCAAGTATTGTTAAACTCTTTTATTTAGTAGCCATTCATGAATGGTTAGAACGAGAAATGATTCCTGAGTCGGCAGAATTAAGCCGTGGAATTCGGGATATGATTGTCGATTCTAGTAATGATGCCACAAGTTTAGTTGTTGATGTTTTAACGGGAACAACTAGCGGGCCAGAATTACCTCAAGGACCTTTTGAAACCTGGCAAAATCAACGTAATATTGTGAATCGTTATTTTAGTGGTTTAGGTTGGGAAGAATTAAACAATATTAATGTTAATCAAAAGACTTGGTGTGATGGCCCCTATGGGAGAGAACGAATATTTTTGGGGGAAATGATGGAAAATCGTAATATGTTGACTACTAATTCAGTAGGGAGATTATTACATAGTATTATTGGGGGAATTGCTGTTTCTTCCCAGCGATCGCAAGAGATGATGGCTTTATTAAAACGTAGTCTTACCCCAATGGATCTTAGTCCAGAAGAAGAAGATCAAGTGATAGGTTTTATTGGCGAAAGTTTACCCTCTGACGCTGAATTTTGGTCAAAAGCAGGGTGGACAACGCAAGTTCGTCATGATGCTGCTTATATCGAAATACCTGAGCAAAAACCCTATCTTTTAGTTGTGTTTACAGAAGGAAAACATAATAGTAATAATCAGGCAATAATTCCCTTTATTTCTCAAACCGTTGTTAAGGCCATGCAACAACTACAAAACTAAATTTATAAATGTACAAGTGAAGACATCTTTAATTGTTATTTGTGGGGCAACAGCAACGGGTAAATCAGGATTAGGTTTAGAATTAGCACAGCGTTTGCAAACGATAATTATTAGTGCAGATTCTCGTCAAGTTTATCGGGAATTTGACGTTGGAACGGCAAAACCTACCTTATCTGAACAAACATTAATCCCTCATTATTTAATTGATATTTGTGATCCAATTGAGACATTAACCCTAGCAGAATATCAAGAAAAAGCTCAATTTTTAATCAATAATTCAAGCTCAACTCCCCTATTAGTTGGCGGTACAGGATTATATATTAAGTCTATTATTAAGGGATTAAAAATACCAAGAGTGTCACCTCATCCTGAATTAAGATTACAATTACAAGGGTTAGGACAATCACAATGCTATGAAATTTTAAAGCAAGTTGATCCAATTTCTACTCAGAAAATTCATCCTAATGATGAAGTTAGAACCCTGCGTGCTTTAGAAGTATTTTATGTGACAGGAATGCCCATTTCTCAACAACAAGGAGAAAACCCCCCTAATTATCCTATTCTGCAAATAGGTTTAGATTGTTCCCCTGAAAATTTGCAGATGAGAATTGAACAAAGAACAGAAAAAATGATAGAAATTGGTTTAGTTCAAGAAGTTGAAAATATTATCAAAAAATACGGATGGGAGTTACCCTTATTAAATACATTAGGTTATAGTGAAATTAGAGATTACTTAAATAATAAGATATCTTTAGAAGAAGCAAAAGACGAGATTATTTTACATACCCGTCAATTTGCTAAACGTCAACGGACTTGGTTTCGTGCTGATCCAAATATTGAATGGTTTGATGTTTTATCTGCTGATCTTTTGGAACAAGTATGGTTAAGAATACAAGAATTTTTGCATCCAATCTTTTGACAAAGCAGGGCAGATTTGTCCAACATGATCTAAATTGTTAATTGAGATGATGAACAGCTTAGTGCATAATAGTAAGATGTTTTAGTCTTCGAGAAACCACTCATGAAACCCAAAACCCAATGGAACAAAGTTGTGTCTAAAACCTCGAAAATTTCCCATCAGGTCTTACGATTACCCTATTTATGGGAAGGGGTTATCATTTTTCTGTTAATTTTAGCCACCTTAATCATTAATTTAAAGATGATTCGTGATGGACTTAATGGACAAGTCGATCTCAAATGGCATACAACTTGGATTCAACATTTTTCTAAACAACTTTTTGAGGGAATTTGGTATCCTCGATGGTTAGCTGGTACTAATTATGGCTATGGTAGTCCGAGTTTTGTCTTCCAACCACCTTTAGTTTTTTATTTGGGTTCATTGCTCAAATTCAGTGGATTTGATGTGCAAGATACTGTCATTATTCTCTTTTCTCTGGCACTTTTTTTATCGGGTTTGAATTTTTATATTTATGGTCGAAAGAAATGGGGAATGGTTGCTAGTTTTAGCGGTGCCTTAGCTTACATGACGGCTCCTTATCTCGCTTTTGATATGTACTGGAGAGGGGGTCTTCCTTCCATGTTTGCTCAGGCATGGATTCCTTTAATCTGGTGGCTCACTGAACAATCTTTATTCTATGGACAACGCCGAAGGGGTTTAGCCATTGCTTGGGCCATACTCGCTTTAACTCATGGTCCAGGCTTTCTATTATGTTGGGTAATTTGGTTGCCCTATACCTTATTTTTTCTACTTAGTAGATCCTGGAAAGCTGTCGTCTCAACCATCGTCTTTGCTGGAATTGGTTTAGGAATGGCCTCTATTTTCTTATTGCCAGCTATGGTAGAGAAATCTTTTCTTGATCTTGAGTATATTAAACAACAAGTTGGTGGGATTCCTGCGAATCTAATTGGATGGGGAATGCCCCTTTTCCCTTTTAATCGGATTACCTATATTTTTTTCCATCAATCTGTAGCCATTATTATTTTAACCATTCTTGCTGTTGTCTGTTTTCGTTATTCTGTAGCCAATGGTTCCACTAAACAGGAAATCTGGTATTGGTTAATCTTTGCACTACTGCTTGCTTTTCTAATGAGTTCCCTTTCTGAACCAATTTGGCAAGCTAGTCAAACATTACAAAGTGTTCAGTTTCCTTGGAGAATATTACAAATATTTTCGTTTGTTGGTGCTGCTTTATGTGCCTTAACCGTTCGTGAAATTCTGAAACTCCCCCGATCTTTTAGACTTGTCTTCTCGTTAATTGTTGTTGCTATTCTTCTGGCAAATTTTACCTACTCATATAAGTTATCTCGTCAATTTATTGGTCTTCGTAACCCAGGTAAGGCTAATATCGACCACCTTCAATATATTCTGGAAATTTTTAATGATCCCTATACGGATAAATTAAGAGATTACACAGGATATCGTCCTGCCTTAAAAAATGGTCGTCCCTCCCCTCCTACACCTATCATAGGACAACCCAAGGTGTCTGTTCTTAGGGGTCAAGCCAATGTTAAGATCCTACTATGGGACAGCTATCAAAGAATATTTAAGGTGACAGCCCAAGCTCCTTCAACTATCAGAATTCGGACATATTATTATCCTGCTTGGCATCTCTATATTAATCAGGAAAGTCATCCAATCATTATGTCTGATGATGGCACAATGGAATTTAAACTAGAGCCTGGCTTTTATGAAGTTGAATTGCGCTATCAATGGACTCCTGCTTTAATTGGGGGAGCAATTTTAAGCATTTTAAGCGTAATTGTTTTATTCCTATTGGGCAGACATCCCAAGTTAGCGAGGAGGAGGTGAGAGCCTCCCGTCCTTTTCTGGTAGGATTGATGTGTTTAAATCCCTAATGAAGGGCAGCCGTTTTTCAAGAACAATGCACACCAAAAAGTCTCTAATTGTTCAGTCCCCCGGAAAAGCCAACATTCACGAAGAGACGCTAGAGGAATTAAAGCCGGATCAAGTCCTTGTGCGCTCAGTTTTGTCAGCCTTTAAACATGGAACTGAGATGATGACCTATGATGGCTCTAGTCCCTTTCTCAAGAAGAAACTCGATTCGGAGTTGCGGGTATTTGTAGATAATAGCGACGAAGTCCAACGTCACTTTTACCCCCGTCCTTTAGGCAACATGACCGTTGGTATTGTAGAAGCAGTAGGGAAAGAGGTTCAGTCAGTTACAGTGGGAGAAAAGGTGTTTGGATGGCTTCCTGTCGCTAATTACCATGTTATCTCTGCTAATAAAATTCAATCATTGGGGGAGCTAACCCCTGAACAAGCTTTATGTATTGATCCTGGAAATTTTGCCCTGGGGGGCGTTTTGGATGGAGAGATTCGTTATGGGGAAAAAGTCCTCATTACAGGATTAGGTGCCATTGGACTGCTGGCCGTTCAATACTGTAAATTATCGGGCGCGACGGTTTATGCAGCCTCTAGTTTTGCCCTCCGTCGTCAGTTGGCTCTTGAGTATGGTGCGGATGTGGTACTTGACAGTAATCAGGTTGAAGATTTGGGAGTGGAAATCAAGAGGTTAAGCAAGGGAGGGGTGGATCTTGTCCTCGAATGTTCTGGACGCTACCCCAAATTACATCAAGCTGTACGAGCAACCCGCCAATGTGGTCGCGTGGTTTGTGTGGGCTTTTATAGTGGAGGAGCGACGGCCCTAAATCTAGGGGAAGAGTTTTTTCATAATCGCATTACCTTACTCGCTTCTTTACCCGCCTTCAGTTGGAATAATCCGGTACGAGGCCCCCGACCCCTTTATGCTTCGGAACTGCAACAGTTAGTGATCCAAGATTTCCAAGCAAAACGCATCACAGTAGAGGGTTTGCTGCGTCCTATTTATGAGTTTAAGGATGCCGAGAAGGCCGTAGAAACCATTGCTACACAACCCGAAACTGTGATTAAAGTTGCTATTAAATATTAAATAATCATGCCATGAATCATCAGAAAAAAGTCCATGTCACCTTTCCCGTTTTGAATGAGGAAGCACAACTAGAAGACTCGATTCTCAAAACCCTAAAATTCTGTGAAGATCATCAGATCAACAATGTTGAATTTTGGATTGCCGATAATGGGTCTACGGATGGCACCGAATCTATTGGCCGCGGTCTAGAATCCCGTTTTGAAACTGTAAAGTATCTACGGCTTAACCAAAAAGGTGTGGGTCTTGCGTTAAAGTCTGCCTGGTCACAGTGTCAAGCTGATTATGTTGGCTATATGGATCTTGACCTCTCAACCGACCTGAAACATCTTAAACAGGTCTACGATTTGATTCAAGAGGATGATCCTTATACGTTGATTCTGGGTTCGAGATTAAAAAAAGGGGCGAAAGTCGAGAAGCGAACCCTAGTGAGGGAGATTACCTCAAGAGGCTTTAATTTTTGGTTGCGCTTAAATTTACAAGTCGGGTTCACCGATGGGATGTGTGGTTTTAAGTTTATTGAAAAGCAGTTTTATGAACAACTTGCTAAGCAATTTAAGTTTACGGATCAGTGGTTTTTTGCCACTGAACTAGCGGTGCGCTCCGAATGGATGGGAGCTAAAATTTTAGATCTTCCTGTTCACTGGGTCGATGATCCCAACAACTCTAAATCATCAGCCACTATCCTAAAATTAATCCGACAGTACCTTAAGGGTATTGAACGGCTTAGACAGGAGAAAAAAAGGGTCTTGGGGACTAGGAGGTGACGTGAATTACACTCATATTATTGTTGGAGGAGGGGTTTACGGCTGTTACCTCGCACTCAAACTGATGGAAATTGCTCCCAGGGCCAAAGTGTTACTGATTGAAAAGGAACCTGATCTACTACAACGGGCTTCCTACAATAATCAGGCTCGCATTCATAATGGCTATCACTACCCCAGAAGTTTATTGACAGGATTGCGATCGCGGCTAAATTTTCCCCGCTTTATTGAGGAATTTCCTGATTGTGTGGTCAATAATTTTGAGAAGCTTTACGCGATCGGCACTGATCGCTCCAAAGTCACAGCGAATCAATTTCGTCTGTTTTGTCAGCGCATTGGGGCTGATATTAAACCAGCGTCATCTCACTTTCAGAAATTATTTAATCGAGATTTTATTGAAGAAGTATTCCAAGTCAAGGAATATGCTTTTGATGCTGAGAAATTAAAAAATCTCCTGGCCTCACGTCTCGCTCAAACCCCTGTCTCGCTCCTGATGAACACAGAAGCGATCAAAGTCATTCCACCTTCAGATTCTCTAGGGAAAGGGAAACTGGGCTTACTGCTTAAAGATCTGTTGTCAGGGGAAACCCAAGAATTAGAGAGCGAATATATCTACAATTGTACTTATGCCAACCTTAATACCCTTCCCCTCAATAGTGGTCTTGAGCTACTTTATCTCAGACATGAAGCGACAGAACTTTCCTTAGTCAAGATGCCTGATGCTTTGCAAAACATGGGGTTAACGGTCATGTGTGGCCCTTTCTTCTCTGTAATGCCTTTCCCTGCCAAAAACTTGTTCTCTTTCAGTCATGTGAGCTATACTCCTCACTATCAATGGTCGGAAATTCCCTCGGCTGAAAATTTCCAGCAGCATCGTCCCCCATTTCCCTTAAAAAGTAATTTTGAGCGTATGGTACGGGATGCTGCTAGATTTTTGCCCCTTCTCTCCGACTGTTCCTATGTAGACTCTCTTTGGGAAGTAAAAACCATTCTTCCTCAAAGTGATGGTGATGATAGTCGTCCCATCTTGTTTAAAACAGACTCTGCTGTACCCCGCTTTATTTCTGTTTTGGGGGGCAAAATTGACAATATCTTTGATCTCGATGAAGCACTTTTGGAACACTATTAACTATGATTGGGAGCCTGTAAGCTAGTGAGGTACGATGTCTTTGTGTCTCTAGTCATTCCCTTTTCTGACGATGGGGATATTCTTGAGACTGTGATTGATGAAGTGGCAACAGTCCTCAAGGAGAATTACAAAAATTACGAGATTATCTGTGTTGATGATGGTTCTCTTGATCACACCAGAAGCTTATTTGAGGGGTATCGGGAAACAGTGGATTGTTTACGATACTTTAGACTCTCCCGAAGGTTTGGACTAGAAGTGGCTATTTCCTGTGGTTTAGAACAGGCGATCGGTGATGTGGCTGTTGTTCTTCGTCCCGAATCTGATCCTCCTGGGTTAATTCCAGAATTTGTTGAGGAGGCCCGTAGTTGTAAAGGTATTGTAGTTGGTCAGCGCAACTTGTTTAAGCGGCGTTCCCTACTCTATCGACTCACCTACAAAGCTTATTATGGACTATGCCAACTACTGCTGGAAAGGCCGCCGATTTACTGCTCTACGCACTTTATGGCCTTAACTAGAACTGCACTGAATAGTTTACTGAGAATTAAAGACACTTATCGATATTTGCGTGTTCTGAGTTTGTATGCAGGATTTTCGATCAAAATCCTAAAATACCAACAACTTCAACGACGGAAACCAGAGAGACATCGAAATTTTCTGTTTCTCCTTGATGATTGTGTTTCAATGATTATATCCAATTCAGTTCGACCTTTAAGACTCGCTAGTGCTATTGCCTTACTCAGCAGTTTTTTGAACTTTTCTTATTTATTTTATGTGATTTTTCTGCGCGCTTTCTTTTCTTGGGTTCAACCAGGTTGGGCGGCCACTTCTTTTCAAACTGCTACCATGTTCGGACTTCTTTTTTTGGTTATTTCTGTCCTCTGTGAGTATCTAACACGACTTCTCCAAGAGGTCAAAGTTCGCCCTCTTTATTTTATTGCGGATGAAATACATAGCAACGTTATGCTGATAGACTCCGAAATACGCAACGTCGTTTATCAGGAAAAAGGCGAAAATCAACTTGAATAAGGGATAATGAGGGTTAATCGAATATTCACCCCCTTCTGTTTCTGAAACAAATTCGATGACAATGGCAGGAATATCACCCTCTATATGGGGCGTATAGCTACGTCGAATCTCATTCATTATTCATTATTCATTATTCATTGGTGAATTATCTACTTCAGTGACTCGCCAACTTAACTTTAAGTTAATCCAGAAATTCCAAAGGGTGACACAGACAATAGCCAAAAAATTAGCCAAATATCTATTCAACTGAAAGACATTAAAAAATATATTCAATAGTAAAACATTAAGAACTAATCCCGCTAAACAAACAATATTAAACTTAATTAACCGTTTCACGCGCTGACGCTTTCCAGGTTGAAGACGAGCAATATCTCTAAATGTCCAGAAATCATTCCAAATAAAATTATTAATAATCGCTAATTCCGCCGCAATAATTTTACTACGAGTTAAAGACCATCCCAGGGTATTTTCATCACTTAATAAATAGAGAAACCCCATATCAACCACAACACCACTTAAACCCACCAAACAAAACTGAAGAAATCGTGCGGATAAAGATAAACGTAACCTGACAAGATGTTGTAGATATTCGATATATTGTTTCCAGGTAACTTTACTTTCCCCTGCTTGACGTTCTCGAAACACATAACCCGCTTCCGCCAGCCAACGAATTTTACCCCTTGCTGTCACTTCAATCAGAATTTTATAGCCAACTGGACTTAAAGTTTTGCCCGCGATCGCACTACGACGTACCATAAAATAACCACTCATGGGGTCAGACAAACGGCCAATGACTTCAGGAAGAATCATTAACCCCAACATTTGCGCCCCACGGGAGAGGAAACGGCGGATAATACTCCATTCACTGACCCCACCCCCTTCAACGTGACGACTTGCTAAGGCTAAATCAGCCCCTTTTTCCATTTCTTGTAACAGTTGTTCTAAGACTTCGGGGGGATGTTGTAAATCCGCATCAATCACCCCTAAAACTTCCCCTCTGGCCGCTTGCCAACCGCGAATAACAGCCGTTGAGAGGCCTTTTTCTTCCACCCGACGCATTACCCGCAATTGAGGGTAATCAGGGGTTAATTCTAGGGCTAGTTTCCAAGTTTGATCGGGACTATTATCATCCACAACGATCAATTCATATTCCCCAAGCATGGAGTGATCGAGTAATTCACTTAAAATTTTGACAATATCAGCAATATTACCCGCCTCATTATAAGTCGGAAGCACTAAAGAAAACTTCAGGGAATGATTATCAGAAATCTCTAAGGTTTTTGGGATTTCAGGAATTTGTAATAAGCCAGTGGGAACGGGCAATAAAGATTCATTGAGCATTAGTAATTGATAATAGCTATGTTATAGGCAAATACTATCCAGTCAAGTTTACCGTAATCTGTCCCTTTTTTGAGTGGCCTTTTATAAACCCTGTCCGACTTCCAGATATCGTGTTTTTCCATTTACATAAATCACCGCTTTTTGATTTTGTACCCCCATCAAAACACCCCCACTATTGCCTACAGCTTCTCCAATCTCAAAGCGTCGGGTAATCCCATTGAAGGTAAATAAGACTGAGGATCTTTCCCCAGCGTCTAAAACACCAACTAAGGTATGATTCCCATTCGTTACGGGTTGGGAGTTTGAGGCAATTTCTGGGGGAACAGATAAGGAAGTTTGGCCAGGTACTAATACTGGAACCGTTGCCGGGGGCGCAGCAGCAGTGGGGAGGGGAAGGGGTGGGGGGGCTGGTATATTATTGAGCTTAATGGGAGTTTGGGGAGAGGGAGGTGTCACAGTTCCAGGGTTTGCAGGGGCGGAGTTTGGGGGATACATTGGCACGTAAATCCGTTCAATGATCTTCTCAGGGGTTTTTCCGGCCGGGGTAACGGCCACTGTTGAAAGATTCTCTTGTGTGGGCTTGACTAAGGTGCGTTGAGTTGATGTTTGGTCAAGCATTTTTAAGGACTGTTGTAAATAGGTGATAAATCGGGCATCTTCGGTTGATAGAGGCGGCTTTGTGATGGGTTGCTCTTTGGGTTTAGAGACTTGGCTGACTAACCACACCAGCACTAAGATTAAGTAAGCACTGGCAACCCCAAAGAGAATTTTATCGAGATGTTTGATGACAAGGCGATCGCTTTGAATCGGGTTCACATCCTTTCCTCACTGGTAAATTAGTTATTATTGTGGCATCAAATCTCAAAAATTCGTAGAAATGGCCTGAACGGGACAAGCGGGAATACATTGTTCGCAAACCACACAACGCGATCGCTTAAAGACTAACTTAAATGTCTCTGGATCTAATACTAGGGCTTCTGTGGGACATACTCCCGTACATAAGCCACAGTCTACACATTTATCTTCATCAATGACAATTTCCCTGCTGGCTAAGGATACCCCGATTTCTTGCGATCGCATCCATTCTAGGGCAGCCTCGATCGCGTCAATATCCCCTAATAATTCTAAGACTAATTTTCCGACTTGATTGGGGGCAACTTGGGCCCGAATAATATTGGCTGCAATGTTAAACTCTTTGGCTAAACGATAGGTTAGGGGCATATGAACCGTTCGTTTGGGAAAGGTTAGGGTGACTCGTTTTTTCATAAGTTAAGTTGGGGCAATTCACAAAAGTTGGCACAGGGACAAACAATTATATTAAATTAGTGAAAGCTCTCATCTTTTTAATATTTTTTATGTCTGAACTTGTTAGTGCTAACCGCGTCAGAAATATCTTAATTGCTTTTGCTGCTATTACCCTCAGTATAGCGATCTTTTTTGGCTTTCAAACCCAAACGGGTTCTGTTTCTTTAGAGGCACAGGCACAAGCAGCAACCCCCATTGAAGTCGCTTTAAACAACGGCAAACCAACTTTAACGGAATTTTATGCTAATTGGTGTACCAGTTGCCAAGCTATGGCCCCAGAATTAGCCCAACTAAAACAAAAATATGAGAAATCAGTTAATTTTGTGATGTTAAATGTAGATAATAGTAAATGGTTGCCGGAAATTCTCCGTTATCGGGTTGATGGTATTCCCCACTTTGTTTTTATTGATGATACTGGAGAGGCGATCGCTCAAACCCTTGGAGAACAACCTCCCTCGGTGATGGAAGCAAATTTAGATGCTTTAATTGCCCATCAAACCCTACCCTATGCCTATTCTACGGGCCAAACCTCGGACTTTAATACCCCTGTTAATACTCCTTCTAGTGATCCTCGTAGTCATGGGGCCCAGGTTCAATCTTAGTGTAAGGGGGTGAGGAGAATGTTCACCAATGAATAATGAATAATGAATAATGAATAATTATTCATTGATAATAGACATCTATCAAGACAAAAATGGCAATTATTGTTAAACATCAAACAACAGGCCACCATTATCTCTTGGTGGGGACGGGGTTAGGAACTGATCAAGCTTTACCTTCTTCTCGTTTACTGAAAAATTGGCTACCTGCAACGGTGGCAGTCTGCGATCGCCAGGGGGAAATTTTTTGGCTTCCTGCTGCGGAAATCATCGTCATTGAAGTAGATGGGACTCCTCCTGCTGACTTATTACCAGAACCCGAAATTCCACCCCCACCCCCTGAACCGGAAATGAGGGTCAATTCTGATGTTGAAGTATTTGAGGATGATGAGGATGAAGACTGGATCTAAGAAATCTTAATTATGATTGATGAAACTGAATTGCTTAATTTAGCTGTTACTAACATCAGAACTGTCTTAGAATATAATCCCTACAAAAGTTACAAAGGGATTAAGAATAGACAGGAATTTCAGCAATTAATTGCTGGTGATCCAGCTTTTGGTGTTCTTGGTTTAGATGATGAACGATATATTATCGCAAGAGTAGGAGGAAACCTTATTACTTCCTTACATCGTAAAATTGGTGATATGTATGAGGCTTTATTTAGATATTTATTGAAGGAACGTTTTGAATTAACAGAAGAAGACCTTAATTTTAGTGTAGAAGTTAAAATCGGGGATCGTATTCAAATGAGATCAACAGATGGATTAATTAAAAAAGATAAATTCAATCAAAATATTCCCCAAGAATGGTCACAATATGAAGGTATCGGATTTGAAATTCGTTCTTGTTATCAAATTGGTGATTCTAAAAGAATCCAAGCAGATTATGATATGTCATTAAAATTAAAAGAACAAAACATATTACCCGTTATGATAGTTTTTTGTAATACTTCCTTAAAAAGTCCGTTGGCTAGATTATCTAAAAGTTGGAATCTATATCAAGGAGAAGAAAGTTTTAACATAGTCCATTCTATTACAAGGTTTGATCTTTATGATTTTTTGCAACGAAACTCCGATGTTATAAAGCAAGAAATCAATAATATATTTTTGGCTAACTTTTAATACAAATAGCGGTTTCATATAATCGCTTTTTTCCTCCTCTCTTTCTAAAAGAAATTATTTTTTCGACCTTAAAACCTTCATGTTCAAAAAGTTGAGACAAAATCACCTCTGTAAATATCTCAACATTAGATAAGCGTGAATTTCCAACAACATAAACGCCTTGAAACCGCTCTGATACAATCTCTTTCAAATGTTTAATATGTTGCCACAAATCTATAAAATATTTAGTAGCATAATTACACATTAAAATGCTTTTTTCTTTTAATTCATCATAATAAGAAAGATAAGGTTTTATTTCATCAGGAACCTCTAACAAGTCATTCTGTAATATTGATGTTGCTTTCCCCCATGTTCCCCCAATAGACTGTAAATCTATTGCAGTCGCTTGTTGAACAGTATCTAATAACTCCATAAAATATAATTGAGGTCTAGTTTGATGAACATAACTATATCGATTAGGATAGGGGGGTGAAGTAATAATAAAATCAACTGAACCAGGAATTATCTCTTTAAAAGACTGGGTTGAATCTCCTAAAATAATAGAATTTAGTTCTGAATGATTTCTAATATTTGTGTTTAAATTATAAAGATCATCAGCAATAATTTGGAGATTTTTGCGAATCTCAGCATAAACATCAATCTCTCTTGTATGATGATCATCAAACGTAATTGTAGGGTGGTTTCTATGAATATTGGCACAATCTAAAGCAGCTTTATTAACGGCCAACCATAGATAAGGATAGATCGATGAATAGTTTTTTTTACAAATAATTTCACGACCAATAATAAGATCTTTTAAAATTGTTACTTTCCACCAACGAAAAACATTATGAATAATGGGAATTCGGGTATTAAATTGTTCAATAACTAAGTCTAGGGATTGATTGTCATAAGTTTGAATTATCTCTGCTATTTCTTTAAGATAATTTGTAAAAAGTTCAAGATGATCAATCTTCCAACTTAAGGAATAATTACCCACTGTTTGCAGTAGGGGGTTAAGTTCAATACCATAAGCTTTAACGCCTTTTTTTTGACATTCAATAATCGTCGTTCCTCTCCCACTAAAGGGATCACAAACTAAATTGTCTTGAGTAACCTCTAAATCTTTTAAGAAAAATCGGACTAAATGAGGGGAATAACTCGGAGTCAACCGATACCAGCGATGGACTAATTCTGTTTGTCCTCCCTTAAAAGTAATATCACCGATGTCAATTTCTTGATAGTTAAAGCCCGATTTTTTGAGATTACGATGAAAACAGTTTAACTCTGGCTTACTTGGTTCTTCAAAAATAGAAAGTTGCTGATATTTCAAATTACAAACTCCTAATATCATCAATTAAGTAAGGGCAAAGGGCCGTTTTTCCCTAATTTGATGGGTATTAATATCACAGGCGATTTAACCAATTTAACATCAATTCATTGACTTGATGGGGGTTTTCATCATGAGGGCAATGGCCCGCTTTTGGGATAGGATAAAACTCGGTATGATGAACGTTTTCTGCTCGTTCCTGATACATTTTTGACCCGGTAATGGGTGTCCAAGGATCATCGGTTCCCCATAACACTAATAAAGGTTGTTCTATTTGGGGCAATAATTCTCTAGGATGAGGGCCAGGAGGAGCAGTTAATACGGAAGCAAAGACTTTTTGGGCCCCAGGATCACAAGAAGGTTGATAAAGAATATCTACTAACTCATCGGTGACAGCATTGCGATCGCAGTATACTTGATATAAAGTGCGACGAATGCGTTGTTTTTGACGAATGGTATTAAAAATAAACTTTCCAGTTACGGGAGAACTAACTAATTTGGCAAAGGTTCCCATAATGAAACGGAGAGGCAAATTTAATTCATCAGGACGATGATTTAAGCCACCTGCACAATTAATTAACACGCCACCCTTGCTAATTTCAGGATATTTTGCCAAGATCATTAAGGTTAATAATCCGCCAATGGAATTACCCACAAATACCGTCGGTTTATTAATATGTGCTTGCCAAAAATCTCTAATTAAATCTCGCCATAAGTCTACAGTATAATCTAATTGAGGCTTATCTGATCCTCCAAATCCCAACAAATCTAACCCATATACTCGATAGTTTTCTTGGGACAAAGCGGGGATATTTTTGCGCCAATGACCGATAGATGCACCAAACCCATGAATTAAAAGAATTGGTTCACCTTGTCCCTTAACTGTGTATTTAATACGGTGTCCCTGCCAATGCCAAAAGTAACTTTCTAAGGCGTTAGGGTTGATCAGTTCTGATGTCGTCATGAGGATTTATTAAAGGGTTATCGATTAAGTTTTGTTAATAATATAACCCATTTACTCCTAGAAATTGAAAAGGGGAGATGAATATTTTATATTTCATCCCCAGTTCAACCCCTATTTGTTGACATTTTCGGGGATTACATTTTATTTAAGTTAATTCCAGCTTCTTTGGCCATGGCGTTTAACCCTTTCCTTTGTAGGGTTTTAATGGCTTTGGTAGAAATGTGTAATCTAACCCAACGGTTGCCTTCTGGCCACCAAACTCGTTTCCATTGTAGATTAGCTTCTTGTAGCTTTTTGGTGCGACGGTGAGAGTGAGAGACAGCAAAGGCGTTATTAGCCTTTTTTCCGGTTAGCTGGCATTTACGGGACATAGGAAACCTCCTTTTTGATGCAATGAAGTCCGATCTCTAATCCTAGCAAACTCTGGCAAGGTTTTCAGCCATATCATTGTGGAAACAGGGGTCAACGGCCGTTGACCCCTACTAGATTTTAATGATGAAACTATTCCTATTTATTGGGTTGGGGAGTCATGCGTAAATAGGGTTTAACTTCAGTAACACCTTTGGGAAACTTCTGTTTTGCTTCTTCGGTGGGAATGGAGGGAACAACGACACAATCATCTCCATCTTTCCAGTTAGCAGGGGTGGCAACTTGATGATAATCGGTTAATTGCAGAGAATCAATCACCCGCAAAATTTCATCAAAATTACGTCCTGTACTAGCCGGATAGGTCAAGGTTAGGCGTAATTTCTTGTTAGGATCGATAATAAAGACGGAACGCACGGTTAGGTTATTCAGGGAGTTGGGGTGAATCATCCCATATAAGTCCGCTACCTTGCGATCGGGATCGGCGATAATAGGATAGTTAACGGTGGTGTTCTGGGTTTCGTTGATGTCGCTAATCCAACCTTTATGGGAATCAACATTATCCACACTCAAGGCTAGAACTTTAACGTTACGTTTGTCAAATTCGGGTTTGAGACTAGCTACTGTCCCTAATTCAGTGGTGCAAACGGGGGTATAATCAGCAGGGTGAGAAAACAGCACAACCCAGCTATTTCCAGCCCATTCGTGGAAGGAAATGGTTCCTTGGCTAGTTTCTTGGGTAAAATCAGGTACAATGTCTCCGAGTTGAAGAACCATATTCGTAACTTCCTATACATTTTCAAAGGAGTATTTTCACTAATACCATAAATGTTCTAGGGTTTCTCAAAATTTTAGGTATTTATAATAATTCTTTTTGAAGTGCGGAATGTGGGTTGAGAACAAATAACAGTTAGTAGGGGCATAATATATTATGCCCCTACGATTGCTTAATCAATGTAATTGATTCCATTAATCATCATCAAGATTAACGGTTTTGTTTACTTTAACAGGTTTTCGGATAACTTCTGCTGAGTTAAAGGCATTTTCGTCTAATTCTGGAACATCCGAAAAATCTATCTCATCATCAGTCATGGCAGCAACTTTTTTCCAGTCGCTATTTTGTTTAATTTGTCGTCTTTTTTTGAGTTCTTCACTGCTGTAACTTGTCATAATATAACCTCCGTTCCTTTCTACTCGCTTTTCTAAAAGAAATACATCTAATCGTGTCTTCTCGGATCGTATAAACTAATAACAAGACTTCTTCTTGTACTTGTGCTATGTCTATCCAGCGTGTCTCAAAACTATCATACTGACTAGGTAATGTTAGTTTAACAGAAGACTCATAAACTAAGTCAGCATCAAAAAAACTTAACCCATGTTTTCTCAGATTAGCCTCATTTTTAGCTTCATCCCAAGTATAGCGCATTTATTGTACTACTTTGCTCAAAATTTTATTAAGATAAACTTTATCATAAAATATCAGGTAATCCTACACTTCTTGGTTTGACAAACTTTCCTTGAAAATCAATAGTTTTTTCTTGATTAGTTGCCGCATCTTTAATAGTTCTTGCTTCTGCTAATGCCTTTCTAATTTCTGCTTTTTCAAATTCATCATTAACGCCCCCCAATAAATAAATAAACAGACGACTAGCCAACTTTTTACCAGATACTTGTATTCGTTTTTTCATGGGATCATAAAGTATCCCATACCATAAAGATTGAGAGTTTTCCATGTTACTAAATCCCCCAATTTCATCAAAATAAATTAATTTTTTAAAGATAGTTTTTAGGTCAAATTCTTTCCGAAAAACCAAAAATCCCAAAGCTTGAATTAAGGCAATTTGTCCCACAGGACGAAATAACATATTTCCTTCACCTCCCCCGGTTTCATGACTAAAACGTCGCAATTCAAAGCTTTTTACCCCTTGTTCTAATTGACGATAACTAGGTAAAGAAGCCAAATAATCAAATAATTCCTGTAAATCTTCTAACCCTTCTTCTATTTCTTGATCATCAGGACGTAAAGCAATTAAATTCTTTTTATCTTTATTTTTCCAATGAGAAAATTTATCGCCTAAATACCCTTCTGCCATGTCTTGTAATGCTTGTAAAGTTGTCAAAACTGTTGACTTATTAGAAATAGTTGCACTATCCCAATTTACGCGAGGGTTCCAGTCATGTTCATCTCGATCTTTTAACAGAGAATGAGTGATCGCAAGTCGGCGAGAAATAATAGCAAACCCATCATCTTCATTCAATAAAACTAACTGTCCTTTACTCAAGGAAATGGCCATACGATTGACATGAACAAAAATTGACCTTACCCGTCTTCTTGCTTCTTCATAGGTTTCTCCTTGAATAACAGCAGGAATAATTTCAATGCCAATTTTTTCTTGGGATAAACTTTGTAAAGATGCTACATCTAGATGATATTCTTCAATTAAATCATCAATGGTAATCATTGAGCCTGTAGCTTTTTTATACTTATTATAAACCTCTAATTTTCCGGTTTTTAATAACTCCATTAACCCTTGTATTCCCATCAGTCGATGCTGTCCATCTAGAGCAAAAATAGAATAATCTTCTCCAATATTTATCAATCCTATTCTATCTTGTTGATCTAAGGAGGTAAAATCATCCACACTGACTAAAGCGCGGCGATTACCGCCCCATTCTACGGCATGAGGATCATTAACCCAGCCACTACTAATTACCACTAAAACAGGAGGAAATTTATGGTTTCTAACAACAGCTAAATATTGAGCCAAATGAGCTTGTCGTGACCAGTCTAAAGGACGTTGTTGTAATTCTTCAACAGTTTCAGCATCACGGATAATATTATCAGTAATGGGATCATATTTGCGCCGAAACAAAGGCAGTTGAGACGCAAAACGAACGCGACTAGCCAACCATTCTAAAGAGACAGAACCAAGATAACCTTGAGTATTTCCCATCTGAGTTTTCTGGACAAAAATTTGCTCTTGACGGGATAAATGACGTTCTAAAAGTAAGGCAAGAGCTTCTTTTTCTTCCGTATCTTGTTGCAAAAGTTGGCGCGTAAGATTTTGATCCATATTAATTATTATCTTATAATTGACTGAATAACCTAGTCTTCTCATAATAAACTAGAGTACAAGCTGTCGGGAAAAGTCCGCAAATCTTTACAGAGAAAGTAGCACAAGAGTCCTAATATTGGTCACACTAGAAAGAGAGTTGTTTTTTCTAATACCCAAAATGCCAAGTAAGAAGGTTCACGTTAACGAATACACAGTCAGAGCGCATGATCGGGTCATCCACACCCGCGTTTTTAAGTTCTTATGTTCTTATTGCCATGACAGTTGTGAGAGAGAAACCTACGCGACTGCTTGTCCCAAGTACGGCAACGAATGCAAAGGCATCACCAAGAAATGCAAACGATTTTTCAAAGAACAGCAAAAGTAAGCCATGATGAAACCACCATCACCCCCCGCAGCAGTTAACGAATATTTAGCCCAATTAGCTGATTATTATCGTCAACTGATTGAATATCATCAACAGGCGGCAATCATCGCGTCTCAGCAGTTGGGACACGTCCAAGCTCTATTATCAGATCAATCATCTCTCCCTGAATCGGTGGAAGCTCAATCTTGGCTGCTCAATGATGCTAACCCTGTCCCTGATGAAACTATCGCCGACAACAGGGAAGATGAAGATAGGGAAGATGAAGATACAAAAGATGAGGAGATGGAAGATGAAGATACAGAAGATGAGGATGAATTTTTCGTGATACCGTCGCCAAAAATCCGAGAATTATTGGAGGTGGAACGCGGGAAAATGCTACAAATTGACTATATCTTACGGCATTTTTATGGGCTGATTTCTGAGGAGGAGCAGCAACAGGTGAAGCCGTTAATGGAACAACAGTTAATAAAAGGAGCTAAGCAAGAGCAATGGGCGAAAGTCCCTGATGCTCCTAATTGTTGGACGTTAAACTTAGCTGATTTTCCTGATTTGGTCGAAAAAAAACTGAAAAAAGGGGAGGTTCCCGATGATGCTTTACCCACTGCTAAGGTAGCCAAGTTGTTGTCAGTTACCATAAATTTCATCTTAAATTTACGGACAAGATATCTGGAACAATTGATAGAGGGTGTTGATTATTTTAAGAATCCTCAAAAGCATTATTTCTGGTCAGAAACAGGGATAGAAAAATTGCAGGAATTAAAGCAAATTTCTTTAACAATAGCCAAGGGTAATCGTTCTAACCTAAAGTCTTCTGCTATTCCTATGTTGCCAGAATATCGAGGGTTATCCAAGCAACAAGCGATTCAGAAACTATTGCAATCAAATCAGGGAAAAGAGTGGACAATTAACGAAGTAACTCAGGCACTTTATGGGGAATTAAACCAGACACAATTTATGGTGGTTCGAGAAGATACAATCAAACAGTTATCCTCTGGAAAATTGCAAGGATTATGGAAAAAAGAACCGAATAAAATTGGGGTTTATATGGCAAACTAAAACCCATTTCAGACGCTGATGGGTTCAGGAAGATCAAATAATAATACCTCAGCTAACTCAGATAACCCTGTTAGGGTAATTTCAGCCATTTGCATAATTGCGGCCCCATCTCCAGCAATTAATTGGCGATCGATTAATTGCACTGATCCTTTAACCACTTGAACCCAAGCACTCCGCCCCTCTTTTAACGAAGATTGAACGGTTTGGCCTTCCTTTAACTGAGTCGTATATAAGTCTACAGCTTGATGAATGGTAACAGAGCCTTCTTTTCCATCTTGGGAAGCAATAAGACAGAGTTTTCCTTCTTTTTCGGTGGGTAGGAAGTGTTTTTGTTCATAACTAGGGGTTAAACCTTCTGTATCTGGAATAATCCAAATTTGCAGTAAATGAACGGGATCTGTCTGAGAAGGATTAAATTCACTATGTTTAATTCCTGTACCTGCGGTCATTCGCTGTACATCCCCAGGACGAATAATTGAGCCATTGCCCATACTGTCTTTGTGTTCTAAGGCCCCATCAATAATATAGGTGATAATTTCCATGTTGTGATGGGGATGGGTGGGAAATCCGGCCCCTGGTGTCACTTTGTCTTCATTGATCACCCGTAGCGTCCCAAACCCTACATAATTTGGATCATAATATTGACCAAAGGAGAAGCTATGACGACTATCTAACCAGCCAAAATTAGCCATTCCTCGCTCTTGTGACGGACGCACTGTAATCATAACCCTTTCCTCTCGTTGACGATTAATTTTAATTTCATCATAATTCTTCATCATTAAAAAGACAATATAATATTTTTTAGATTAATTTTAACTATTGATTATTTTTGATTAAAATAAAATCTTTTTTGGGGCAAAATTCTCAATAAAAAATTTAGTAAACTTATAATTTGTTGTAACTTGATCAGTTGAATATTTAAGGATTGATAACTTTTTCTCAGATGATTAGTACCTTCCTGTCCCCTTAAAATAATCTCTGGTGCAGTATAAAAAATAACATGAATTCGCTGTTCTAGTATTGTTAATCGATAGGTAACTTTTTGCAACAAATGACTCAATTTTCCCAGTTGCCAAACCAGATAAAAATTGATCAGGGTAAGAACTAAGTTAAAAAGAATTACAAACAGCAGCATTCAATGTTAGAATAGGAGGTCTGAAGACGAATGGGGAATTAGCTCAGCTGGTAGAGTGCTGCGATCGCACCGCAGAGGTCAGGGGTTCGAATCCCCTATTCTCCATCTTATCTTATACAGTGATACATTAATTGGGATCGGGGGCAAATTAGTGTCATCAAAGTTCCAAAAGTAAAGATATGGAGGTTTTCTTAGCCCTTAAGCATCAGGAATCATCATTTTTGGGGATTTCTGAGAAGTGTAAATGATAAAATTAAAATATCCACCCAAGTTAAAAGTTTAAACTTAGTCGTGCCTAAAAATAATTACATTATCTCTCCTCAAAAATCTACTCAACTCTCTCTTTTTGATGTAGATAAACTATCCTTTTCTGATTCTGATACAAACATAAAATCAGGAAAACATGGAACTTTTTCTCCTAATCATAAACAATTAGTACATCGTTGGTATCCATATATTGAGGGATTTTCTTGCGAATTTGTTGAAAGTATTATTGAAGAATTTTGTGATGGTAATTGTATTTATGATCCTTTTGCTGGAACGGGAACGACTGTTACTGTAGCTACCAATAAAAACATGGTTAGTTACTATTCAGAAATAAACCCTTTCATGAGATTAGTAATTGAGTGTAAGACTAACAACTTAAAAGATGCCTATAATAATTTAGATTTGCTTAAAGAATATTTAGAATCAATATTCATATATGCAAAAAATAATCTAAGATCATTAGAAGAAGCACAAAATAAAATTAATCAATGTTTTTTAAATCGTAACTATTTTGTTAATTCTAGGTTAATTGAAATCATTGCTATAAAAGAAGCTATCGAAAAATGTGAAACACCAGTATTAAAATTTAAAGATTTTGCTAAGTTAGCTTTAGGAGCAATTGCAGTTTTATGTAGTGAAATGAAACGTGCTTCTGATTTAAGATGTCGAAAACCTAATGAAAAATTACCAGCAAAATTTTCAGTATTACAACAATTTAAGCACAAATCACAACAAATATGTTTAGATATATCTCAAATAAACATTGATTTTCCAGAAGTTTCTTGTTTAGGAGAATCAGCTTTATTTGAATCGTCTATAAATACAAAACTAGATTTTATTTTAACCTCTCCGCCTTATCTAAATGGAACTAATTATTTCAGAAATACTAAATTAGAACTATGGCTTACAGGCTTTCTAAAACATGAAAAAGAGTTGAGTTTGTTTCGTTCTCAAGCAATGGCAGCAGGAATTAATAACATTTCTAATAAGGGTCGTCAACCTATGGTTATTCCTGAAGTTGAACTAATTGCTTCCGATTTAGATAAAGTAGCGTATGATTCTAGAATACCTGAGTTAGTGAGACGCTATTTCTCAGATTCATATATGTGGTTAAAAAAATCTTATGATATCTTAAGGATGGAAGGTAGATTAGTCGTTGATATTGGTGATTCTCGTTTTGCTGGTGTTCATGTACCTACCGATAAAATATTAAAAATACTTGCTTCAAATCTTGGTTTAGTTTGTATAGAAGAAAGATTAGTAAGAGAAAGAAAATCAAAAGATGGAACAGAACTTAAGCAAGTATTACTGATTTTTGAAAAATCAAATACAAATGTTCTTTTTGTTGGCTTAAATGATCGTCAAAATGCTCAAGACTATAAAACCCAAGCAGAAAATTTTTCTAAATCTTTACCTTATTTAGAGCAACCATATAGTAGTAGAAATTGGGGAAATAAATTACATTCTTTATGTTCATACCAAGGTAAATTAAAACCAGCGATTGCTCATTTTTTGATTAGTCAATTTACTTCACCTAAAGATGTAGTATTAGATCCTATGTCTGGCTGTGGAACTATTCCTTTAGAGGCTTTTTTACAAGGTCGTTATCCTTTAGGGAATGATTTACAAGAGCTTGGTTATATTTTAACTAAAACAAAAATAGATAGAGGAGCAAATGAAGAAGTTTATTTAATTCTTGATGATTTATTAAAGTATATTGAAACCAATAAAAATAATCAAGACTTATCTATCTATGAAGATTTTGGTTTCAATGGTAAACTTCCTGAATATTTTAATGAAGAAACCTTTAAAGAAATATTAACTGCTCGTAATTATCTTAAATTAAATCCTTGTACTTCTTGGGGTCAAGCGTTGGTTTACTCTTGTTTGTTACATATTCTTCATGGTAATCGTCCTTATGCCCTTTCTAGGCGATCACATCCAGTAACACCTTTTAAACCGACTGGAAGCTTTGAATATCGACCTTTAGCACCTCGTCTTACTGATAAAATAAAAAGAATGCTAGAAATAGAATATCCTCAAAAATTACTTTGTGGAATGGCGACACAACTTCCATTTTCTAAGTTAAATGATTTATACAAAAATCAGGTAGATGTAGTGATTACTTCTCCTCCTTTTGTAGCTTCAACAAGATTTTTTATTACTAACTGGATGAGACTTTGGTTGGCTGGTTGGGAAAAAGACGATTTTACATCTCGTCAAGAACAATTTTTAGAATATCAACAAAAGAAATCAATGGATATTTATTTTGATTTTTTTAAAAGTTGTGCCACCTGGTTAAAACCTCAAGGAAAATTGATTATGCACGTGGGTAAAACTAAATCTTGTAATATGGCAGAAGAATTAATTAAACGTTCTGATCAATACTTTGAATTAATATATTCTTTTGATGAAGATGTTGTCGGCAGTGAAAAATTTGGGATTAAAGCTCAAGGTGCAACTCAATCACATCAATATTTATTTTTTCAAAAACTTTAAACTTTAAGATTATTATGATTGATTAAATTCTTTATTTGCTTTATCTATCCAATCTTGAGAAATGGCTGTAGAATTTTCCAAAAAATCGAAATCACAATCTTTTAAGATTCTATTTCGTAATTTTATTATTCTATCTATATATCTACTATATTTATTTAATAGTTCATCTACCTTTTTAGGTGTTTTTAGTTTCTCAAGTGCATCAGAATTATATTGAGGCTCTCCTGATAAAAGTTCATAACTAAGACCTGTCTGAATAGATAGCTGTTTAAGTTTTTGATCTGAATAAAAAGCAGAAGGCCATTTATTCGTTTTTTTGCTGTTACATTCTTGACATAATAAAGTTGCTGTTTCTGTGGTTAAAGGATATAAATAATAAACAGGAATAGAATGGTCAAGGGGTCTTTCTTTCTCAGATTCTACTTTATGTAAATCTTTTTCACAATTAAAGCATTTATGTTTATATTTTTCAAAAATTTCTTCACTATTTATTTTTTGACTACCAGAAATTATTGAATACAATCTACGATTTTGAGATGCTTCTCGATGCTGATCGCTTATTCTAGTTTGATTTTTGATACTGTTATAAACTTTTTTGCATAATCTACATTCACCTTGTCTACTTGAATTACGACTTTGATGTTGGTCAAAAAGAACAACTGGCTTAATTGTATTACAGACTATACAATATTTATAGTCTTGAGATTCATTGATATAATCATCATGAAGAATAGTAAATTCTCCAGTTTCTATGGTTTCAATAGGATTTTTGTCTTGATCAAGCCTTAGAAGTTCATAGTCATAAAATTTTGATTCGTTTCCAGAGACATGAAAATATTCACATTTTGGACATTTTATTTCAAAATCAATTCCAATCTCACTTTTCTTAACCAGAATAAACTCAGTACATTTGCTATTAAGACATTGAAAACCTTTAAAAGTAACATCTCCCATTCTTTTAACATGGTTTTCTCTAATTTGATTAGATTTTTTGACTTTGGTATAAGGTTTTCTTCTTGGCATTATTAATCTAAATTACTCATTAATTAAAATTAAGAAGTAAAAGTATCATCATTTAATAATTCTTCTGCTTCTTGAAGCAAAATATGAGGAAGACACCCCAAAGCGATCGCCAGTAAAGTAATGGTTTTTAGTGAAGGGGATTTAATACCTCTTTCAATCTCACTGATGTAATTTCGGTGTAAATCGCAGTTTTCAGCTAAATTCTCTTGAGAAATGCCTAATGCTAGACGGCGATTACGAATTACTTGACCAAAGTTTTTTTGTAACTTATCTGCTTTTTGGTGTTGTTCCATCAGCAGAAAACTCTAAAATAAAAAGCCAGATAAGTCTACAAACTATAGTGTGAATGTAAGAAATCCGATGAAATTAATATAGTCTCAATATCTACAGTATGTGCTTACAGCGAATCCTATCGATTTTTCCGGCGTTGCCGTCAAGATAAGAGTGTAACGGTTCGTTGCTCAGGGATGGATTCATAAGGGAGCTTGCCAAAGGGACGGGGTTTTAAACCCAAAATTTCTGATAAAATCAGACAATGTTTAGCAGAAGACAAAGATCCTAATTGTCACGAAACAGAATTCTACTAGGATGTAAAGGAGATTAGATTGGTTAGCACAACATCATTGAAAACCACAAAATCGGAAGAAATATTTGCCGCTGCTCAAAAATTAATGCCAGGAGGGGTTAGTTCTCCGGTAAGAGCGTTTAAGTCTGTCGGTGGACAACCCATCGTCTTTGATCGGGTCAAAGGGGCTTATATTTGGGATGTAGACGGCAATCAGTACATTGATTATGTAGGAACCTGGGGCCCCGCCATTTGTGGCCATGCTCATCCTGATGTCATTACTGCGCTACATGAAGCACTAGAAAAGGGAACCAGTTTCGGGGCCCCTTCTGTGTTAGAAAATGTCCTAGCAGAAATGGTCATAGATGCTGTTCCGAGCATTGAAATGGTGCGTTTTGTCAATTCAGGTACGGAAGCTTGTATGTCCGTTCTGCGCTTGATTAGAGCCTTTACGGGACGGGATAAAATTATCAAGTTTGAAGGCTGTTATCACGGCCACGCTGATATGTTTTTGGTTAAGGCCGGTTCAGGGGTTGCAACCCTCGGTTTACCGGACTCTCCTGGGGTTCCTAAAAGCACTACCAGCAACACCCTCAACGCCCCCTATAATGATTTAGAAGCGGTTAAAACCCTCTTTGCTGAAAATCCAGATCAGATCGCTGGAGTCATCTTAGAGCCTGTTGTCGGTAATTCTGGTTTTATCATCCCTGATGCGGGCTTTTTAGAAGGATTACGGGAATTAACCCAAGAATATGGAGCTTTACTGGTATTTGATGAAGTGATGACGGGTTTTCGTCTTGCTTATGGTGGGGCCCAACAAAAATTTGGCATTACTCCTGATTTAACTACCCTCGGCAAAGTGATCGGCGGTGGGTTGCCTGTGGGTGCTTATGGGGGACGCAAAGATATTATGTCTATGGTGGCTCCTGCGGGCCCCATGTATCAAGCGGGAACCTTATCGGGAAACCCTTTGGCCATGACAGCAGGAATTAAAACTCTGGAATTGTTGCAAAAACCAGGAACTTATGACTATTTAGACCGCATTACCCAGAAATTAAGTGAAGGGTTGTTAAAGGTTGCCAAGGAGACTGGCCATAAAGTTTGTGGCGGCTATCTTGGGGCAATGTTTGGCTTATTCTTTACGGAAGGGCCGGTTCGTAACTATGACGATGCGAAAAAGTCAGATCTCGCTAAATTTGGGCGTTTCCATCGGGGAATGTTAGAAAGGGGTGTTTATCTTGCTCCTTCTCAATTTGAGGCGGGATTTACGTCTTTAGCTCATACAGATGAGGATATTGAACGCACCTTAACGGCAGCAAAAGAAGTGCTATCGAGGCTGTAAACATTAACAGGGAAAGGGTAAAGGGTTAGTCTTTTTCCTTTTCCTCCTGTACAAGTTCACAAATTCTCAGTTTTATCAGCCAAAGTTTAGGGGTTTTTCAGAATTTTCCCCTTCAATTCTCAGGATAGAGAAAGATACTTAGAATTGAAAACCAACTCAAAGCTCAAAAGCAGGATTTCAAGTCATGATCTTCTCCCCAAAAACTCAACTTCTTCTCGCTACTGGTTTAGTTTCTGCCTTGATCTTTGGCAGCAGTTTATCTACAACCACAACGCCTGTTAATGCGGCTGAAGAATTTCAAGTTAATCTTCCTATCCTCATGGCTCAAAACACTCCCGTCGTTAAGATGGGAACCTTCGTTAAAGCTGAAGCTCCCACAACTGGAATGGCCAAAATTGTCAGGGAAAATGGACAAACCTATTTGGAGCTAGACTCAGCCTTCAGTACAACCGATCAAGCTCCTGATCTGCACGTACTACTTGATCCCGATGCCACCCCTCCTAAATCTTACTCTAACTCTAATATGAATCGTTTTATCAATTTAGGGAAGTTACACAGCGCAAAAGGAGCGCAACGTTATCCTATTCCTAGTGCTATTCAAACTTCAGGCTTTAAATCAGTGGTTATCTGGTGTCGTATGGCTGATGCTACTATGGGTTACGCTACTCTTAAATGACAGTGATGGGGTGAGGGAGTGGGGAGCTAACCCCTAACCCCTAACCCCTAACCCCTAATTTTTGGCTCAAGAGTTAACTTGAGTTTTATTCACCACAATTTCCGCCTTTGTTGACACCATGGCCCCTAATAATTGTTCGGGAGATACAGAGAAGGGTAAACGATGAATATCTGAATTAGAATGACAGCTAATTTTGGCCCCTTGACGTAATTGGGCTAATGTTACCTCACCTAACCCTAAATCTTCTAGGGTTTTGGGTAGGCCAATTTCTCCATAAAATTTCAATAATTGTTGTCGAGAAGATGCTGCTAATTGGTTCCCTTGTATCATCTCCTCTAAACGTAATTGAACCAGAATACCATAGGCTACTTTTTCCCCATGTAATGCTTCATGGGCCGCCGGAATATGGGTTAAACCATTATGGACAGCATGGGCCGCTACTGTGCGACAATTTGCACCCCCTAAACCTCCAATTACTCCTGCTAATAATACTGTTGCATCTACCACTTCACACCAGTCTTCCCCACCAGGGTTTTCTAAGGCCGCTGCTGATTTTTGCAATAAAATATCTCGTAAAATTCTGGCCTGTTGCACTGCCGCAATAGTTAATGTTGCGGTAGAATTACCACTACTAACAGACGCTTCATACCATTTTGCGATCGCATCTCCAATTCCGGCAATTAATGTCCGTTTGGGGGCGGTTTTGATCAGCTTGTAGTCTAAAATTAATAAGTCAGGACAACGCAATAAAGGAACATCATATTGAAAGGCTCCCTCGTTAGAATAAATATTAGATAAAGCTGTCCAAGCGGCACAAGTTGCCCCAGAGGTGGGAATAGTAACGATAGGAATTTGTTGCTGATGAGCGAGTAATTTAGCGGTATCAAGAGCTTTTCCTCCCCCTACTCCCATGACAAAATCGGCTTGATGTTCCCTGGTGGCTGTGGTGAGGCTTTCTAGGGAATTTTCGGAACAGTCTGGGCTATAAGTTGCTTGGGCAGCAATAAGTTTAAATTGTTGAAAAATAGGGTCTAAATGGGGGGAAATCACAGAAAGGGTATTATTTCCGCCCACGACTAAGGGACGCTTACCTAAGCGAGCGATCCCACTTCCTGCTTGGGATAGAATACCATGTCCTTTGATAATTTGAGCAGGAGAGACTAAGAGGGGCGTGATCTTGGTGGTAACTGAGGATGAGATTTTCGCGGTTTTTGACAACATCTGAGAGCTTTAGATGGGATAGAGGGTAGTTACTTATTTTAGGGTAACAAATTCGCTTTGATCAGGGGATTTTATGTTTGTGTAAGACTCAAGTTAAGATAGACAAATCAGCAACAAGAAATTGCCTTAAACAGAAAAATTATTCCTGGTTAGGTTAGGAGTTTAACTTATGAATGAACCTGCTACCGTCACCTATTCAATAGCAGAAGTCCTTAAACGCATTGACGACAAGCTAGACAGCAACCAAAAAGAGACTAATGAGAAGTTTAAGGAAGTTAACCAGAAATTAGACAAGATTAACGAACGCCTCACCAATTTAGAAGTAGGACAGGCGACTTTAACCGAGAAAGTCGGTGGCATGGACAAGCGACTCGAAAAGGTAGAAAATGAACAAGCTACGATGGTTAAGGCTATTTCCGATTTACAAGGCTTCCGTTCCCTGATTGTTCCTGTTGTTGTGGCTGTAGCAACCGCTTTGTTGACTTTGCTTTTTCGTCTTGTTCCCAACATTCCTCATTAACTGACACTTAATAGTTTTAGGAAACAGGGAACAGGCATTAACTAATTATTGACAGAATAAAGCTGCATTACTTCAGTAATTCCTAATCGAGATTTTACCCCTAATTTGAGGGAAGAAAGATGACCTTTGTTAAAATGATCACAGGCAGCACAACCGATCATTGCTGCATTATCTGTACATAGTTTAATCGGCGGAAAATGCACAATTAAATTGTGTTCTTTTGCTGCTTCTTGTAACTGTTTTCTTAGTCCACTATTGGCCGCAACTCCTCCCCCAACCGCAATATGAGTGATACCATAATCTAAGGCACAGGCAATGGTTTTTTTAGTTAATGAACGAGCAACAGTTGCTTGAAAACTTGCCGCTAAATCTGCAATAGGTAAGGGTTCATGTCCCTCTTTTTTTAACCGTTCAACTAATCTTAATACTGCCGTTTTTAAGCCACTAAAACTAGAATCATAAGGGTGATAACCTCCCTCTGGTAAGGATACCCTTCCCTCTGGTAAAATAAACCTTTCAGGGTTGCCTGTTTTGGCTAAACTATCAATAATTGGCCCCCCTGGATAACCTAATTTTAATAATCTTGCTACCTTATCAAAAGCTTCCCCCGCAGCATCATCATGGGTAGTTCCTAATTGTTCATAAATCCCGCAATCTTTCACATAAATCAAACTGGTATGACCCCCAGATACTAAAAGACATAAAAAAGGCGATTTCCAGTTAGGTTCACTCAAATAAGTCGCATAAATATGACCTTCTAAATGATGCACCCCAATAAAGGGTTTTTGATGTACAATTGAAAGGGTTTTCGCGGCAGTTTCTCCTACCATTAAAGCCCCAACTAAGCCAGGGGCAACGGTTGCGGCAATGCCATCAATCTCATTCCAGCTTAATTTTGCTTCCTCTAAAGCTTGATCAATACAAGGATTAATGGTCAGTAAATGTTGACGAGATGCTTCTTCGGGAACTACTCCCCCATACATCCGATGAAGTTCAATTTGTGAGGCAACCACACTACTATAAACCTCACGATTATTGACGATAGCGACAGCGGTTTCATCACAACTGGTTTCAATTGCTAATATAGTGGTCATGGGATTGTGAACAGCCTCTTAGACACAATTTTTCATTAACTCCGATCTTGCACCAACACCGAAAAGCTCAAAAAATCCGATTTTTGAACCGTGAAACCCTGATTTTTTTCTTGAAATTTAGGCAAAAAATCGGATTTTTGGTTCAGGTGCAAGATCTCATAATATAAAATCCGGTTGCTATAATTACCTTGGCCACATAGCCTAGATATAGAACCGGATTTATTCAATTATATTAAGTGATTTTGATTCTGTTACTGACAGTTTCTATGAATCCTTACGTTTCCGAGAAGCCAAACCTAAAAGACCAACACCAACTAGAGCAGCAGTGGTACCAGGTTCAGGTACGGGCTCAGGAGTAGCTTCCTTAGCGGTTATATCAGCACCACCAGTAAAAGCAAAGCGATCCGACCCACCTGAAGCAGTAAAGGTGACTCGGGTTCTTACTTCGCCACACTCAGAACCAAACTGGAAGCAGTCTACCATGAGAGGCGGGAAGGCGTTGAAAGGGCCGTAGGTATAAGTTGCTGCTGGACCCGAACCAGACCCACTAAAAGGACCACCAAGGCCAATACTGTTAGGGCCGCCCATGCTAGCCAAGGCATTACCAAGTTGGTCATAGAGGGTAGTTACACTTGTGAATCCACCCGGTGCACCCGGTGTGATACTTACACCATTACTACCTCCATCAGTAATACTTGCCCCCAGACTGGCAGCAATTCTCATTTTGAAAATAAAACAACCAAAAGTTCTCTATTGAAACAAGAG
>NZ_JAYGHQ010000004.1:0-102836 GCF_034931425.1 Crocosphaera sp. XPORK-15E
GCAGATTCAAATTCTAAATAAGAGGTTTGCTTATCTAAAATAGATACGGTAGTAGTCCCATTTTCTCCGATTTCAATCTCATTGTTATAAGGGTCATCAATTAACTTTAATTGAAAGTTTTCTGTTCCTTCTAAATTCCAGTCATCTGGTACTTCGATAAAGATAGTTTTACTGGTTTCTCCATAGGCAAAATCTACCATTAAATTGGGAATATAGAAGTCATTATATTGCTCTGCTGTTCCATTTACTACTTCTAAATAAGCAGTAGTATAGGTATCAATATTCCCTGAACGAGTAACAGTAACTTCTAAACGGTTTAACCAAGTATCATCTTGTTCTAAGGTTACATATTTGGCAGATTCAAATTCTAAATAAGAGGTTTGCTTATCTAAAATAGATACGGTAGTAGTCCCATTTTCTCCGATTTCAATCTCATTGTTATAAGGGTCATCAATTAACTTTAATTGAAAGTTTTCTGTTCCTTCTAAATTCCAGTCATCTGGTACTTCGATAAAGATAGTTTTACTGGTTTCTCCATAGGCAAAATCTACCATTAAATTGGGAATATAGAAGTCATTATATTGCTCTGCTGTTCCATTTACTACTTCTAAATAAGCAGTGGTATAGGTATCAATATTCCCTGAACGAGTAACAGTAACTTCTAAACGGTTTAACCAAGTATCATCTTGTTCTAAGGTTACATATTTGGCAGATTCAAATTCGATGTAAGAAATTTCATTATCTAAAATAGAAACAATGGTGGTATCTTGTTCTCCTAAAATTAAGTTAGGGTTGCCAGAATTATTGATTAATTTTAATTCAATGTCTTCTGTTCCTTCTAATTCAAAGTCATCAAATACATCAAGATAAATAGTTTTGCTAGTTTCTCCAGGTTGAAAGTCTATCCATTGAGGAAACATTCCCCCAAAATCTGACCATTCCTGTGCAGTACGATTTCCCAAGTGAACTTCTACATTGCTATAATCATCAATATTGCCAGAACGAGTGACCGTAATTTCTATTTGGTTAGGATAAGGTTGATCTTCTTCAAAACCAGAATAGGTTGCTGAAGAAAATTGAATGTAAGTATTATTGTTCATCATGGGTAAAAGTTGATCAATTCTAAATTTATACTCATATATTCAAAGATTAACTTTGTTCTTATTCAAAAACATTAGCAAAAATGCTGATATTAATTTTCTTTTTAGAAAAAATATCAATAAAAATAAGGATTTACAAAAACAAAAAAACGATTATTCGTATATACGTACTAGACCTGGCGAGTCACAACTTATGTACTCACTGAGAGTTAAAATTATAAAATCTTGATAATGTGATTCTTTCTTCCCTAGTAAAGAGGGTTTATAATAGAAATTGATTAACCAAGCCTTAACTCATGACTCGTTATCACCAAATTCGCATTCATCACCGTCAAATCGATAAAGAATACATCCTAGAAGTTCCTGATGATCGCTACATTCTTCATAGTTCAGAAGATCAAGGTTACGAACTTCCCTTTTCCTGTCGTAATGGTGCTTGTACGGCCTGTGCTGTGCGTATTTTATCAGGAGAAGTCGATCAACCTGAAGCAGTAGGACTCTCTCCCGAATTACAAAAAAAAGGCTATGCTCTATTATGTGTTAGCTATGCAAAATCAGATTTGGAAGTGGAAACCCAAGACGAAGATGAAGTCTATGAACTGCAATTTGGGCGATATTTTGGTAAAGGAAAGGTTAGATTAGGATTACCCTTAGATGATGATTGAAAATTTAGGATTTTAGAAATGTTTGTTAGGTTTTCTTGACAAAACTAAGCAATAATAGAAGCAGAACCTCGATTAAATCATCATGGAATTACCAAGTCAAAAGGAACGAGAACTATTTCTCGATATTGCCACAGAAGCGGTCATGACTGCGGGGATAATTTTAGAAGATCTCGTTGGACAATTAAAAAAAATTGAAGAAAAAGGTCGTCCAGGAGATTTGGTGACAGAAGCTGATAAAAAAGCAGAATCAGCCGTTTTAAAGATATTAAACCTTCGGGTTCCCCATCATCAAATTTTAGCGGAAGAATCAGGCAAACTAGGAAGCGAACAAAGTGATTATCTTTGGGCAATTGATCCCCTTGATGGTACTACTAATTATGCTCATGGTTATCCTGCTTCTTCCGTTTCTGTTGGGTTATTATTTAAAGGAATTCCCCTAGTTGGTGCTGTTTATAATCCCTTTCGGAAAGAGCTATTCCGTGGTGCAAAAGGATTAGGAGCTACCCTTAATTATCGCCCTATTCAAGTGTCAAAAACCAAGGAATTAAACAAAAGTTTATTAGTGACAGGATTTGCTTACGATCGCCGCGAAACCTCAGACACCAATTATCCCGAATTTTGCTATCTTACCCATCTTACCCAAGGTGTGCGGCGCAGTGGTTCCGCATCCGTTGATTTAACTGATGTCGCTTGTGGACGCTTAGACGGTTATTGGGAACGGGGGTTAAGTCCCTGGGACATTGCCGCTGGTATTGTCATTTTAGAAGAAGCAGGGGGCAAAGTCACCGCCTATGATGAGAGTCCTTTAATCATTGAGTCAGGGAGACTTTTAGCCACCAATGGAGAGATTCACCATTCCCTGAGTCAAGCTTTGACTGAGGCATTACCCTGGCTAAAAAAATTCTATCTCATGGTGTTGCCAGAGGACTCCCGTTAAATTTCTCGGTAAAAAGCGAAACCCCTAATCTAATGCAAGTCAGATAAACTAGCGAAAATCTAAGGAAAATGATATGATCTTAAAAGAGTACGATTAAAAGTAAAATTGACGAGCAAATCTTAAATACTCTCCATAGAGAGTAAAAAAAAGTTTGGGCAGTCAATTAGGGAATATTTACTAATGAACCAAGGGAAAATATTCTGAAAAAAAAGGAATAACTAAAACGTTTATTTGTGCTAGTTTCAGAAAAAAGCCACTAAAAATAGGGCATTGGCGATTAGGGGTAGGCTGTAAATTCTATGTCTTTTCCAGTAGAACAAGGACTCTTTAAATATGATGTAACTGATCATTATGCAATTTTGGGAGTTCCCTTAGATGCTGATAGTCGGCAAATTCGTCAGCGATATTTAAAAATTGCTTATATTCTCCATCCTGATACCTGTAGAGGCAAAACAGAAAAAGAAAAAAACCGAGCCAATAAAATCTTATCAAAATTAGTTAATCCCGCTTATGAACAACTCTCAAAAGACCGTTCTCGTAGCGAATATTTACTGATTTTATCGCAAATGGGACAGAACTTAGCCAAAGAACTAAGTAGTATTACCATTGCCACAGATGAAGCTCAAAAACTGATTCAAACCAGTCAGAATGCCGAACTAACTTATCATAAGTTATTGTTACCGCTTATCGCTTCAGAATACAATGATTTAGAACAAGTATTTAATAAAATTGCCCAAATTAGTGAATTGAATTTAATCTATTTAATGATTAAACAAGGGGAACAAATTAAAGCTAAAGCTAGACAAAAACCCAAAGCGAAACCAACCCCTCCCCCAACAAAGACTGAAACCAAAGATCAAGTTTCAGCAATCGCTTCTTCCGTAAAACGGGCCCAAGATTACATCAAGCGCAACAACACATCTCAAGCCATCATAGAATTGCGAGAAATCCTGAAAAAAGAACCAAATAATAGTAGCTGTCATGGGTTATTAGGATTAGCCTATATCAAAGAAAATCAACTAACCATGGCCAAGGTTCATATTAATAAAGCCCGTAAAGTCAACCCTCAAGATCCTATTGTTATTGAAGCAAAAGAAGCCTTAGATAAGGCATCCCCTGAAGAAAATAAACCCAAGTCTTCAGATAAACCCAAAAAGACTGGGATCTTTGGTTCTTTCTTCGGTAAAAATCGGTAATTGGTATGACTTAATTCACAAAAAAAAGAGAGAAAACCCGCTCAATTAGGTTAGTTTCCTCTCTTAACATTTAATGTCTTATGGTTCTTTAATGAGGGTCAATGATTAGGGATTAGTCACACGAGCATTTGAGTCTTTAGACGTAGCAATTTCTTGTTTTAGTACCTCAAACGCCTTATCAAACTGAGGATCACCAAAAGCCCCAATTTTTTCCCGTTCTTGTTGAAGGGCTTTCCGTTCTTCATCACTTAACTCTAAAACCACATCAGGATCAATCCCATGTTTGTTGATATCTCGACCACTAGGGGTTAAATATTTAGCAATGGTCACAGCAAGTCCTGAACCATCACCCAACCCTCGGACGGACTGTACTAACCCCTTACCAAAAGTCTTACTACCAACTAAAACGGCCCGCTTATTATCCTGTAAAGCACCGGAAAGAATTTCACTGGCACTGGCAGAACCGCCATCGACTAAAATAACTAACGGTTTATCCGTTAAGGCGCGTTTATTAGCCCGTTGTACCTCTGTCTCTCCAGTGCGACTGACGGTAGAGACAATTTTGCCTTCATCAAACCACATCCGAGCAATTTCCACACTCGCGTAGAGCAAACCGCCTGGATTAGAGCGTAAATCTAGGATATAACCGTTAACCTTAGCTGCTTCTGCTTCTTGAATAGCATCGCGCATTTCTTCCCCCGCTTGGGCGCTAAACTGAGTCAAACGGATATAACCAATTTTACCGGAGGGAGTTTCTTCGACCCTGGCCCGAACGGGGTGAAGTTCAATCCGCGCTCTGACAAGGGAATAATCAACCTCTTTGCCCGTGCGGCGGATAGTTAAATTAACGCTAGTTCCAGGTTGACCCCGAATCAATTTAACGGCATCTTCTACTTCCATGCCTTGAGTTGTTTTGCCATTAATTTTGGTAATGACATCTTTAGAGAGAATGCCCGCCTCAAAAGCAGGGGTGTCCTCAATGGGGGAAACTACCACCAGTTCCTTAGTTTCTTCATCCTTGGTAAGTTGAATACCGACCCCTGTTAATTCCCCAGAGGTATCAATTTGCATATTTTTGAATTCTTCGGGGTCCATAAAGCGGGTGTAGGGATCACCGAGGGATTTCAACATCTCTCGAATCGCTTTGTAAGCTTCTTCCTTATTCGCGTAGGATTTTCCTAGATATTTAGTGCGAACGGCACGCCAATCAAGTTGATTGAAGGTTCCATCAACGTAAGTCCGGTCGATAATTTGCCAAACTTCATCGACTAATTCTTTGGGATTATCTTGAAAAAATGCTTGGCTGCGGGAAAGGCGAAGGCCCGCCCCAGTAACAGCCACCGCAGTGAGAACGGCGGCGGTAGCGGCAAGAACAAGCCCTCTTTTGTGATTTACCATAAGCTCTAGTGTGTGTTAGTGAAACTTTTATAACATCCGAATGCTGACTCTAGCACAGGAACTTGTGGGGAATATTTACATCAGTGTATCTTAGACTCAAGTTACCTGGCCGATTAACCTCATAATATATGAATTAATTTTAAGTAGAGTAGCTCCCTTTAGTTATAACATTTTCTGAGTAGTAGTTATTATGACGGATAGTATAGTTATTGTGGCCGATGCCTTAAAAACTCAGCGTCAAAGCCTAAGTCATCAGCGACGCTTGAAAGCTTGGCAAGGAGTTTGGCGTTTTGCTGCCCTTTGTGGTATGACAGGGGGATTAGTTTGGAGCTTAGGTTTACCCCATTGGGTGATTCGAGGGTCATCTCAAGTTAAGATTACGGGGAATCAGTTACTAAATCAGGGGCAAATTCAACAAATGCTCCAGATGAATTATCCCCAATCGATTTGGCAACTACCCATTCATCAAATAACAGACCAACTAGAAAACCAGCCTCCGATTGATGATGTTTATATTACCCGTCAGTTATTTCCGGCTCAAATTACTTTAACTGTTAAGGAAAGACAGCCCGTAGCTAAGGCATCTGTTGGTACAGAGGCGGGCTTTCTCGATGGTGAAGGGGTGTGGATTCCTCAAAAATTATACCCACAAGGGGCTAAAATAGCCGCTTCAACTCAGTTAACCATCTTGGGACTTAATCAGCAATCTCGGACTTACTGGAAACAAATGTATCCCATGATGATCAGTTCTCCTGTAAAAATTATGGTGGTGGATTGGCGTGATCCCAGCAATCTCATTTTGAAAACTGACCTAGGAACAGTTCATTGCGGCACTTATGGTGATAAATTCTCCCAACAACTTTCCGTATTAGCGAAACTGCGTGAACTTCCCTCGCGGGTTCCCAAAGAGCGCATTATCTATATTGATTTATCTAATCCTGATTCCCCTTCCGTTCACCTCAAGGATCTGCCCAAAAAACCCCCCAGTTCCTAATCTTGGCTTAATCATGTTAATAAATGTTAACTTAGCAACATTTTTGTGATTTTGAACGAGATTGAGTCAACGCCCTGACTTAAAGAACAATTTGGCTATATGGGGTGAAATTATTCAAAATTGATAGTAAGCTTTAAAATGGTAATGCCCTATAGATAAATAAATAAATAGCTAATCTAGGTATTAATTGATGATACTGTGGATTAGGTAGATTCAGATTATCCTAAACTCTTGAAACGCAATAATTAACCCCCGCCAATTACAATGATCCTTAATGATAAGTTAGCCCTTAATCATTCCAGTCTAAATCATACAGAATCTGCTGAGTCTTCGAGTGACGTGGACAGTTATCACCGACCGAGTAGTACCTCACCCTTTGTGCCAACCAATGAGTCCCTAGAACTGCCTAAGGAAGAAAGCAGGAGAAACCAAATCGTGCCGAATAACGTTGCTAAAATCAAAGTCATTGGTGTTGGTGGCGGCGGATGTAATGCAGTCGATCGCATGATTGAAAGTGCCTTGACAGGTATTGAATTTTGGACGATGAATACAGATGCCCAAGCTCTGACTCAATCAGCTGCGCCTCACCGTTTACAAATTGGCAAGAAGCTCACCCGTGGACTAGGTGCAGGGGGCAACCCGAATATCGGCAAAGAAGCGGCCCTGGAATCCCGTGACGAAATTGCCGAAGCCCTGGAAGACACTGATTTGGTGTTTATTACCGCAGGAATGGGAGGGGGAACCGGAACTGGTGCCGCCCCCATTGTGGCAGAAGTCGCCAAGGAAAAAGGTTGTTTGACAGTAGGGGTGGTGACTCGGCCCTTTACCTTTGAAGGACGACGACGTACCACTCAAGCAGGAGAAGGGATCTCTCAACTACAAAGCAATGTTGACACCCTAATTGTCATTCCCAATAACCAATTACTACAGGTAATTTCCCCTGAAACGCCCCTACAAGAAGCATTTCTTGCGGCGGACAACGTTTTGCGTCAAGGGGTACAAGGGATTTCCGATATTATTACTATTCCTGGCCTGGTCAATGTGGACTTTGCTGATGTACGAGCAGTCATGGCTGATGCAGGTTCGGCTCTGATGGGTATTGGGGTAGGGTCTGGAAAATCTCGGGCCAATGATGCCGCTTCTTTAGCCATTTCTTCCCCTCTCTTAGAGCATTCCATTAAGGGAGCGAAGGGAGTTGTCTTTAATATCACAGGGGGTAGAGATCTCACCTTACATGAGGTCAATACCGCTGCAGAAACCATCTTTGAAGTCGTTGATCCCGATGCCAATATTATTTTTGGGGCGGTGATTGATGAACGAGTTCAAGGGGAAGTTATTGTGACAGTAATTGCTACAGGGTTTAATGCAGAATCGGAGAATATATCCACTCCTCAAATGACTGCCACTCCCTCCCGGCCTGTTGCTCCTCCCCCCATGTCTCCCAAAGAGGAACCAGCAGCCCCAAAACCACCGGGTCTGGATATTCCTGACTTTTTACAAAGACGACGTTTTCCCCGTAATTAAGCCAAATATCAGGAATTCACCTGAGTTAGTTGATCCTTTATTTTCAGGCTGTTAACTGCGGTATAGCCTCAGAATTGATTTCTGTTGTTTCCTATAACTCGTGTTATACAAAGTTCGTTGTCGTCCCGCTTTTGCTGCCTTATTTGTCACCTTAAACCCAGGAGAAAGTATCACAGTTAAAGCAGGGTCAATAGTTAGCCTGGACACAGGCATTAGCCTGAAAACTCAAGTTTTTGGCAGTTGGCCACTTACCCTTCTCAGGAAATGTTTTGGGGGCGAATTGTTATCTGTCGATCAATTGAGTAACAGCACAGACGAACCTTTAACAGTGGTTTTAGGTCATTCAATTATGGGGGATATCACTCCCCTTGACTTGTCTCAAGGGTCTATTTGTTTACAACCAGGGGTTTATCTCGCTCACACATCAGGAGTGAGAGTACAAAACCACTGGGCCGGTTTGAGTAGTTGGTTAGCCGGGGATGGGTTGTGGAAAGTTAAATTAAAAGGCAAAGGACGGGTCTTTATTGGGGGCTATGGCGGTATTATCAAGAAAATGGTTTATGGGAATTTTGTCGTCACTCAAGGAAATTTATTGGCCCATAGTCCCAAACTACGGCTAAAATATCGCAGGGAAGAAGAGAGCGTTAATATTGTGGTTAGGGCGGCTAAAACTAAGAATCAGCGTAGTCAAGGGAACCTCATTTATTGTCAATCTCGCAATCTTCAAGGATTAATTGACTATCTCCGTTCCTTGGCCTAAAAGGCCGCAATCTGATGAAAGTTGAAATTTTACACGAACGGGAAAATTCTCTGGCCCGTGTTATGCTCGACAATGATGAGGTATTGATGGCTCAAGGGGGAACCCTCGTCGCCCTGAAGGGCAATATTTCCTTAAATACGACCTTACGCCGGAGTTCTCGCAAAAGTGACCGACGGAATCAAGATGCGATCGCCACAGAGTCTCTATTTATTACGGAATTTCGGGCCATGGGGGAGCAAAATGAAGTTTGGTTAGCACCTTCGATGATGGGGAATATTCTGCTGCATGAAGTCACCAGTTACAAATTAATTGCCCTGGTTTCTAATTATCTGGCCTCTAGTGGAACAATGGATCTTTTTTTTGGTTTACCAGAGGTAACGCTTCCCAGGAAAAATGAGACTTTAACTTTGTTAAGTATTACAGGACAAGGAGAAGTTTTAATCAATGGGTTAGGCGGAATTTATCTGATTACTGTTGATGGGGAATATCTGGTCAATTTAGCTCATTTAGTGGCTTTTGAAAATAGTCTTAAATATGAAATTACTCAGTTATCAAAAAAAGGCATAGGATCATGGTTTAAACAACAACCTTTATTCATGAAATTTACAGGACAAGGAAAATTATACTGTCAAACTCATCACGCTAAAACCTGGGGGCATTTGATCGCTTCTAGGTTAAAGTCAAAGTGATAAATCAGATAATAGGGGTCAGTAAGCTTGAAAAATTATCTAGTAATATCTTGATTAAATCATTAATATGGTAAAGTCTCAAGGGATTAATTATCAAATTGAAAATACCCCAGAAGCAGCCGTTTTAATTCTACAATTAAAGCCAGAACAAAATATTTTTATTAGAACAGCGACCCTAGCTGCTAGGGATGCTTCAATTGAAATTGGCAAGGGTATTCCCACTGATGATTTGAGTATCACTCCAGGATTTTCTAGCCATTCTTATTTGAGCATTAATGAGGTTCAAGCTCTTAAAATTCCAGGAAGTATTTATCTTTCTCCTGATATTTTAGGCGACATTAAACATTATCAAGTTACCCCAGAAAAGGGGATAATTATTCAGATTTTTGCTTTTCTTGCTTGTAGTCATAATGTCCAGTTAAGACTCTTGGCTTCCTCGATGATTAAACAGTTTAGTGAACGGGATTCTTTCTTCTTTCATCTGGTGGGAATTGGAGAATTATGGGCCAGTTTTTATGGCAATATTCAAGAGATTTTAGTTGAGGATAATTATTTAATTCAAGTTAGTTATTTGGTGGCTTTTGAAGACACTTTAAACTATGAAATAAAAAGCATAGAAGGATTAGATGCTCCAGGAATACATTCAGGAAACTTGGGCAATTATAATATATTTTTTCATTTTCAAGGACAGGGAAAGTTATGGATACAATCTCGTTATCGCTATGCTTTTCTTGATTTTTTTGCTCCTTTTATTCATTAAAATAATTATTAATTATCAATTATTAATTATTCATTGATGACATTTGCTTTTTCTGGGGATCGGGTGTCGGTCACAATGTCAAGATTTGATGACATAATGATCCCCAAAAGGTCGTAAATTCGTACATCCCCGAAAATTCCCTTAATTTACCCCTTGACCATTCCTAGTTATGTTTTGTTACATAAAGTTAAGCAAAGGATTTTTGATCCCAAACACATTGAGTCAACCATGAACCTCATGAGACTCATGACCATTTGCCAGGAGCTATTGGCCGTACAAACTATTCGGAGAGTGATCTCATGGCACAAGAAAGTCTACCTTTAGAGGAGATGACCCTACGACAGCTACGAAAAGTAGCGAGTGAATACAACATCTCCCGTTATAGTCGGATGCGTAAAGCCCAACTACTCAGTTCAATAAAACAAGCCATAAACGAACAAACCCCTTTTAATCAACCCATTGTTCAAACTGAGCTAATTTCCCATAGTCAACCTAGTATTCAAGAGGAGCAACAAGTGGAAGCATCCAAATTTGAAGTCGGACAAGAAGACAACATCATGGAGAGTTTAGCGGATGTTGATGATGGCCTCGGCGAGCTTCCCGATGGTTACGGAGAAAGCCGCATCGTCCTTTTACCCCGTGACCCCCAATGGGCCTATGCTTACTGGGATGTTTCTAACGAAGCTAAGGAATCATTACGTCGTCAAGGAGGACAGCAACTCGCCTTACGGGTTTATGATGTCAGCGATATTGATCTTAACTATCAAAGTCCCCACAGTGTTCAAGAATATCTCTGTGATGAAATGGCCCGGGAATGGTACTTACCCGTCCCTGTAAGCGATCGTGATTATGTTATTGATATTGGCTATCGTACCTTTGATGGTCGTTGGTTAATTCTAGGCCGTTCCGCCCCTATCCATGTTCCTCCCGTTTATCCTTCTGACTGGGTAGAAGACATCTTCGTAACCGTCAACTGGGAAGAAGACTTACAAGGCAAGGAAGTTTATAAACTGGTTCCCCCCACTCATCGTCAAGGGGCTACTACTACTGCTGGCGAAAGTCCTATCTATGATGAGATTTATGGCATGGCCCAAGGCGCAGAAGGGCAACGGATTTCCGGTTCTCTCTTTGGCTCCATGCAGCACGTGGCCGGTTCCGTAGTGAGTTCCTACGTTCATCAAGAGGTTCTCAGTTCCTACGTCTTCCCCTCTGGAGTAGGTATGTGGGCAGTTCCCACCGCCTCTGGTTTAAATATGTCCGGTGTTGGCTTTGCTTCAGAAGCCCCTGTACGTCCTCGCAAGTTCTGGTTAGTGGCCGATGCTGAATTAATTGTCTATGGTGCTACTGAACCAGATGCGACTGTGACCGTTGGTGGTCGTCCCATCAAACTCAACCCCGATGGAACTTTCCGCTTCCAGATGTCCTTCCAAGATGGTTTAATTGACTATCCTATTGTGGCGGTTGCTGCAGATGGTGAACAAAACCGTTCTATCCACATGAAGTTTGAACGGGAAACCCCTTCTCGTCGTACCAATACCAAGGAAGAAGCGGTTTTAGAATGGCTGAGCTAGTCTAACCTTTGTTCAAACCTTACTAACCTTAAAACCCCTGATAATTTCATCAGGGGTTTATTTTTTGAATATATAAATATTAAGCAGCGATCGCCTCTTGATAGGGAATAAATAACTGCTTAGACGCGCCACAAATGGGACAATACCAATCATCAGGAATGGCTTCAAAGGGTGTTCCTGCTGCAATTCCCGAATCAGGATCACCCACTTTAGGATCATAAATCATCGAACATTGACGACAAATCCATTTACGGGTTGTGGGGTCATCACTGGCCGCTTTTTCTTTGGGAGCAGCCCCATCTAAACTATATAATGCTTCCGTATATTGATCCGCATGATGATGTTCAATACTGGTTAAAAAGCCAAAATTACTGGCCGCTTTACGAAAAATTGCCGCGTGTTCTTTTGACTCTTTTTCTTGTTCTTTAAACTCCATAGCTGCTTGTTGATCTCGATCAATTTTTGCTTGTTCGGCAAATTCAGGATACATAGTTGTATATTCGTAAGTTTCCCCTTCAATGGCTAATTCTAAACAACGAGAAGCAATGGCTTTTTTATCTTCTTCTGTTAGGCTAGAAAGGTCATCAATTACTAATTCAGGGTGTAATAAACGAAAATGAGCAAAAGCGTGTTCTGTTTCTTGATTAGCCGTTTCTTTAAACAGTTTTGATAATTCTTTCATTCCTAACTGTTTAGTGACTTCTGCAAAAAAAAGATATTTACGGTTTGCCATTGACTCCCCACCAAAAGCGGCAGAGATATTTTTGGCTGTATTAGCATTGGACATATCCATAAGTGTTTTATCCTCCCTGGGATCATTGACACTCTACAGGATAATTTAAGTAGAAATTTATTGCAATTAAAATGAGTTAAATCTTGAAGGTGTTTGACATTGGTAAAAGCTGAAATCTTGTTGTAGGAGTCAACGGCCGTTGACCCCTACTTTAGCCTGACTTTGTGTTAAAGTTTTGTTGGTATGATTAATTTAAGGTTTCTGGATCAAGAATAATGTTATTAAAACTTTTAGAAAAATTAGGGCGCAAACGCATTATTTATGACCGAGATGGTATTAATCCTTATTTAGAGCGTTATTATCTGCTTTTCCCAGATAAACTCACAGAAGAAGTAACAGCCAGAAATCTCCCCTTTAATGTCATGTTACATTATATCTGTTTAAGCGATCCTGATGACTTACATGACCATCCTTGGTGGTATGGAACGTTAATTTTAAAAGGGGGTTATTGGGAAATTACCCCAGAAGGAAAATTTTGGCGTGGCCCTGGACATTTTCGTATTCGTTCCCCTCAGTCTTTACATCGTATCGAAATTTCTGAAACTTCTCAAGGGTCTTGGAGTCTATTTTTTAGAGGCCCAAAAGTAAAAGATTGGGGTTTTATACAACAGGGAAAATGGCTTTATCATAAACAATATTTAGACAAAAGAAAAAGTACAAAATCTCATCAATTAAATGGTTAAGGAGACAGAATTATGGCGGTTGATTATGATATTATTATCATCGGTGGCGGGTCTGGGGGCTTAGTTGTTGCCAGTGCAGCAGCCCAACTTAAAGCTAAAGTTGCTCTGGTAGAAAAAGAGCGTTTAGGGGGCGATTGTTTATGGTATGGATGTGTACCAAGTAAGTCTTTAATTCATGCCGCTAGAGTGGCTTATGAAGTAAAAAATAGTGAACGATTTGGCGTTTATTCTCATTCTACTACCATCAATTTTTCCCAATCAATAGAATACGTTCAAAAGGTAATTAGTGCTATTGAACCTCATGATTCTCCTGAAAGGTTTGAAGGGTTAGGAGTTGAAGTTATTTTTGGATCTGGACAATTTACAAACTCAAATACATTTGAAGTCAATGGACGAAAATTAACGGGCCGTGCGTTTGTAATTTCTACGGGTTCTCGTCCTGCTATTCCACCAATTCCTGGGTTAAAAGAAGCAGGATTTTTAACCAATGAACAGGTATTTTCTTTAACAGAAAGTCCTGAGTCTTTAGGCATTATTGGGGCTGGCCCCATTGGCTGTGAATTGGGTCAATCTTTTCATCGTTTAGGGGTAAAAGTAACTTTAATTAATAGCAGACCTCATCTCTTACCAAAAGAAGATCCTGAAGCGGCTGATGTGATAGAAAAACAGTTTATTAAAGAGGGAATTACTATTATTAAAAATTCCAGGGCTGAAAAAGTTGAAGTGATTGATGGTAAAAAACATTTATGGGCAGGAAATGAGAAAATTATCGTTGATCAAATTTTAGTTTCTGCGGGTCGTTCTCCTAATGTAGAATCTCTTAATTTAGAAGCAGCAGGGGTTGAATACGACAAAAAAGGCATTAACGTCAATGAAAAACTACAAACTACGAATAAAAAGATTTATGCTTGTGGTGATGTTATTGGGGGTTATCAATTTACTCATGTCGCCGCCCATGAAGCTGTAACTGTGATTACAAATGCCCTATTCTTTCCCATCAATAAAGTTAATTATCAAGTAATTCCTTGGGCAACTTTTACCGATCCTGAATTGGCTAGAGTCGGCTTAACAGAAGCACAAGCTAAGCAAAAATATGGAGATGACATTTATAGTTTAAAACAAGACTTTGCTGATGTTGATCGCGCTCAGGCAGAAGGAGCAACCCTCGGATTTGGTAAGATTATTGTGCGGGGTAATGGGACAATTTTAGGGGCCCATTTAGTGGGAAAATCCGCAGGAGAATTAATTCATGAAATTGTTCTTGCTATGACCAATAATCTCAATGTCTCTGCTTTATCAGGTATTCATATTTATCCCACATTATCAGAAGTGAATAGTAAAGCGGCTTTATTACTCAAAAAACAAAAATTTGCCAAAAATGAAGGACTAAAATCCCTTTTATCTAAGTTTTTTGGTATTAGGCGATCGCTGGGTTAATCTCAGCATCAATAATTTTCTTTTCATTCTTAACTATTTAGAAGGTTTTTGCTATAATAATAACTATATTTTTGAATTTTGAAGTCAATATGAATCATATCAGTTTGCTAGGTCAGAGTTATGCAATTGTTTTAGGAATTTACAGTGTTTTTAGTATGCCCTTTATTGCTCCAGTTATGGCACAAGAACAAATATTACGAACCTTAACTGTTACGGGAGAAGGTATTGAAAGAATTCCAACCACCCTAACTGAAATTAACTTAGGGGTAGAAATTCAAGGAAAAACAGCCACGGAGGTACAAGAAAATGTGGCTCAACGGACATCGGCAGTCGTTAACTTCTTAAAATCTCGTCAAGTAGAACGTTTAGAAACCACAGGAATTCAACTTCAACCTAATTATCAATATGATAATAATCAAAGACGTTTAGTGGGTTATATTGGCACAAATACTGTTAGTTTTCGCATCAAAACTGAAACTGTCGGTGGTTTGTTAGATGAAGCTGTTAAAGCTGGAGCTACCCGCATTGATAATGTTAGTTTTACTGCGACAGAAACAGCTATTTCAGAAGCACAAAAAAAAGCTTTGAAGTCAGCTACCCTAAATGCACAACAACAGGCAAAAGCTGTATTAGATACATTGAATTTTCAGTCTCAAGAAATTATTAATATTGCAATTAATGGCGCAAATGTTCCTCAACCTCAGTTAATTCAAGCAGCACCAACTATGAAAACTACAGCTAATGTTCAGGACATCACCCCTGTTATTGGGGGAGAACAAACGGTTAGAGCCTCTGTTACCCTGCAAATTCGCTATTAGAGGAAAAACATAACAATCATCGATTATTCCTGCTGTATTGATTGATACAAAAAATCGATAAATCGTAAATTTTTTTCTGGCAGATCTATCAAATCTCACCTAATTTTAACAAAAGGTTAAAAGTTCTGATTTTGCAGATAAAAGGCATAAATACGGGGTGGGATCATGTATAAAACGAAACCATCCCTTTTTCTGCTCCTAATTTTACAAATTATGAACAAAGGTAGAAAATAAGTTTATTTGTCTATAATGTAAATGATAGCCAAGATATTTTAATCGGACTTGGTTAGCTTTTCTCCCACAATTAGGCTTCAAAGAGAATCAAAAACTTTTTTGAGACATAAAATAGTTTTATAGATTTTAAGTCTAAATTTAGAGAAAAGTTTGTCTGTTGTTTAAAGCAATGAGTTGGCTGATAGGGACGATAGTCTAAAGTATAGCTGAGGTGTTTAAATGTACGAAGACTTTAATTACATTGCGGATAATAACTTTTTAACAAATTATTGGTGGCACGAAAAAGTCATTTGTCAAAAGTGTAAAGGAAATGGTAAGTTAACGGTTGCAGACAGTCAAGATGTGATGGCTTGTACTGTTTGTCACGAAACAGGGAAAGTTAAACGTCATCAACAAACAGACTCGTCCGTCGCTTAGTGTCTAAAATAAATAAGCAACAGGTGACTAAGTTGTTAGTCCCCCGTTGCTTATTTCAACCCTAACTATAGAGTATGGTGATCAAATCAATGCGGATGGCGAGACTTGAACTCGCATGGCGTGAGCCACACGCCCCTCAAGCGTGCGTGTCTACCGATTCCACCACATCCGCGTTTAAGCATTCACAACTATAGCACAATTCGCAAACAAAACACAAGTAATATAGAGAGGGAATAGTGAAAAATACAGCAACTTCAAAGATCCAAGCTAAAATTAAGATAAAGTAAGCCCAAAAATCTCAAAATCTTAAGAGAAGACCGATAGGTTAGCTCCTTCTCAAGAAACTTTGTCATAATCGGGATAGGGAACCCTGTCATCATCAAACCACAAAAATATTATGCGTATTAAACAATTAGGTGTTTATGTAGGATTATTATTATTAGGCGGTAGTGTGGGCATCTGGGGCAGTCGTTACTTAGTCCAATCTCCCCAAACCCAACAAACCCAGAATCCCACCGTCATTCCCGCATCTTTAAAACCCTTTTCTTTTGGTTCTGGATCTTCTCAACAAAATAACTTAAATTTTATTGCTCAAGCCGCGCAAAAAGTAGGCCCGGCCGTTGTCCGAATTGATGCCACACGACAAGTACCTGATGAGGCGGGAGAAGCCATGGAAAATCCCTTTTTCCGCCGTTTTTTTGGCAATGAAATGCCGATCCCCAAAGAACACCTAGAACGGGGAACGGGGTCAGGTTTTATTGTTAGTTCTGATGGACAATTATTAACCAATGCCCATGTGGTAGATGGCACGAAAGAAGTTAAAGTAACCCTTAAAGATGGCCAAGTCTATCGGGGGCAGGTTTTAGGAACTGACCCCATGACGGATGTGGCCGTGGTGAAAATTGATGCCACCAATTTACCTACCGTTGAGATTGGCAATGGACAACAATTGCAACCTGGAGAATGGGCGATCGCCATTGGCAACCCATTAGGACTAGATAATACGGTGACAGTGGGCATTATTAGTGCCTTGGGCCGTTCCAGTTCAGAGGTAGGAGTGCCTGACAAACGGGTGAGATTTATTCAAACCGATGCGGCCATTAATCCTGGCAATTCTGGGGGCCCCTTACTCAATGCCCAAGGAGAGGTAATCGGTATTAATACAGCCATTCGCGCTGATGCCCAAGGATTAGGGTTTGCCATTCCCATTGAAACGGCCCAACGGGTGGCAGATCAATTATTACTCAAAGGCAAAGCAGATCATCCCTATCTGGGTATCCACATGGTTACGTTAAACCCAGAACTACAAAAAGAACTTAATCAGGATCAACAACTTGGCTTTAAGGTAACGCAAACCAAAGGAGTCTTAGTGGTGCGTGTGATCAATGACTCTCCTGCTCAAAAAGCGGGACTTAAACCAGGGGATATTATTCTCAAAGTCGGCGGTAAACCTGTGGGAAAAGCCGTTGAAGTTCAAGAACAGGTAGAAGCGAGTACCATTGGAGACAGGTTAGTGGTCGAAATTATTCGCAATAATCAACCAAAAACTTTGACGGTTCTACCTGGGACATTTCCGGCTAATCAAGCAGAATGACGATAGAAAAAATAGGATGGGCAATGTCCACCCTACAGTTACTAAACATTAATTGTTATGCTAGATTAACAACGACATTTATTTTTTAAACATCGGTTATGACAGCAAAATTTAAACATATTATGCTCATGGTGCAAGATGTCGCCGCCTCAGTCAAGTTTTATAGTGAAGGACTGGGTTTAACGGTAAAAATGTCAAGTCCTGGTTGGGCAGAATTAGACGCAGATGGAACCACTTTAGCCCTTCATGCAGCCTCTGAAAACGGGCAATCAGGACAATCTCCTATTCTGAGCTTCCATGTAGATGATATTATGGCAACTTTAGCCCATATTGAATCTATGGGGGCATCTTTGCAAGGAAATGTTAGAGAACCGTCTTTTGGTAAAGTGGCAGCAGTAAAAGCCCCCGATGGTACTTTAATTAGTTTATTGCAACCGAATTCTTAGTCTAATAATCAAACTTTACCATAACGGGCGATCGCGGTTTGAGTTTGCCAGGCCCACATCTGATCTCCCAAAGAAAAATGCCACCATTCCCCAGGATGACGGTAAAATCCGGCTTGACTCATGATTTGATTTAATAATTCCCGTCGTTGATGGTAGGTTATTTCAATGGGGTTGGTACTATGGGCATAATAATTAGGTTGCGATCGCCTTGATAATTCATCAATATCCCCTCCCATAGCTAAAGGATGTCCTGTTTCATCTGCTAAGGTAATATCAACGGCGGCCCCTGTACTATGGGGGGGAGGGGTGTCGGGATTTTCGCTAGGAATAGCCCAAATTTGATACACTTGTTCCCAGATGCTTTGTTGCTGTTGTGGTGATAGGTTTTCCTGTTTTAATCCTTGGGTTTGCAGCAGAGACGCAAAAGTATAATCCACCATAAACTGTTGTACCATAACCGGACGATAGGCATCAAAAATCTGTATTTTCCAGTCTGGATGTTGTTGTTGTAAGTAATTTTGCCCTTGTAATAGAGCATCTAAAACAGTTTTCCGTAAATAATAGGGAGATTTACCCCCATAACCCGCCCCCAATTTTTGATAGGGATGGGGTGTTTCTACGGCAAATTGTTCTAAGGGAATGGGAACCAGGGTTTCACCACATTCTTGGATGGGAATTATTTGATAAGGTTTCATTAATAGATCAAAGTAGAGAAAGGGCTTAGGTTAGGAGATAAGGATAACTATAGGGATTTAAGGAAATAATAATACATCCGAGTCCGACAATCTACTGATCCTAAAATAAAGAGTTAACAAAAATTTGCTCAATATTTCTCAAAAATCCGTAACTTTACCATTCCTTTATATAGATTAACTGCTTATACTTAAACTAATTAGAGACGTAAAAAATGGAATAAATTCGATGGCTGTTGATATAATATCCGCTGGAAGAATCCCAGAAAGCACTGGGGGAAAAAATTCTTTATTTTCCCCTTCTTTTCTCAAAAATAAGCTTGAAAGTTTCTTGACAAAAGAAATTATTAATCCTGAGATTATCTTGAAACATAATCAAGCTTTTCAAAAAACCAGAAACCTAAAAATTCTGGCTCAAGCTTTGGATCACCAAAGATTTAGAGAGCAAGATTTTATCTGGTTAATACAAATCAGAAATCAATTCACTCAAGGATTAGGAGACCATAAAGATCTTAATACTTATCTCAGGTTATTTCGGGTTGCTATTGAAGCGAAAAATAGCTTTCTTTCCATTGAACAAACTGAGCTACTTTACCGTAGTTCTCAACAACAAAATTTCTATCAGTTAGTCTTTCAATTACTTGAGCGAAATGTTAGTAAGGAAAAGTTTTACCAATTAATTCATCAAGAATTGACTGAATCTTTACCAAAAATCAAAACAGAAAAAGGCAAAAAAGCTCTAGAATGCTACGTTCAAGCACTTGATAGTTTGACCCATAAAGATGATCTGGGCTTAAAATTGCTCTATCTCTTTAAAAAATATCAACTGACTAACTACTCAATTTTGCAAAAAGTCTCTAATATCGTTGATTACTTGAAAAATCGGGATCTTAAAAACACAGCAACTTTAGTTAAATTAGTCAAGAAGCAAGGAGAAGTGTTTGAGCAACTAGGGAAAATTTTGGAAATTCCTTTAGAAAAAAATAGCCCATTAACTTATGCCATTATGTTGCAATATATTGTTTTACAGGCTAAGTATGGCAAGGTTTATAATCAGTTTGAAAAATTAATGGAGGTATTAGGGGAGTGGAATAAATCCCATAAAACCGTTGAATCAATTCGTCGTCAATATCCTTGGACTGACTATCAACAACCGAAGGATTTTAAACAGAAATTAGAAACCTTGGACTTATACAAAAAGTATCATCATTACTGTTAGGAGCTAGGTTTTGGGGGGTAAAATCCCCTATCACCTATCCCCTAACCCCTAACCCCTTATTATTCAAGAACTGAGGTCGATAATTGAGTTTCTTGCCAGAGTTTGTGGAGCAAGAATTCAGCGCGATCGCTTAAACGACAGACAAAGACTCCTTCCTCACTGGCCACATCAGATCCCAACCAGGTTCCTTGTAACACAACCTCTACCGACTCATCATCACAAGTAGTCACTTCTAGAACTTCCCCCATTTCTGCTGCAGCTGCGGCTAATAATTGATCAAGATAGGGCAGATCAACCGGAATTAAAAAGGCGGCCTGACTTGGTTCTACACAAAGACTACTGCCTGAACGTAAGGCTAACATGACACGGGTTGTCACCCACGCTTCCAAAGACTGGTTAAGGTAGTCGAGAGAAAATCCGTTTTCGGTATAAATCAGTTTTAACATTTTCGTTGATATCTCCTTTCAAGGCGCGGTAGTCGGATGAGAGTGCCAAAATTGTTCAGCAAAGGCAATAGCAGGATGAATAGGGGCTTTAGGAACGGTTTTTAAGCTCATCCCTGCCCCTTGAGGAGTGCGATCGCCTTTTCTTCCATTACAAGTTTCACAAGCTGTTACCACATTGTCCCAGGTGTGTTTGCCTCCTTTAGAACGGGGAATCACGTGATCTAGGGTAAGATTTCGATGACTTCCACAATATTGACATTGATGTTTGTCTCGCCGTAAGATCTCCCGTCGGTTGACTGGAGGAACTTTCCAGATGCGATCGCCACCATTCACCATCAGACGAATTTGCGGGGTTACTTGTACCACAAGGGAGGGGGAACGAATTTCCCAAGAGGTTTGTTCAAATAAATCTAAGGGTTGGGCTTTTCCTGTGACAAGTAAGGTGATGGCCCGTTGCATTGTCACCCTTGTGATGGGCAGGTAATTTTGGGAAAAGACGACGATGGATCGATTAAAAAGGTCTGAAGTTGGCATCACGGCGGACATCCTTCAACGTTAGAACTAAAACTCAGGTTTATCTACAACAAACCCCCACTTTCAACAGATGAAAGCGGGGGTAGGAGAAACCTTGAGGGGTTGGGTTTTACCTGGGGACAGGGGCTACTTGCCTCCACCGCCCGCTAATTAGGGTTAGGGATAGATTAATCTCTATGGGGTTAATATTACCCTTGGGGTAATCTCGTAAAGCTAAAAACAAGCAGCTAAAGGTGTTTTTCCAGAGAGTTTTTGCTAGTTTTTTCATCAACAAGGCGGTTGGGTTTCCCTGCCCTAGACTAAATATTGTGTCCTGATGAGGACTGGGGTTACTTACTCTGCCTAAGCCTTCCTCAACCATAGCCAAAATTTGCCATAAATGGCAGCAACTTGGGGCTAATTTGCAGAGAAATCGGATAGGGAGAAGTAACATAAAAGTTTTCAACCGTGCTAAAACAATCTTTTTCATACTACACTTATATTACTTAAATGTCTACCTTTTTCGAGGAAAAAAATTATGAGAACCATTCCACAGACATCTACCACTGAAATGGAAGTCACTAGCATCCGCTTAGAGAGAACCCTGAAAGATAGTCTCAAAGGGCTTTCCGGTAGTCAAGGTTATCAGGCGTTAATCAGAGATATCCTTTGGAATTATGTTCAACAGAAGTCAGGAGACTATCGGCCTAAGTTTTCGCCGAGTGATATTCGGGCAACCTTTGAGGCCACAGCGAGGAAAGACGAAAGTTGTGTTTTGACGGGTAAGATAATTCAAGCAGATGAACTAATGTTATTAGCACTAACCGTATATGGGGATTTAGTTCCCTTGAGTATAGAAACTTTGGATAAGGAGCAATAAAATATCAAACTGTGGGGGTAATTTCCCCACAGTTAAGTAAGAAGTAATAAGTGTGTTTGATCTCACTAAATCTATTATGACGAAAAAAGAAACTATGAAAACTTGATTTTTACTTTTTACCTTTTATTTATTACTTTTTACTTTTTACTCCAAGTTATGGTAATCTGATTAAGAACACATTTAAGATGAACAACCATGAAAAAAATTCTATTTCTTTTTGGGGCATTAAATGATGACGATCTGGATTGGATTATTAGTACAGGACATATTGAAAGGGTTTCTCCAGGAGTTAATTTAATTGAAGAAGGAGAATTAATTAATGATCTCTACATTTTGTTAGAAGGAAAAGTTGTAGTTTCCGTTGCAGTTTTTGATAGTTATCAAGAGATTGCTATCTTAGAAAGTGGTGAAGTTTTTGGGGAAATGTCTTTTGTTGATAGTCGTCTTCCCTCTGCAACCGTAGAAACCCTTGAAGACTCTTTAGTATTATCTATTCCCCGCGATCACTTAGCAACTCGTTTACATCAGGATATTGGGTTTGCTTCGCGTTTTTATCGGGCGATCGCTTTATTTTTATCGAGTCGTTTAAGAATGATGTTAAAAGAACGAGATTATGAAAGAGAATATTTAACCTTAGAAACCGTAGAAAAGCAAGATTTTCCGCCAGCATTTCTCGAAAATTTACCCTTTGCTGAAGTTCGTTATGATTGGTTATTAAGACGGATCAAAAATTCCCAAGAAGACTATCAAGAAATCTTGTAGACTATTGAGGTATTCTTGTCAAGTCATAATCCTATTTATCAATAAGTAATATTTGATACATCAGATTATTTCTTCAACACTTTCATATAAGTCTATAATACGCTTATTTCTAATTCTAAATTTAGTCCCATGATTATGACCAGTACGAGCATCAAAATCAATAAGAATCAAACCTTGTTCTATCGCAGTGATAAATTTGGTGAGAGAGAACATAGAAAGTTTAAATATTTTTGAGTAATAAAAAAATTCTTTACTTTCTTCTTTTTTAGTATCTGCTAAGACAAAAAAACAATTATGTAGTTTAGTTCCAGCTTTATGATAAAGGTCTTGAAAACCCCAATATGGTTGAGGTAATAGCTCATTTAAACCAATATTTATTTTGACTTCTGTTAACCAATTTTTATGGCGAGAATCAACAGATTTAGAATCAAAAGAAATCATAACTTTCTGCTGATTTTTATCTACTACGACAGTAAAACCTCGATCACTTTTAGATAAAGATGAAATAGTTTGTCTAAAGCTTTTTTCTGTCTTTGGATATTTTAAACCTGCTTCTTTATGCTTCCATCCATAATTAGGTAGTAACATATTAGGAACAAATTTAAGTGCTGTCGGGGATGGTTCCATGTGAAATAAAGTAATTAAAGAGTTTGTCTTAGATCTCTGGCACTTGAGTTCCCATTCTGCGGCATTAGGTATAGGTAAATTATTTTCTTTTAATCCCAAGAGATCTTCAAGTGTATTACCAACACCCCCACTATTTCCAGGTCTAGTGTTAGAAATCCAACCCATAGATCTGATTTCATTTAATTTAGATATTAGAGATTCTTTTGTGTAAATATTATCAATCATATTAGGTACCGATTAATCAAAATCAGGAAAAAGGCTAGGATTGTTATTATTCTTAATTCTTTTTTTGTTGGATAAAGCACTAAAAAGCTCGGGATTTTTAAGTCTTTTGTTTGCCAATTCTACATATTCTTTAGCGATTTCAACACCGATATAATTGCGTCCTAAAAATTTAGCAGAAACGGCGGTAGTTCCCGAACCCATAAAAGGATCTAAAATCACCTTAGCATAAGTAGATGATATAATTCTATCAATTAAGGCAACTGGAAAAGGGGCAGGATGAGGATTGTTCATTTCTTGCATAAATTCCCAAATATCACCACAAGCATTTGCTTTAGGTTTTAGTTTAAATTTTGGTTTAGCGATTAAATAAATTACTTCATAAGTTGGCAAAAAATACCCAGGGTTAAAATTAATGCCTCCCTTGCGTTTCCAGATAATAATTTGCCGCACAGGGAATCCTGAAACGATATCATGTCTGTCTTGCAGTAATCCATTTTGAACTCGCCATTTATGATTATAAAAAATTGCTCCATGTTCTGGAATGATGCGTAACATTTCTTTTAAACATTCTCTTTGCCATAGTACATATTCATCATGAGGAATACAATCATCATAGGTTTGATAACCATTAACAAGTTCAGCATTAGCCCATTTTCCTCCTCTCCCATCTTTCATTCCATTACCAGTAGAGTTTTTTAGATTATATGGGGGTGAAGTGACGATCAAATCAATACTTTCATCAGGAATTTTTCCCATTATCTCAACACAATCACCACAAATAATTTGATCAAGAAAGTCATGAGGAAACTTAATGTTTAATGTATTTTTACTCATTTTTGGGTAATTCGCCTCTGTCATTTCTTCTTAATCCTAATTAGAATATAGCAAAGTAGGGTAGACAATACCCCATTCTAGCAAAAATCTAACAACATTAAGATTCATTAAAATTAAACAACCAAAAAGTTGCTAAAATATCGCTCAAACTCAGTCAGAATAGCCAATACAGCCTATTTTGGGTTATGTAACATTATTTAAGCAAACACTCAATAAACGCAACAACTTTGAGACAATCAAAAACAGCTTAAAATCGTGTCATCATCACGTCTTATTCAACACATTGGGAGAACTCTATGAAACTCGCTTACTGGATGTATGCTGGCCCTGCACACATTGGAACCCTACGCATTGCTAGTTCCTTCAAAAACGTCCATGCGATTATGCACGCACCCCTTGGCGACGATTATTTTAACGTAATGCGGTCAATGTTGGAACGGGAAAGAAATTTTACCCCTGTTACTGCCAGTATTGTAGATCGTAATGTTTTAGCGCGGGGTTCTCAAGAGAAAGTTATAGATAATATTGTTCGTAAAGATGGGGAAGAAAACCCAGATTTAATTGTCTTAACACCTACTTGTACTTCTAGTATTTTACAAGAAGATTTAGCCAATTTTGTAGACCGCGCTCAAATGGATGCTAAAGGGGATGTAATGTTAGCTGATGTTAATCATTATCGCTATAATGAGTTACAAGCAGCCGACAGAACTTTGCATCAAATTGTTAAGTTTTACCTCGAAAAAGCTCGTAAAAAGGGAGAATTATCCTCAGAAAAAACAGCGAATCCTTCTGTTAATATTATCGGCATTTCTACCCTTGGTTTCCATAACCAACATGACTGTACTGAGTTAAAACGGTTAATGAAAGATTTGGGAATTGAAGTTAATGAAGTAATTCCTGAAGGTGCATCGGTTCATAACTTAAAAAATTTACCGAAAGCATGGTTTAACTTGACTCCTTATCGAGAATTAGGATTAATGTCAGTCCAATATTTACAGGAAGAATTTGGGATGCCTTATGTCGATATTACCCCAATGGGAGTGGTAGAAACAGCGCGGTGTATTCGTAAAATTCAACAGATAATTAATGCTCAAGGTGCTAATGTTGATTATGAAAATTATATCAACGAACAGACCTTATATGTGTCTCAAGCTGCTTGGTTTTCTCGGTCTATTGACTGTCAGAATTTAACGGGTAAAAAAGCGGTTGTCTTTGGAGATAATACCCATGCTGCTGCTATTACTAAAATTCTCGCACGGGAGATGGGAATTCATGTGGTTTTAGCAGGAACTTATTGTAAATATGATGCAGAATGGTTCAAGGAACAAGTTAGCGAATATTGCGATGAAGTGTTAATTAGTGATGATAATGGGGCCATTGGTGATGCGATCGCACGCATTGAACCTTCTGCTATTTTTGGGACACAAATGGAACGTCATGTAGGTAAAAGATTAGACATTCCTTGTGGGGTTATTGCTGCACCAATTCATATTCAAAACTTCCCTATTGGTTATAAACCTTTCTGTGGATATGAAGGCACAAATCAGATTGCAGATTTAGTGTACAATTCCTTTACTTTGGGAATGGAAGATCACCTATTAGAAATCTTTGGAGGCCATGATACTAAAGAGGTAATTACTAAGGGAATTTCGGCTGATTCTGATTTGAATTGGAACAAAGAAGCACAAGCAGAATTGAATAAAATTCCTGGTTTTGTGCGGGGTAAAGTCAAGCGAAATACTGAAAAATTTGCCCGTGAACGAGGATTTTCTGAGATTACTCTTGAGGTAATGTATGCAGCAAAAGAAGCTGTAGGTGCTTAATTAATGTAGGGTGGGCAATGCCCACCTTCTGTTATATCTAATAACTGAGGAACTATTAAAAATTGAAGGATTTAAAGACGCTTTTATTAAAGCAAAAACAATGTTAAAGAAGGTAAGGTGATTTCCGTTGAGCAACTCAAAAGAAAATATTAAATATACAGTTTCTATTAATTGGAACAATTTAGTTATCTAAATGAGTGCAATCATCTTTTATAATGGTTTGAAATTCAGCTATTATACCCATTCAAAACAAACTGCCATGAAACAACTAAAATACCTCATCGGACTGCTCTTGTCCTTGGCGATCGCCATTACCCTAGTTGTCCCCTCTGCAACCGCAACAGGAGTCTATGATCTCCCTGTGTTAAGTGCAGGATCATCAACTTGGGTGGTAGATCAAGCGAATACGATTAGTTTATCTAATGAAAACGAATTAAGTAATCAGTTAAGCAAATTAGCAGAAAACACCGGAAAGGAAGTTAGACTAATTGCTGTGCGTCGGTTAGACTATGACACCACGATCAAAAGCTTAGCGGATGATATTTTTAGCAAATGGTATCCCACCCCAGAAGCACAAGCAAACCAGATCATCTTAGTAGTTGATACCTTCACTAATAATACTGCTCTACGTCAAGGAGATGCGACTAAAAGCCTCCTAACTGATGATATTGCTACCAGTATTGTTAAAGAAACTGTTGCTTTTCCTCTGCGGGATGGGGCAAAATATAATCAGGCATTTTTAGACGCAAGCGATCGCTTAGTTGCTGTCTTATCGGGTGATCCAGATCCCGGCCCCCCAGCGACTCAGGAAATTAACATCGAAAGCACTTTTACCAGTGCAGAAGACACCGACGACGCAAATGCGACTACTTGGGTGATTGTTTTATTAGTCTTGGCCACTGCCATTCCTATGGCCACCTATTTTTGGTATGTTGGTCTTCCTGGAAGATAACTTAATTTTAACTCTGTAGGGGCTAACAGCCGTTAACCCCTACAACCATAATGACAGATTCAAAAAAAACGCTATAATCAAACCGTACAGTCTAGTATAAAACCAACCCTAATTTTGGTAAACACAGATGGGACAAGCAGCAGAGTTGAAAAAATCCCTTTTCCCGAAACATGGCAAACCTTGGATAATTGCCCTTTCTGTCCTAGGATTATGCTTAATTGGAACAACAGCCATTTATACCCTAAAAATCAGCCGTAATGAGTCCCCAGAGTCATCTGTTACCGCAACTGTTACCCCCCCCAAAAAACAAGCAATTTCAGCATTAGGAAGACTCGAACCCTACGGAGAGGTGATCAAACTCGCACCACCACCCACCCAAGGAGGGGCCAAAATTAAACAATTATTAGTCAAAGAAGGGGATAAGGTAAAAGTAGGAGAAACCATTGCCATTTTAAACACAATTGACCAAAAAGAAGCCGCCTTCAATGCAGCAAAACAGCAGGTAAAAGTTGCCCAAGCAAACTTAAATATTATTCAAGCAGGGGCCAAAACTGGAGAAATTGAAGCCCAAGCAGCCACTATTAAACAATTAGAGGCAGAATTAACCGGAGAAATCGCCACCAACCAAGCAACAATTGCTCAGTTAGAGATGGAATTAGAGGGGGAAAAACAACAGCAAAAAGCGACAATTGAACGCTTAGAAGCAGAATTAAAAGATGCTCAACGGGACTATCAAAGATATCAAAATTTAGCCCAAGATGGGGTAATTTCTCAATCAGACTTAGATCAGCGTCAACTCAAATTAGAACAGGCCGAAAAAAGTTTAATAGAGGGGCAAGAAAAACTCAAAAAAACCGTCAATACTTTGATAGAACAGATAGAAGTAGAAAAGGCCAGATCCCGCAAAGAAATTAATAGTTTAACCCAAGAAATTTATTCAGCTAAAGCTACTTTAAATCGCATTGCTGAAGTGCGTCCAGTTGATGTGCAAAAAGCTCAAGCAGAAGTAGATCAAGCTATGGCACAATTACAAGAATCAAAAGCTGATTTAGACTTAGTTTATATTAAGTCTCCCATCGCTGGACAAATTCTCAAAATCAATACTTATCCAGGGGAAAAAGTTGACGATACAAATGGCATTGTCGAACTAGGAAAAACCGAGCAAATGATGGTCATTGCCGAGGTATATGAAAGCGAAATTAATCAGGTTAAAATTGGACAAAAAGCTCTGATAAAAAGTGATAATAATAGCTTTGTAGGGCAATTAGAAGGAACTGTTAATGAGATAGGTTTACAAATTGGTAAGAAAGATGTTTTAAATACTGATCCTGCTGCTGATGTTGATGTCAGAGTAGTTGAAGTAAAAATCCTATTAACCCCAGAAGCAAGTCAAAAAGTTTCGGGATTAACTTATGCCAAAGTTGTTACAGAAATTAAATTATAATTATCATGAAAACGCCTCTATCTTGGTTACAATTAACCCATGAAAAAACCCGCTTATTAGTTGCTTTAGCGGGCATTGGATTTGCTGATGTTTTAATGTTTATGCAGTTAGGTTTTAGGGATGCTTTATTTAATAGTTCTGTGCGACTACATGAAAGTTTACAAGGTGATATTTTTATCCTCAATTCTAAAACCGATAGTCTAACGGGAATTAGAAGTTTTTCTCAACGAAGATTATATGATGTTTTGGGTGTTGATAAAGTCCAAAATGTTACTCCAATTTATATTGGTATTTCACCTTGGAAAAATCCCATAGAAAGGAAAACTCGCACTGTTTTTGTTGTCGGCTTAAATCCTAATAAAAATGTTATTCAATTGCCAGGAATTACCGAAAATATATCCTTAACAAAACAGCAGGATACTGTTTTGTTTGATCGGCTTTCTCGGAAAGAATTTGGCCCTATTCCTGAGTTATTTAATTCAGGAAAAACCGTAAAAGTTGAAGTGGGAAACAGACAGATAAAAGTCGGACAACTCTTTGCTGTAGGTACTTCTTTTGGTGCCGACGGTACAATTGTAACCAGTGATATTAATTTTTTACGCTTATTTCCTGAGCGAGAAAAAGGCTTAATTGATATCGGGGTAATTGAATTAAAACCTGATGCTAATGTAGCAGATACTTTGCAATTTTTAAGAAAAGATTTTTCTAGTGAAGATATTACCTTTTATACCAAAAAAGAATTTATTCAACATGAGAAAAATTACTGGAAAAATCGGACAGCAATTGGCTTTATTTTCACCCTAGGAACTATTATGGGGTTTGTGGTAGGCACAGTAATTGTTTATCAAATTTTGTATACAGATGTAGCCGATCATTTACCAGAATATGCTACCCTAAAAGCAATGGGATACACCGATTTTTATCTCTTAACGGTTGTATTTCAAGAAGCCATTATCTTAGGATTAGTTGGCTTTCTTCCTGGAGTATCTTTTTCGATGTTACTATATTATAATGCTGCTAAAGCCACCGGATTACCAATTATGATGATAACATCTAGGGCAATTACAGTTTTAATTTTAACGATTATTATGTGTTGTATTTCAGGAATGATTGCTGTGGGTAAATTACGGGCGGCTGATCCTGCTGATATCTTTTAAACTATAAATTATGAATAACAAACCTGTCATTGAGATTCAAAATTTAGATCATTATTTTGGAAAAGGAGAACTCAGAAAACAAATCCTTTTTCAGATTAATTTAACACTTAAATCAGGAGATGTTGTCATTTTAAAAGGGCCATCAGGTTCAGGAAAAACCACCTTATTAACCTTAATGGGAGGGTTACGATCTGCCCAAACGGGAAGTCTTAAAGTTTTAGGACAAGAAATAGTAGGGGCTAAGAAAAATCAATTAGTAAAAATTCGCCGTAATATTGGTTACATTTTTCAATCTCATAATCTTTTAGAATGTTTAACAGCGAGACAAAATGTACAAATGTCCTTAGAATTACATCCCCAATATTCCAGGGCAGAAATTAAACAAAAATCCATCGAAATGTTACAAGCTGTAGGATTAAGCGATCGCCTTAATTATTATCCTCAAAACCTCTCAGGGGGACAAAAACAAAGAGTAGCGATCGCCCGCGCTTTAGTGAGTCATCCTCAGTTAGTATTAGCGGATGAACCCACCGCATCTCTTGACAGTAAATCGGGTCATGATGTGGTCAATATTATGCAAAAATTAGCCAAAGAACAAGGCTGCACCATTTTAATTGTCACCCATGATAACCGCATTTTAGATGTGGCTGATCGCATCGTTGAATTAGAAGATGGCCACCTTAAGGAAACTTTATTAACCATGAATTAGACTGATGATTTCAATGTCATTTAAAATAAGTAATTGCTTATCTACTCCAATCTCACAAATTATATGAAAAGAAGCTGGGAAATTATTAAAAAGATGGGGTTAGGAGCAATTCCTATCCTGCAACTTAGAGAATCATTATTTCAAGAATCTAAATTAACCCAAAATTATTTAATTCTCAGTCTTGGTTCCTGTTTAATTGCTACACTAGGCTTAATTATTAATAGTGCAGCTGTGATTATTGGGGCGATGATTATTGCTCCATTGATGTTGCCATTAAGAGGATTTTCTTTTGCTACCTTAGAAGGAGATATTGAGCTATTACGTCGTAGTTTTAATGCTATTTTTATAGGGACTTTTTTATCTATTTTTTGTTCTTGGGTAGTTGGGTTAATTGTCTCCATTCCTGAGTTTGGCGAAGAAATTTTATCGAGAACACAACCTACATTAATTGATTTATTAATTGCAATTTTTGCGGGAGGAATTAGTGGTTATGCAAAGATTCGTCCTTCCGTTGGAGATGCCATTCCTGGTACAGCGATCGCCGTTGCTTTAATGCCACCTATTTGTGTTGTTGGCCTCGCTTTAGCTCAAGGAGAATGGGAAATTGCATCAGGGGCCGGCTTACTTTATTTAACTAATTTAATCGGCATTAATTTAGCTTGTGTTATTATCTATTTTTTAGGAGGATATGCTAAGAGTAATGAGTTAGCCAGATCCTTATCTTGGGGGGTTTCGCTAATTTTAATTATGTTATTAGCTATTCCTTTAGGGATTAGTTTTTGGCAATTAATTAGTAAAGCAAAAATTCATGATTCCATTGAACAAATTTTAGTCACACGATCTTTAGTCAATCGGCGAGATGTTAAAGTTTTTAATGTGAGTATTAACTGGGGTAAACATCCTCCTGTTGTGTTAGTTAAGGTGCGATCAGTTTATCCCATTGAACCCGATGAAGTTAAAATAGTAGAAACACGATTAAAAAATGAATTAGAACATTCTTTTAAAGTAATCTTTGAAGTCACCCCAACTCAAATCATAAAAACATCAGATCAAGATAAATAAGGGAGGCAAAATGACATAAATTAACAGGGTTTTGCCTTTTTTCTACTGCTTGATCTGATCGATTATAATGTTAAGGAATAACACGAACCCGACGAGTAATTAAGACAATGCCATCACTGCGGACTAAAATAGCAGAAAGCCAACGATTTTGGGCTTTATCTTCCCCCGGAACCCTTTTAAATAGTCCCCCTGATTGTAATAATTCTAATTCCATTTTTGATGGCTCTAAATAGCGTTCCGCATCAATTTTTTCAGCCATAGCCATTCCTGCTAACAATTCATCACTTAAAGGTTCATCCACAATTACATCAAAATCAAAAGCTTCTCCAACCTTGACTGTTTCTGGTAAATTTACTTTAATTTGTGGTGGATGTTCGCCAGAGCTTAGTTTAGTTTCTTCTGAGAGAATTTCTTGACGAACTAATTTATCATCCTGAAAGGTTTGACGGGATTTAATTTTTGCATCTAATTGAACCTTTCTCGCATTTTTTTCACTGGTTCCTGTCACCGTCGTGACAGTTTCAACAACCCAACCTTTGCCATCTTTTTCCCAGGACAAAAGTTCAGTTTTATATTGTAAATTAGGATAATCTTTCCAGAACTTTTGTAACCCTTGGGAAAATTCAGCGAACATCAACCCGTCAGCCGTGACATACTGATCACTATACAAAGATTTTATCCTTTCCATGTCCTGTCGATTGGCCGCGGCATCAATTTGGGTAATGAGAGCTTTTAATTCAACTGGGGCCTTGTCAGGACTTTCCGCACGGAGTGCAGAATGGCCCCCTAAGCTTAAGCCAAAACCGAGTACAATCGAGAGAAACCAACGCTGATAGGTCATTTGTATAGTCCGTTTTTAGTGAATTTTTTAACCCCCTAAATTATAGGTGGTTAATTATTTATTTGCCCAGACAAAAACAAAATTTAAGCTTTTAGGGTGGGTAATGGCCGCCTTACCTATTAATATTGATATTTTTGATTGAATACAGAGAAATATGTTATAATTAGGTTAATGAATCATTTGGAATAAGTAAAATATGATGATTAAAATCAATGAAATAGTTAATCCGAATCAACTCTTAGAATTAGTTAAAAAAGCTGAAATTGAAGGGGAAAGAATCATTATAGAAAAGGAAGGTAAAGGTAAAGTTGCCATTATTAATTATGCAGAATTAGAATATTTAGAAGCATTAGAAGATGCTAGAGATTCTGAATTATTGCGTCAAGCGGTAGAAGAAAGTAAAGGTCAACCTAGTATAACTTTTGATGAGTTATTAGAAGAATTTGGCTTGACAATTAAAGATTTAACATCGGGAGATGAGGATGAGTAAAGAATATTCATTTATTATTGAATACTCTGCTAGAAAAAGCTTAAAAAATCTTCAACCAAAATTTATCAAGCAGATTGTTTTCAAAATATTTACTTTGCAAGATAATCCCTTTCCTCAAGATTGTAAAAAGTTAAAAGGATATGAAAAAGGTTATCGAGTAGATCAAGGTGAATACCGAATTTTATACACAGTTGAGGATGATAAAATTAGAGTATTTAAAATTGGTAAACGTAATGATGGTGAAGTGTATCGTAATTTGTAAGACTCATTTCTATTGATTCTAAATCTAATAAAATACTTTTTCAACAAACCCTAAATATTGAAAAAACCCCCTAATATCAAGAAAATTAGAGGGCTTAATTAATTAAATTTAGTTAATCAGAGCTATTAGGAATTATCCTAAAACTGCCTTAGCTTTAGCTAATACATTCTCAACACTAAAGCCAAATTTCTCCATACAGGTTCCCCCAGGAGCAGAAGCACCAAAAGTATCAATACTGACGGTATCACCTTCAGAGCCAACATATTTGTGCCAACCAAAGCTGGCAGCAGCTTCTACTGATAACCGTTTGGTCACAGCTTTAGGTAGAACAGACTCTTTATAAGCTGCATCTTGAGCTTCAAATAACTCCCAAGAAGGCATAGAAACCACCCGGACTTTCTTACCTTCACTGGTCAATTTTTCAGCCGCAGTCACACAGAGACTTAATTCTGAACCAGTTCCCATCAAAATTAGGTCAGGAGTACCACTACAATCAACAATGGTATAACCACCTTTTGCCACGCCTTCCATCGAAGTTCCTGGTAAGTTAGGCACATTTTGACGAGTGAAGGCTAAAAGACTAGGTTCATGTTTTTTAGACTTCTCAATGGCGATTTTATAAGCCCCAGAACACTCATTTCCATCCGCCGGACGAAATACCGTTAGATTAGGAATAGCCCGTAAAGAAGCTAAGGTTTCAATAGGTTGGTGAGTGGGGCCATCTTCCCCTTGTCCAATGGAGTCATGAGTCATCACCCAAATAGAACCCGCTTGAGACAAAGCTGACAAACGGATAGCCGCCCGCATATAATCGGTAAAGATTAAGAAAGTCGCACCATAGGGAATTAAACCAGAACCATGTAAGGCCATGCCGTTACAGATAGCACCCATGGCGTGTTCTCTGACCCCAAAATGGATGTTACGGTTTTCATAATGTCCTTTTTGGAAATCACCAGAAATTTTCAGTTCTGTTAAGTTGGAGTGGGTTAAATCAGCCGAACCTCCAATTAATTCCGGTAAAACGGGAGCTAATTTATTCAAACAAGCTTCCGAATGTTTGCGGGTGGGTAATGCTTTATCTTCAGGGGTAAAAGTAGGTAATACTTTGTCCCAACCGTCAGGCAGTTTATTACTTAAATAACGTTCAAATTCAGCCGCTTCTGAGGGATATTTAGATTTGTAAGTTGCAAAAGCTTTATTCCATTCAGCTTCATAGTTTGCACCCCGTTCAATGGCTTTATTCATGTGAGCAAGCACATCTTGAGGCACGACAAAAGGCTCGTATTCCCACTCTAAACCTTTGCGGGTTAGGGCAGTTTCTTCCGCTCCTAATGCTGCCCCGTGAATACCTGCGGTGTTTTGTTTATTGGGGGAACCGTAACCAATAGTTGTGGTTACTTTAATCATGGAAGGCTTATCTGTTACCGCTTTCGCTTCTTCAATGGCTTTGGCGATCGCAGCTAAATCGGTGTTACCATCTTTAACATGGATAACGTGCCAACCATAAGCTTCAAAGCGTTTGGACACATCTTCGGTAAAGGCGACATCGGTAGAACCATCAATCGAGATGTGGTTATCATCATAGAGGGCGATCAGTTTACCTAAACCCCAATGTCCGGCAATGGAACAAGCTTCACTGGCAACCCCTTCCATGTTACAACCATCACCCAAAATTACATAGGTATAGTGGTCAACAATGGTAGCATCAGGTTTGTTGAAGGTAGCAGCTAAATGAGCTTCAGCTAAAGCTAAACCGACTCCATTGGCGATCCCTTGTCCTAAAGGTCCGGTGGTAACTTCTACCCCTTCAGTTTCAAAGTTTTCGGGGTGTCCAGGAGTTTTAGATCCCCATTGACGAAATTGTTTAATATCTTCGATACTGACACTATCATAACCAGTCAGGTATAGTAGAGCGTACTGTAACATACAGCCGTGACCAGCAGACAGGACAAAGCGATCGCGGTTAAACCATTTGGGGTTTTTGGGGTTGAACCGCATGAACTTATCCCAGAGGACAAAACCCATCGGAGCCGCTCCCATAGGGAGTCCTGGATGTCCTGACTTGGATTTTTCTATCGCGTCAACGGCTAAAAAGCGAATAGAATTAATACAGAGTTTTTCGAGGGTGGCAACAACCATAACTTCTCTTGAAATAAACTACGATAAGACAACAATGGGTATGGAGTTAAGAACCTGCTAGCGGTAGGCTGCCCCAAGGTTTGTAATTATCATCCCACTCTTGCGTAACGATGGGAAGATATAGTATCAGAATTTTATCGAGTAAAGGGTGTCACTCTTAGTAACAGTTCTTAATTAAGAACATACCCTAGCCAAATTTCAACGAAATAGGGATAATTTGTTGTAACCAGAATTTTTAACGCGATGAGCAATATATTTAGAGAATATCTCAAAAAAATTGGTAGCGGTGTTCATACAAGCAAAGATTTAACCCGTGCTGAAGCTGCTGATGCCATGAAAATGATGTTATTGGCTGAAGCAACTCCCGCCCAAATTGGAGCTTTTTTGATGGTTCATCGTATTAAACGCCCCATCCCTCAAGAATTAGCAGGAATGCTCGATACTTATGCTGAATTAGGGCCAAAACTCAATATTAATAACCTTACCTTTGATTATCCCGTCACCGTTTTAGGCACTCCCTATGATGGGCGATCGCGCACTGCTCCAGTTACGACACTCACCGCTCTTATTTTAGCCACCGCAGGGGTTCCGATAATCCTCCATGGGGGCGATCGAATGCCGACTAAATATGGATTGCCCTTAATTACTATTTTGCAAGGGTTAGGGGTTGATTTTTCCCAGTTATCTCTCACTGATAGTCAACAACTCCTAGAAAAAACCGGCCTGACTTTTATTTATTTACCCCGTCATTTTCCCCTAGCAAATCAATTAGTGGCCTATCGGGAGCAAATCGGCAAACGGCCTCCCCTAGCTACCTTAGAATTAATGTGGGCCCCCTGTTCGAGTAATCAGGTTCATATTGTTTCGGGGTTTGTTCATCCCCCGACAGAAACCTTCTTTCGGGAAACCTTTCAACTAAGAGATTTTGCCAATTTCACTACTGTTAAAGGATTAGAAGGCAGTTGTGATCTGCCTCAAAGTCGTACTGCCATTATTGGTATCAATCAACCCCATAGGGAACCCCAATGGGAGCGGCTCCATCTTCATCCCCAGGATTATCATTTAGGGGGCAAAGATATTCCCTTGATCTCTGCAGCCCAACTTATTGACCAAATGCAGCAAATCTTACAAGGTACACCTAATGATCTGATGGATTTAGCTATTTATAATGGTGGCTTTTATCTCTGGCGTTGTGGTGTTTGTCAGGATTTATCTACTGCATTTACTCAAGCAAAAACCCTCTTAACCGAAGGACAAGTGGCTCAAAAATTGCAAGAAATCTCCGCATCAGTAACGCTTCATCGCTCGTGAGATATCTCGATCATCCTGGCGACGTTTCAGGGTTTCCCGTTTATCATGGAGTTTCTTACCCCTGGCCAGTCCAAGGCTAACTTTTACCAGACTTCCCTTGAGATACATTTTCAGGGGAACCAACGTTAAGCCTTTTTGCTCGATTTGCCCAATAAGTTGATTAATTTGCTTGCGATGTAGCAATAACTTCCGACTGCGGCGCGGCTCATGATTAAAATATTGACTACTGGCTTGATAGGGGGAAATATGAACATTAAGTAACCAGGCTTCCCCATTGCGGATTAAAGCATAGCCATCGGCCAAGTTAACTTTGCCCGCACGAATGGACTTAACTTCCGTTCCCACAAGCTCGATACCCGCCTCATAAGTCTCCAAAATTTCATAGAGGAAGCGAGCTTTACGATTATCACTAACAATTTTGATAGGTTGATCTTGATTTCCCATAGCCTTTCTAGGTTAACACCTTTTTCCTGTAGGGACAACCCCCCCAGAGCTTTAAATATTTTACAAACAGAGGAAAAAAAAGGGTTAACCGACGACTGGTTAACCCCTAGGCTTGGGAACGCACGCTAAATCTTAGTTGTGAAGAACTAAATTGATATTAGCTTTCTCAAGATTACGCAGCTTAACTTCAGCTAAAGTCTTGTTAACTGCGTACTTTTGATTGATGGAGTTGATTAATTCGGTTTGGTTGTGCTTCTTAGCAACACCCCAAAGGTCAGCAATGAGATCAAAGCTACCATCACTATTACGAGACCAACCGAGATCATATTCGCCATCAAGAACAGCTACGATATCAGAACGAATGCGCTGACCGTTATAACCTCTTACATCAGCTTCGGTCTTCACGAAAATACCAAGATCCCGTAAAGAAGCTTTTAAAATTTCAGCATCCGTAATTTTGGTGCGTAGAGTGCTAAAGTGAGACATTTTCGATTTCCTCCAGTAGAACAGAAGTCAACAACAACAATTTAGGGTTTGAATTTGCCGTTTTAACATAAACGGCTCTTGATATACTGCTAGCTAACTGCTAGCCTTTCCACCTGTTGGGAGCAGGCGAAAGCTTGTTAGAACTCCAATCGCTGGTATTCAGCGACGGAGGCTGAGGCAGGTCGCGCTCTTTGCCGCGCCCAGTCCCGAAGGGCTGTCACCTGTTCAGTCATGGTGCGAGATAGGGGCAGGGTTGATTTAATGGCAGCAATAATATCTAGCTGCGTAAACTCCCTATCTTGAGCAAAGGCTTCATACATCGCAGCGATGATCCCTTGCTCTATCTCGGCACCAGAAAATCCATCAGAAACCTTAGCTAACTGCTCAATATCGAAGCGAGCAATGTCTGAGCGACGCTTGCTAAGGTGAATATTAAAAATTGCTTGACGCTCTTCCAAGTCGGGCAAATCTACAAAAAAGATTTCATCAAATCGCCCTTTGCGTAAAAACTCTCCAGGTAAACGCTCCACCCGGTTGGCCGTAGCCATCACAAACACGGGAGAGGTTTTTTCCTGCATCCAGGTTAAGAATGAGCCAAAAATCCGACTAGAAGTTCCGCCATCAGAGTCCGCAGACCCCGCACTCCCGGCAAAGGCTTTGTCCAGTTCATCAATGAAGAGGATAACTGGGGAAATTGATTCGGCAGTCTTCAGGGCGTTTCTTAAGTTCGCCTCGGAACGGCCAACGGCTGAATCATAAACTCTACCTAAGTCTAACCGAAGTAAGGGCAGTCCCCATAAACGGGCGGTGGTTTTGGCAATAAGAGATTTTCCACAGCCAGGAACCCCTAAAATTAACATCCCTTTGGGTTGGGGTAAACCGTATTCTCTCGCTCTTTCGGTGAAGGCATCAGAACGCTGTTTTAACCATTTCTTGAGTTCTTCTAGACCCCCGACAGAGTTGAGGGTTTCGTCTTCTTCAATATAGTCTAAAACGCCGTTGCGCCGAATTTGCTGCTTTTTCTCCGATAAGACGATATCGACTTCTTCTTCCGTTAAGCGACCAGCTTTAACATAAGCTTTACGATAAACTTTTTCCGCTTCATCTTTGGTAAGTCCCAGGGTCGCTTTGAGGAGCTTTTCACGGGCTTCTGTTGTGATGCGACGACTCTTAGTTTGATCGAGTTGACGGGATAATACCTGATTAAGTTCGGCTAAGTCGGGAAAAGGAAAGTCTAAAACAACAATATCTTTTTCGAGTTCAATGGGAATCTGTTGCAGGGGAGAAATTAAGATAATCGTTTTCTCGGTTCCCCTTAAGCTGATTATGGCATCCCTTAAAGACCTTGTGACGTTGGCATCTGCAATAAAAGGATGCAAGTCCTTGAAAATAAAAATCCCTGGTTCTTTTTCTCGCATAACCCAGCCAATGGCGGGTTCCGCATTAACAGTGTTATGTTGGGTCGTATTGCCAGGCTGACCATACTCCACCATTCCGTGGGTCACAGTCCAAGAAAAGATACGTCGCTGTCTACTATATTGTTGCGCGATTTTGGCGATCGCTTGCTCTGCTCTTTCTTCTTCGGACGTAACTAGGTATATTAAAGGATACTGAGCCTGTATGAGTATGTTTAGCTCTTCTTTCATGGCATCGACCTAATAAAGGTTAGACGGTAAAGCTTCTTAGCAGGGAACTAAGGCTTCTTCGCCGGAAACTTCGGCGGTTGCCGGAACTGTTTCCCTGACATCCAGGGGGAATTCTTCCGTGAGAATACTGGGTTGATTTTTGAGGGAAGCCATCTGTCCGTCTCGCATCACCATGGCGGCTTCGCATTCTGGACAAATATGGACTCGGTGGGTTTTGCCATAAGCTGCTGCTTCTACTTCTTCTACCTTTTCAGGATATTTGAGATAAAAGCCGATCGCTTTCTCGACAAGGGCTGACATCGAATCTTGATCAATGGCGGCTCTAATTTTAAGCTGTCGGTGGATTCCAGGGGGAAGATATAGTGTGACTTTTTGCTTGTCTTGCATATCACTCTAGCTGAGGTTACCCGGGTATGTGTCCTTACTCTATCGAGTTTCTCTTTAGCTGTCAAGCTGTTAAACCACTATGACAGTATAATTGTAACATTACTTAACAAACTAAGTTTTCAAGCCGCCTATAGGGGAAGTCTTAAACCCTTGTGAGATAAGGGTTTAAGACTTATCCTCTGTACCTCACTCGTTGCGATAAACGCTATATCCCAGAGCAAATTTAGGGGTTATAGGGTTTAAATTCCTCAACGGGAGGCAGATCTTCCGGCGGTTGATAGGGTTCAAATTCATCAACGGGAGGCTTATCTTCTGGCGGTTGATAAGGGGTAGAATTCTCAATCAGAGTCGTATTTTCCACGGGTTGATTAGGGGTAGCTGTTTCAACGGGGATAATGATTTCGGCTGGTTGCTCAGGGAGATTATTTTCAACTGGAACTATAGTTTCAACAGGTTCATAAGGTGTAAAGTTATCAATTAGTGTGGTGTTTTCTGTTGGTTGCTCAGGAGTAGGAGTTGTGGGGGGTTTAGGAATTTCTAACTTACGATCAGCAGGATAAGGAAAAAGGGCTAAAAACTTTTCTTGTCTTTCTGCAACAGTTTCAGGGGCATAATTCCATAGACTATCATAGAAAAAGAAAGAAATTCCCAAACCATATTTTTTGGCTGCTAATACTTTTTCTTGAATAAATTCCATTTCAATCGGTCGATTTCTTAAACCTGTTAAAATTCCCACCCCTGTTGGTATTTTTTTCCTGGCTTCTTGAATTTCTGGCCGTTCTAATTGTTTAACAAAACTTGCCAAATCAGGCCGATAAACTTGCACCACTAATTCATCAATTATATCCTGTCTTACCCAGGTTAACCAATCTTGTAAATAAGCACTATAGGCTGTGTCATAAGGATTAGGTGAAACAGAAAAGATGGCGTTACTTTTTTTTGCTTTAATAGCTTGATTGAGTTGGGAAACATAAGCCGTCATTTTATCAGCCCGCCATTTTAACCAGGCTTCATCTTTAGGATTAGCGGGGGGATCTTTTTCCGTTTCTTTTTTATATAAATTGACGGTATATTTATCGTAGCCTAATTCACTGGGTAAGCATAAATGATCGTCAAATTGAATACCATCTACATCGTATAAATTCATCACTTCAATAACTAAAGATGTGATAAATTTTTGTACCTCTGGATGAAAGGGGTTTAACCAAACCACTTCCCCTGCTGCACTAATGGTGGTTTGTGTGCCATCTCTTTTTTGGGTAAGCCATTGAGGGTGTTTTGTGGCTAATTCTGAGGTGGGTGGGGCCATAAACCCAAATTCAAACCAGGGCAACACTAATAAGCCTTGATTATGGGCTTTAGCGATTAAATCTGTCAAGGGATCTTGTCCTTGAAACCCTTTATGTACAAAGGGCTGAATTCCCATTTTTTCGGCGACAGCACTAGGATAAAGGGCATAACCCGAATTCCAAACAACAGGATAAACCGTATTAAAATTAAGACGAGATAATTGGGCGATCGCTTCTTCTAATTTGGGTTGATCAAGTAGGGTATTAGTATCATTGGTAGTCAACCAAACCCCCCGAATTTCCTGATTGGGGGGAGCAAAGGCAAAAATGGGATGACTAAGCAATAAAATGCCAAAAAATGTGGCAAAAAACAGTTGTAAAAGCCGAGATTTAAAGATAGATCGCCAACTTTGGCAAAAAATAGACCATCTCATAAGCAGGAAATTAAGAGTGAGGAAGATCATTTATAGTTTAGCGATGGTTTGCATAAGATGCTAGGGGTTATGATTATTTTTATTGACTAATTGTTACCATTTATGAATTTAACAATGTGGGAGAGATATGGTTAAACAAATAATTAATTTAATTTCTCCTGAAGTATTTAAAATTTTGCTGGTGTTTTTACTTTCATTTCTCATTGGTTTAGAAAGAGAAGAATGGAAGCTAACTTCAGGTAAATACGCCTTTGGTGGCGTTCGTACTTATCCTTTAATTGGGTTAATTGGCTATAGTATGGCCTCCCTTTCTAGCGGACAAATGTTACCCCTTGCCGCAGGTTTTACTGTTATTGGTGGTTTGATGATGTTGTCTTACTGGCACAAAATGCAGTCTTCTCAAGACTCAGGTTTAACAAATGAAATGGCAGGTTTAGCAACCTACGTTGTCGGTGCATTAGTCTATCATGATCGATTTTGGATAGCTTCAACTTTAGTAATTATTAGCTTACTACTACTAGAATTAAAGTCAATGCTGGAAGGGTTAGCTCATAAATTTTCTCCTGAAGATATCTTGACTTTTACTAAATTTCTTTTTCTGACGGCGGTTATTCTTCCTATTCTTCCTAACAAAACCTTCGGTATATTTGAAATTAATCCCTTTAAAACTTGGTTAATTGTAGTAGCAGTCAGTAGCATTTCTTATGGCAGTTTTTTGTTGCAAAAGGTTTTCAAAGATCGGGGAGGCGTTGCGTTAATTGCTCTCTTAGGGGGGGCTTATTCTTCCACAGTAACTACCGTAGCATTAGCTAAACAATCGACCCGTAATCAGTCCCCTCATCGCTACGCAGGAGGCATTCTAATGGCTTCTGCAATCATGTATTTACGATTAACTATTCTTATTAATTTATTTAATCATAATTTGGGTAAAGAATTAACATTATCGTTTGTTTTGTTGGCCTTATTTGCCTTGATAGGTGGTTGGTTTTGGTCATCAAAAAAAGATCCAAATGTGACACCTTCTGAAGAAAAACAAAGTTATTCTGCGCGAAATCCCTTAGAATTAAAAGCAGCTTTTTTGTTTGCTTTTTTATTTGTGGTTATGGTCATTGTTACCCATTATACCGCCTTGTATTTAGGAAGTAGTGGATTATATGTTTTAGCGGGAATTATGGGAGTAACAGATATCGATCCTTTCATCTTAGGAATTACTCAATCAACGGGACATTCTACCTCTTTATCTGTAGCAGGTGGAGCGATTTTAATTGCTGCGGCCAGTAATAATTTAATTAAGGGAATATATGCCATAGTTTTCGGCGATCAACCGACGGGAAGACAAAGCTTTTTTTTGTTACTTTCTTTGGCTATTCTTGGCTTAATTCCCATCATTTTTCTGAATCATTAATCTGAGCTTTTTTCTCATAAATAGTCTTAACAAAAGCTGTTACTAAGGGATGTGGCATTTGAGGGGATAAAGAGCATGAATGTTTAATTGCTAAATTTGTGAATATGTGGGGTTTAAAGGTTGAATTAAATTCTCCAAGCAAAGCGATTTGTTTCTTCATAAGGTTAACAAATTTTCAATTTCAAATAATAACTTTTCTTGAGTCCAATTATAAGATAAATGAGCCGCGATCGCCGCTCCTCCGGCCCCTACTCCTTCTTTAACGTATCCTTGTTCATATACTTGTAATTGAGGGTAAGAAGACTTAGCAAAACTGAGTTGAGTTGCTAATAGGGGAACATCACCAATAGACTCAGCTAAACTAACTGTATCCCCTGTGGGATCTTCTGCTACCCAACGGGTTGTTCCTACCACAATATTATCTAATTTTGCTTGATTTTGGTTACTTTTAAGAATGGCTTTAATCAGGGCATAAACTGCTAACATTTGGGTTCCTCCTGCTAATAAAACCCCCGTTTTTTGACTTGCTGCTATGGCCATTCCTGCCACAACAATTTGCATTGGATCACCTACAGAAGCAACCAACTTAAAAGGTTCAATTTGGTTTGATATTGGATACAAATTAGCTTCTTTTAGTCCTTGTTTAACAATAATTTTTTTTTGTTTATGATTACAATTAGGATGACTACTGTTAACTTTTCCTGTTGCTTTAATGCCTAATCCTGTAAGAATTGCTAAAGCTGTTGTTGTTCCCCCAACCACACATTCACTAAGAATTAAATACTGTTTTTGTGTATTATTTCCTAGCTTTTTCCCCCAGTCTAAACCTTGTTGAAAGAGATGATAAACCATATCTAAAGGTAAGGCGTTTCCGGTGGTTAAACAGTTTGCAGGAATTCCCCCTAAATCTAAATAAGGAACAGAAGGAACATAAAGTAATCCTGCATTAAATAAATATAGGGGAATGTTTAATGATTCGACTACAGCGCGAGTAATAAAAACAGGAGAAACCCCTTCTATTAAAGGCGGTAAAGGATATTTATAATGAGATTTTACCCCATTAATTAAAAATTCAGCATCAGCGATCGCCGTATATTTTCTGGCTTCAGGGGTTGCCCCTGCTGCGGAAATTCCTGGTATTAAACAAGTCTCAGTAAAGCCTAAAATACAAGCAAAAATAGGCGAAAAATATTGATACTTATTCAACCATTTTTGAGCTATTTCTTTCTGTGTATAAATACGAATCATCTATTTATTTGATAAATAAAATTGTAGGGGCGAATGGTATTCGCCCTTATAAAAGTTGAGAAGAATTAATATAAATCAACTCCTTTAAACTTGGCCATTTTCGCATTAGCTGCCTCTCCACAAGTGCGAGGAGTAGGAAACAGTTTACCAGGGTTAGCTAAATTATCAGGGTTAAAGACATTTCTTACCCATTGCATTGTCTCTAAATCTACCTCATTAAACATATAGGACATATAACAATTTTTATCAGCCCCAATACCATGTTCACCGGATAAACTGCCTCCTAATTCAACACATAATTTAAGAATTTCTCCCCCTAATTTTTCCACTTTTTCCCATTGTCCAGGAATAGAATTATCATATAAAATTAAAGGATGTAAGTTGCCATCTCCTGCATGAAATACATTAGCAATACGATAATCATATTCTTTCCCTAATTGATTAATTCTTTCTAAAACATTGGCTAATTGTGTGCGAGGAACAACCCCATCTTGTACAAAATAATTAGGGCTAATATTTCCCGCCGCAGCAAAGGCCGCTTTTCTGCCTTTCCACAATTTTAAACGGGTTTCTAAATCATTAGCTGAGGTAATTTCCCGTGACCCATTTTGACGACAAATTTGAGCCACTTTTTCTTTATTTGCGGAAACTTCTACCTGTAACCCATCCAATTCTACTAACAAAATAGCCGCCGCATCTCTGGGATAACAGTTCGTTTTAACCGTATCTTCCACCGCATTAATACAGAAGTTATCCATAATTTCCATACCCGCAGGAATGATCCCTGAACTAATAATATCAGCCACCGCTTGTCCGGCTGCTGCTACACTGGTAAAATCCGCTAATAAGACACAAATTGCTTCAGGGGTTTTCAGAATCTTTAAAGTGATTTCTGTGGCAATGCCTAACGTGCCTTCAGACCCCACAAAAAGCCCCGTTAAATCATAACCAGGCATCTCAGGAATGCTACCCCCAACATCAATAATTGACCCATCAGGAATCACTAATTTTAAGCCTAGAACATGATTGGTTGTTACCCCATATTTTAAACAATGAACTCCCCCAGAATTTTCGGCAATATTACCTCCAATGGAACAAATAATTTGACTTGAAGGATCAGGTGCATAATAAAAACCAGCCCCGCTAACTGCTTGTGTTACCCAATTATTAATAACACCAGGTTGCACAATAACCCGTTGATTTTCTAAATCAATTTCTAGGATTTGGTTCATACGGGCTGTTACAATTAATACGCAATCTTTTACAGGTAACGCCCCTCCAGATAACCCTGTTCCTGCGCCTCTAGCAACCCAAGGAATTTGATAATCATGACATATTTTAACTGCTGCGGCTACTTCTTCAGTGGTACGAGGAAGCACAACTATTGCAGGCCGTTGACGATAGCTAGTCAACCCGTCACATTCATAGGTTAATAGTTCTTCTTTGCGACGAATTACCCCATCTTTACCAATGGCCGTTTCTAATGCTTTGATGATGGGTTTCCATTTTTTATCTGTGTCGTTGAGAATTGGATTAAATAGCATCATAATAAGTTGTAGATTCCTATGTTTATTGTAGACAAAAGGCAATGTTGAATCAATACTGCCCGATGACAAGTTTTCATCTAGTCTTTCTCAAATAATCGGCTTTTTTGTCTACTCAATAAAACTATAGCACTAGAGTTAAGTCTCCTCCCACAATCCCCACAACTCCCCAAAATACGTCACAATAAATAAAAACAAACTTTACATTTTCTATCATGGCCAGAGATTTACGGGGATTTATCAAACAACTCGAACAACGGGGACAACTAAGACGCATCAGTAGTTTAGTCGATCCTGATTTAGAAATTGCCGAAATATCTAACCGAATGTTACAAGCAGGAGGCCCGGCCCTGCTCTTTGAAAATGTGAAAGGGGCCAAGTTTCCCGTCGCTATCAACTTAATGGGAACCGTTGAACGAATATGTTGGGCCATGAAGATGGAAAAACCCCAAGAATTAGAAATTTTGGGGGAAAAATTAGCCATGTTGCAACAACCGAAACCTCCTAAAAAGATTTCTCAGGCCATTGATTTTGGTAAAGTTCTCTTTGATGTGATCAAAGCGAAACCAGGAAAAAGCTTTCTTCCTCCCTGTCAACAAGTGGTCATAGAAGGGGATGAAGTCGATCTTAATACTTTACCTCTCATTCGTCCTTATCCTGGAGATGCGGGCAAAATTATCACCTTAGGACTTGTAATTACCAGAGACTGCGAAACGGGAACCCCTAATGTCGGTGTTTATCGCTTACAGTTGCAATCTAATAACACCATGACGGTACATTGGTTATCTGTTAGAGGAGGGGCCAGACATTTACGAAAAGCAGCAGAAAAGGGCAAAAAATTGGAAATTGCGATCGCCCTTGGTGTTGATCCTTTGATTATTATGGCAGCAGCTACCCCCATTCCGGTAGATTTATCAGAATGGTTATTTGCGGGCTTATATGGGGGGTCTGGAGTACAATTAACCAAGTGTAAAACCCTTGATCTAGAAGTGCCAGCAGATGCAGAATTTATCTTAGAAGGAACTATTACCCCTGGTGAAGTGTTACCTGATGGCCCTTTTGGAGATCACATGGGATATTATGGCGGTTTAGAAGATTCTCCTCTGGTACGTTTTCACTGTATTACTCATCGTAAAGATCCTATTTATTTAACCACATTTAGTGGTCGTCCTCCCAAAGAAGAAGCGATGATGGCTATTGCTTTAAATCGCATTTATACCCCGATTTTAAGACAACAAGTTTCTGAAATTACGGACTTTTTCTTACCAATGGAGGCCCTGAGTTATAAAGCGGCAATTATTTCTATTGATAAGGCTTATCCAGGACAAGCAAGACGGGCCGCTTTAGCATTTTGGAGTGCCTTACCTCAGTTTACTTATACCAAATTTGTGATCGTGGTGGACAAGGATATTAATATTCGTGATCCCCGTCAAGTTGTTTGGGCAATTAGTTCTAAGGTTGACCCATCAAGAGATGTTTTTATCTTACCAGAAACGCCCTTTGATACCCTAGATTTTGCTAGTGAAAAAGTTGGGTTAGGGGGAAGAATGGGCATTGATGCAACTACAAAAATGTATCCTGAAACTAATCATGAATGGGGAGAACCCTTAGAGTCAGATTCTGACGTTGCTGCAATGGTTGATCGTCGTTGGATAGAATATGGTTTAGGGGATATTATCTTAACTGAAGTGAATGCCAATTTGTTTGGTTATGATATTCAGTAAGGTAAAAGGTCAGGACTTACGCAACGCCTCTAAATATTGAGTGTTTTGGTAGGGTTAATTCATTAATTGACCCTACAGAATTTTTTCTCAATCTTAGATCTGATAAATTTTCTGGCTATAATTAGGCTATAATTTAAAACGTTGTTGACATTTATCTCTTAAAAATATGCCTGATATTGTTGATATTGCCGTTAATAATGATAACTTTAAAACCTTAGTGGCTGCTGTGAGTGCCGCTAACTTAGTAGATACCCTAAAAAGTCCTGGCCCTTTTACGGTTTTTGCCCCAACAGATGCAGCTTTTGCTAAACTACCTCCAGGAACTATTACCACTTTATTACAAAATATTCCTCAATTGTCTCGTATTCTTTGTTATCATGTGGTTTCCGGTAAATTAATGAAAGCTGATTTAGCACAAGTTAATAGTGTGATTTCTGTTGAAGGTTCACCCATTTCTATTGATTGTTCTGATGGCTTTGAAGTGAAAAATGCAACCGTTATCATGGAAAATATTGAAGCAGATAACGGGGTTATTCATGTGATTGATAATGTCATTTTGATGGGGTAAAAATAGAGTTTAACCAGGTTAAAACCAATGTAAATCATGTAGGGGCATAATACCATTATGCCCTTTTCAATTCAGTAGCGATCACCGGAATATATCCAAGCCGAGTAATATAAGATATAATATAAAGAGTTAAGATGCAATTTAGTCTTAGTCAACACGCACAGGGGGAACTACAAAAGCGAAGAATTCCTATTCATATTTTAGAACTCATTTTAGAGTATCCTGAACAAATTTTAGAAGAAGATGGATTAAAAGTCTATCAAGGTACATTTAAAGCAAACAATGACAAAACCTATTTACTAAGGGCTTATATCAGTGATTTGGTCCAACCTAACATAATTGTGACTGTTTACGTTACTAGCAAAATCAAAAAATACTGGAGATTAGACAATGGAAGCTAAATATGATAGTGAGGTTGATGTATTAAGAATTAGTTGGAGTGATGCAGAAATTGAAGAAAGTGATTCTGTCAGTCCAGGCATTATTTTAGACTATGATTCTGCCAGAAATGTCATTGGAATTGAAGTTTTAAATGCTTCTAAAAAAATTCAACATTTTAATTTAAAATCAACAGATAAGATAGTTTCTAAATTGAGGTAAAGTCCAATGTATAAAAGTCAAAAAAATAGATTTAATGGCATATTTTAGGCAAAAAATATTATACTTATATATACTGAAGTTATAAACTAATTGCCAGATAATTCAAAAAATGAAACTACAAATTATTGTCCATGAAGCAGAAGAAGGGGGATATTGGGCAGAAGTTCCTGCTTTACCTGGTTGTGCGACACAAGGGGATAATTTTGAGGAATTACTGCAAAATCTTTATGAAGCAGTCGCAGGATATCTAGCAGAATTGTTAGATCAGTTAGAAGATTAAGAAAATAACCTAATTAATCAATTTTTCTGCCTTTTGACTTGTTACACTCTGCATGAGTAACTTGCATATTATCAGTATCTAAAGCTAAATAAGGATAATCAACAAGTGGTTTAATATGGTCAATATGAGAACCTTTTAAATTAGTAATAGTCTCTTTGCAAATTGGACATAATTTATTTTGTTGACGATATTTTTGCTTTTTCCATTCTTGCCCTTCTTGAGAATTACGCCAACGGTTAAACTCAGTTCGGCTCTCCCGTATGTGTGGTGATAAGTAAAGCTTATGATTCGTAGGGTGGGTTAGACGCGGCTATGATTTTGATGAAAAACTAATAAGTTTTAATCCGCGTCGTAACCCACCATCTTAAGTATTGTAACTTATTATACATTTTGCACCAAGATATCGGGAGAGCCTAACAGGAATAAAAACACTTCGCATTTCCTGAATTTTTTGCTGACTTTCTTCGATTTGTTGTTGATATTCAGTTTCTATTTGTTTGATCTCACTTTTCTTTCTAGTAACTTGGGCTTTTTGTGCAGCTTGAAGTCGCTGCCGATTTAATAATTCTTGTCCTGAAAATTGAGCTAATGCTATTAAAATATCTTGTTCATTAGCTTCCGTTAAATTCAAGCCATTAAATGCTCTTTCAGCATCAGCACCTGTCCAGTTAAATTGTTTAGCAAATTCAATTGCTTGTTTTTTGGTCATCATTTTGACTGATTAAGAGTCGGTTATTGTAGAATCAATTATACCTAATTAGGCTACTAATATTATAATTATTTAATTTTTTATCAGGCTGTGATTTTAATCACTTTTTTAGACGATATCATTTTTATAATATCTTAAAAAGGTGGGCATTGCCCACCCTACAGTTAACGATATTCTTGCTTTTGAACATCCCTTAAACGGGCTTCGGGACGTTTAAAACGATCAATTTGTGCTTCAAAAAATTGACGGTTTTTCTGCAAATGTTTGGGGTTAGGATCATCTAAAGGATATAACAAAGCGGTTCTCAATGCTTGAATAACAGCAGAAGTTACATTATACATTGATCGCTGAAAAGTAATCCCTAATTGAATCAAGACATCATCTTGCCCACGACAATGTTTTTGATAGTATTCTATCAAGTAATCTGGCAAAAAATGATACATATCATCCATTAACAATGTGGGAGGTATTCCGGCAGTTCCGACGGGGAAAACATCAGCGTATAAAATGCCATAATGAAAGTCTTTTTGCTGTTCAGGAACTTGTTTTGCTTGAGCATTATAAGACTTAGTTCCTCGGAAGGGAGCAGTGCGATAAAATACAGCTTCAACGTAGGGTAAAGCTGCCTCATATAACCAAGTAAACCCCTTAGATTTGGGAATAATTTCGTAACATTCCCCCTCAATATAAACATGATGATAAATAGGACGGCCCGCAATGGCAAAAATACCATTAACTAGGAAATTCATGGCATCAGGAACCCCTTTAAAACCTCCTTCATCATAAATATCTGACATCTCAAAAAACACAGGGGCCATCACTTCCCAAAATAGTCCTAAATTAGAATAATAGGAAAGTTGACGAACCTGTTCTAAGAACATATCAGGGAATAATTTATACAGTCCCAACATAGCAGGATTCTTTTTAAAATAGGCTTTAATTGCTCTATCTGCGTTTGCTTTGTATTCCTCACTGTCAAGATAAGCATCAAATTTACCCCATCCCATATCTCGACCATGCCATAACATTGCCCGCATACAAGCTTCGGCAAATTCCATATTAATGCGGTCATGATTAAGATGATGAAATAGTCTTGGTAATTGGCCAGTTTTGCCCTTTTCCATAAACTCTAATAATTCAGGATGGGCTGTTGCTACTCCTCGCCAAATTCTCAAATCTGCGTCATCTCCAGCATAATGATTATGGAGATCTAAATACTCTTGAGGTAAGAAATATTTAAAGAAGGGAAGGGGGTCTAAAAATACCCGTTCAGCAATATATAAAAGATCCCGCCAATAGAAGTCCATTGGAACTGCATAGGCTTTATATATGCCGATAATTTGCATTAAGTTCTCTGGGGTATCAGGTAACATTGAACCACCAGCCTCTAAGCGGTGAATTACCTCAGCAAATTCATGGGTAGATGGGGGAAGTTTGGTAAAGTTTAAAGTGCTTGTCATTGTCAATTATCCTGTAGGGTGGACATTGCCCACCAAATATATAACAAAAGTTGTAGGGGCTTAATAATATTAAGCCCCTTAAGCTCGTAATAATTAAGGTTTAACTGCAATTTGCGACTGTTCAATCGTCGATAAATGAGCAACCATTGTATTAGTTGTCGGTTCGATCCAACGGACTAAATAATTAGGTTGAACTCCTAAAAAGATAATAGTTGCAGTTAGAATTAAAGCGGGAATATTCTCTGAGGCCAAAACTTTGGGATAATAGGCACGTTGGTTGTCTAGTTTGCCAAAACAGGTACGATTTAAAAGAATGACGAAGTAAACCGCTGTTAAACCTGATGCAATGATGCAAAGTAAAGTAGGAATAGGAAAAGCCGTAAAACTGCCTTGAAATACCATGAATTCTGCAATAAATCCCACTAAACCAGGAATACCTGCGCTGCCCATCCCTGCTAAAATTAACAAGGCACTGGTGAGAGGTAAGCCGCGAATAGGGTTCATTAACCCATTGAGAATATCCAGGTCACGGGTTCCTGCTTTGCGTTCTACAATGCCCACTAAATAGAACAGGAGGGCTAAAATTAAGCCATGACTAATCATTTGGGTTACGGCCCCTAAAATGCTTAATTCTGTCCCGGCTGCGGCTGCTACGAGAATATAACCCATGTGTCCGATCGAACTATAGGCAACCATGCGTTTGATGTCTTTTTGGGCGATCGCACTTAAGGCCCCATAGAGGACGCTAATAGTGCCAATAATGGCTAAACCAGGGGCTATTAATGACCAAGCTTCAGGAAATAGCTGTAAACCGAAGCGAATTAAACCATAAGTCCCTAATTTGGCTAAAATTCCTCCTAATAATATAGTTACGGCGGGAGATGCTTCTGTGTAGGCATCAGGCAACCAAGTATGTAAAGGAACTAAGGGAATTTTGATACCAAACCCGACTAAAAGTAAGGTTAACAAAATTAAGCGAGTATTGAGAGAAAGCTGTTCTAAGTGGATAGAAATATAATCAAAATTTGCTGAACCACTGAGAAAACTCATGCCGAGAAATGCAGCTAAAACTAATAATCCTGATAGGGCAGTATAAATCAGAAATTTAGTAGAAGCATAACCTCTTTTTTCGCCTCCCCAAATAGCAATCATGAGGTAAAAGGGAATTAATTCTACTTCATAAAATAGCACAAATAAAAGTAAATTTTGTGCCATTAATGCCCCAGCAATTCCCCCATTACATAACAAAATTAAGGAATAATAAAGGCGGGGTCGCTCTACTTTTTCGCCAATGCTAAAAATAGCAAATCCCGTGAGAAAGCTATTGAGAATGAGTAAGGGTAAAGATAAACCATCAACCCCTACACTGTAACTTAAACCGATAGCATTTGCCCAAGGTAGGTATTCTTCAAACTGAAAACCAGGGTTATTCAGATTAAATTGTTGTAGGAGATAAAGACTCCAACCAAAGGACAAAGCCGTAAAAAATAGGGTAATTTGGCGCGATTTTGAGCCATCTAATGAAAGGGGCAAAAATCCAACTATTGCCGCCCCAACAATTGGTAAAATTAGTAAAGCACTCAGCATTTTATTATTCCTATAAAACCCTTTTAAACTGAAAGTACAACCCTAACCAACTAAACTAATTTCTCCTGTATCTAAGTCATAATAAGCCCCAACAACTTTGAGTTTATTTTGAGCTACTAAGTCAGAGATAATGGGAGAGCTTTTCAATAGTTTAACTTGATGTAAAACATTAGCTTCTGTTGCTTTTCTGACAGCTACTTCGTCATCTTGTTTACCCAGAAATTCAGTAATTGCGGGTTCAATTTGAGCTAAAATCGTACCAATTGAACCAGGGACTTCACCCCCTTTCATTGTAGCAATTACTGCGCCACAAGCTTCATGACCAATCACTAATAATACCTTTGCACCTAACACTAATGTGCCGAATTCTAAGCTACCAACTTCTTCTTTGATGGCAATATTTCCCGCATCTCGGCAAACAAAAATATCCCCTAAACCTTGATCAAAAATGATTTCTACGGGTACTCTTGAATCAGCACAACTCAACACAGCAGCAAAGGGATTTTGACCTTTAGCAACTTCTTGAAGACGCACTAAACTTTGATTCGGATTTTTGCTTCTCATGGTGGCAAAACGTTTATTACCATCCATTAATTTTGCCAAAGCTTGGTCAGGGGTCATATCATTTTGAGCAACCACAGGAGAAGGGGTTAAAACTTCTACTCCCATAGCTGCTGCTAATAATCCTGTTCCGATGAAACCCCCACCATATTTGAGGATATTACGACGAGAAATATCGAATTTGGAAGAATCAGACTTCATAATAAACTCCTAACAATGGGTTAAATGAAAAGGCAAATAATGGTTAGTGAGCAAGCCTTTAGGATAATAAGGGAAAGCAAAGAATTGATACCAAGATCGCCAAGCCAAGGAGCATGGTAAAAATATAAAATTGTCCTTGTCCTGTGACATTATATTTTAAGCCTTGTCCCCCAAACAGCGTCGCAATTCCTACTATATTAACAACCCCATCAACAATAAATTTATCAAACCAATTAACCGCATTGGAAACAATAGCAACTAAGGCGACAATTGTTACTCGATAAAGTTGAGGGGTGTATAAATCATAGGCAAAGAGATCTTGTAACCATTTAGGGTTAATTTGGACAGGTTTCGGAATGCGATCGCTTAAATATATAAAGGCGGCTGCACTACTACCAATTAACGTTGATAATACCAGACTTCCTGCCGTTGATAGGTTAACACTTGCTAAAGTTGGTAATAATTGCCATTTAAACAGTAAAATAGGCAAATGTAGAGCAAATCCCATCACCACTGTCATCGGCAAAACTAAAGCCCATAAACCTTCAGGAGAACGTACCGTCATGGGTTTCGGTTGACCCCCAAAAATGAGACTAAACTCACGGGCCACACTAAAGGCCGTTAACCCATTTACTAGCAATAACACCCCAAATAATAGGGGAGAAACAGACGCTAACCCTTCCGCGAGTTGTTGCAACGCCCAAAACCCCCCCAAAGGAGGAAAAGCGACTAAAGCGGCCCCACCCACTAAGTGACAAATAGCAGAAATGGGACGACGGGACCATAAACCGCCATATTGAGTTAAATCTTGGGTAATATTATTAAGAACAATTCCCCCAATACTCATCACTAATAACCCCATGGCGATCGCATAGGTTAACAACAAGAGTAAAGCCGTTTCCGTTTGTCCCGTTCCCACCGCGATAAACTCTAAGCCCATATAGGCACTCACAGTGTAGGAGAGGGAGCGTTTAACATCAATTTGAGCGATCGCAATCAAAGCCGCCCCAACTGCCGTTACAGCCCCAATAGACACCATTACCGTCAATGCTAGGGGAGATAAGGCCAAAACAGGTTGCAATTTAACCAATACCCAGGCCCCCGTAGAGACAACTAAGCCATTCCGTAGAATAGTAGCGGGCATGGGGCCTTCCATGGCCTCATCTAACCATAAATGTAAGGGAAATTGAGCGCATTTGCCCAAAGGCCCAGCAATTAAAGCTAAACAGAGTAAGGTTGCAACAGTAGGGTTAAGATCAGCAGTTTCCGCCCAAATTGCTAATTGATCATAATTCCAGGTTCCTGCTAAGGGTAATAGGGCCACCACAGCCATCAATAAAATTAAATCCCCAATCCGTTTTGTTAAAAAAGCATCTCGGGCCCCTGTTACTACCAAAGACTGGTTAAACCAAAACCCAATTAATAAATAGGTTCCCAAGGTGAGAACTTCCAGCACCACATAACTGAAAAAGAGGGAGTTACAAAGGACTAGGGAACACATTCCCCCCTCAAATAAAGCCATCAACGCATAAAAACGCGCCCATCCCCAGTCCATTTCTAAGTAACCAATGGCGTAAATTTGGGCCATTAAATTTAACCCAGTAATGACCACCAAGGCCCCAACGGTTACGGTCGAAATTTCGAGATCCAAGGTAAGATCTAACGTGGTGGTATGTAACCAAGTTGCAGAGAGATATTGAGGCGGTTTTTGCCAGATATTCCCCAAAGTAAACAAACTATGGAATAAAGCCACCAGAGTCATGATAATGCTGATATAACCAGATGGCCTGGGGCCCGTTTGACGAATAATACCAGGGGACCAGGGCAGAATTAATAATGCCCCCATCAAGGCATACAAAGGAACTAACCAGACAGTCTGGCTTAAGGAAGCTAACATGAAATTTCCTCAAAAAATGCGCTTAGAAACTAATAAGCAGGAATCAGCTAATTTTACCTTGACCTTGCCTATTGAAGACGACCTAGATTCTTTTTTTGTTAGATTTTATTATGCACAAATCATAGTATTTAGTCAATCCCTACAAACTTATTATTGAGTTATATCGATGATAAGTTTCGCTGCTATTTCACCAATGAATAATGAATAATGAATAATTATCAAGAAATTTTTATATTTTCCCTACCTTTCTGAGAAGTTTTGAGTTAGATTAATAAATTAGTAAACATTGTGATGGAATCTTATGGGCATTGACTGGAGCGAATACCGCCAAAGACGAGAAAAATTGATGGAAAAAATGGGCAAAGGAACAGCCATTTTTCGCAGCGCACCCACTTCAGTCATGCACAATGATGTTGAATATGTTTTTCGTCAGGATAGTGATTTTTTCTATTTAACAGGATTTAATGAACCAGAAGCGGTTGCTGTTTTGGCCCCCCATCATGAAGAACACCGTTTTATCTTATTTATACAACCCAAAGATCCTGACAAAGAGACTTGGACAGGGTATCGTTGTGGGGTAGAAGGGGCCAAAGAAAAGTATGGCGCAGATGAAGCCTATCCCATCGCAGAATTAGATGAAAAATTACCTCAATATCTCAAGAAAGCAGAGCGAATTTATTATCATTTAGGCAGAGATAAGCATTTTAATGATGTCATTTTATCCCATTGGCAAAGCTTAATGGCAACCTATCCTAAGCGGGGAACTGGGCCGGTTGCTATTGAAGATACTAACCATATTCTTCACCCTATGCGACAGGTAAAAAGTGCCTCTGAATTAGCGATGTTACGTCAAGCGATGGATATTTCTGCTGCGGCTCATAACCGGGCCAGAGAATTTGTAAAAGCGGGTCATTATGAGTATCAAATTCAAGCAGAAATTGAACATACTTTTCGACTTCATGGGGGAATAGGGCCGGCTTATCCTTCTATTGTGGCATCGGGTTCTAATGCTTGTATTCTTCATTATATTGAGAATAACCGTCAGATTCAAGAAAATGATTTATTGTTAATTGATGCGGGTTGTTCTTATGGTTATTATAATGGGGATATTACCCGAACATTTCCCGTCAATGGTAAGTTTACCGGGGAACAAAAAGCGATTTATGAGTTAGTATTAGAAGCTCAATTAAAAGCCATTGAATCGGTTAAACCTGGAAACCCTTATAATGAGTTTCATGATATAGCGGTCTGTGTTTTGGTACAGGGATTAATCGATTTAGGGTTATTGAAAGGAGACTTAGAGGAGATAATTAAAGAGGAAAAATATAAGCCTTTTTATATGCACAAAACTGGCCATTGGTTGGGTTTAGATGTGCATGATGTGGGGGTTTATAAACAAGGTGAAGAAACTTGGCTTCCCTTAGAAGCAGGTCATGTTTTAACTGTTGAACCTGGTATTTATATAGGCCTCGATATTAAACCCGCAGAAGGACAACCAGAAATTCCTGAAAGATGGCGCGGTATTGGTATTAGAATTGAGGATGATATTTTAGTAACAAAAACAGGTCATGAGGTTTTAACTGCTGCTGTTCCTAAAGCAATTGATGAGATTGTTTAAACACATTTTAGTTAAAAACTTATAGGTTAAAAAAGATGACAAAAGCTACAACTTTACCTAAATTAATGACTTTTGCTGAGTTTCTGGATTGGAAACCAGAAAATAGTTGTTATGAATTGTATAAAGGGATAGTTGTTGAAATGCAACCAAAGGGAAAACATGAGGAAATTTCAGTATTTTTAGCGGTGGAATTTGCTTGTTTATTTAGACAGCGTAAATTAGATTATTTTTTGCCTAAACAAGCATTAGTAAAAGTCTTTGCTGACAATAGTGGTTATTTACCTGATGTATTAGTTGTAGATAGAAATGCCCTTGAAGATGAACCTTTGTGGGAAAAGTATTCAACTCTAACTAAAGGAAAATCAATTCCCTTAGTCGTAGAAATTGTAAGTAGTAATTGGCGAGATGACTATTTAACCAAATTAAGAGATTATGAAGAAATTGGCATTAATGAATATTGGATAGTAGATTATTTAGGCATAGGTGGTTCTCGTTATATTGGGAATCCCAAACAACCAACTATTTCGGTTTATAATCTTATTGATGGTGAATATCAAGTTCAATATTTTCGAGATAATGAGCAGATTAAATCGCCAACTTTACCTGAATTAGATTTAACTGTTAATCAAATCTTTCAAGTAAGATGTTAATATTATTCATAGAGTTATGAAAATAGATTAAATGGACGTTATCCCTGCGATCGATCTGCTTGAAGGACGTTGTGTTCGTCTTTATCAAGGTGACTATCAACAATCCCAAGTTTATAACGAAAACCCCGTAGAAGTGGCGCGACAATGGGCCGATGAAGGGGCCACCCGTTTGCATTTAGTAGACCTTGATGGGGCAAAACAGGGCAAACCTGTTAACCTAAATACTATAGAAGCGATCGCCAGGGCCATCTCTATTCCCGTACAGGTAGGGGGAGGATTACGCGATCGCAACAGTGTTGCTCAACTGATTAAGTTAGGGGTTGATCGTGCCATTCTGGGGACGGTTGCAGTCGAAAACCCTGATTTAGTGCAGCAACTCTGTCAAGAATTTCCAGGTAAAATTGCTGTAGGAATAGATGCGCGTGATGGGAAAGTTGCCACCAGAGGATGGTTAGAAACCTCAGAAGTGTTAGCGACAGACTTGGCCCAAAAAATGGCAGCATTAGGCGTTACAGCCATCATTTACACCGATATCCACCGGGACGGGACATTACAAGGGCCTAACCGTGAAGCCTTACGAGAATTAGCGAATCATGTTAACATCCCTATCATTGCATCAGGGGGAGTCAGTTCCCTCACTGATGTTTTAGGATTATTAGCATTAGAACCCATTGGCGTGACTGGGGTAATTATTGGTAAAGCTTTATATACTGGGGATGTCAGCTTAACAGAAGCAGTCCGCGCAGTGGGGGCAGGAAGATGGCAAGATGTACCCCCAGACCTCGGCTCATCGGCTTTTGGCTAGGGTTAGATACTGTTAACGCTGCTGAGTCATGGCGATGATGGCTTCCACTGTCAAATCTGGGATATTGTCCAGAGTCGGGAGTCTGTCAGTTCCAGCATAAACCAGTGGGAGTTCTTGGTTTTCCCAAACCCAGATTTGTTGTCGCTGAATATCGATCAGCCAAGCAAGTTGAGTCCCGTTGCTTAAGCAGTGTAGAATTTTATTCTGTAGGTCTAATGTACTTTGAGCGGGGGAGCGAATGTAAATTAACCAGTCGGGTGAACCTTGCAGTGGGCCATCTTCATCGGAGAGGCGATCATTTTTAACTACGGCAATATCAGGGACGGGAGATAAAGGGGGGACAATACACCGCAATTCTTGGATGGCTTCATAAGCGTTGCTTTGACTGTTAATCTTGTTAACTAGGTTGCGCTGGAGACGGGAATGAAAGAGGGTTGGCATCGGTTTCTGTTTGGCTTGCCCTTGGATGAATTCCCAAGCAGGAGAAGTTTCAATGTTGGGTTGCTGGAGAAAAGCATTTAAACTGTCTAAGAGGTTAGTAATAGTAGGAGATTGCATGGTAAGTACACAGAGGTGACATCCTCCTACACTATACCGAAGGTTAGTCTTTAATTAGTACATATAAATCTAGTGCTAGGGTTTTCAGGTTAATTAGTACATATAACCCTAACGCTAGAGTTTTCAGGTTAATTAGTACATATAACCCTAACGCTAGAGTTTTCAGGTTAAATAGTACATATAACCCTAACGCTAGAGTTTTCAGGTTGCTTAAAACCCTTATAATTGAGCCATATTTTCTAACTGTTCCCTTTCCTATACCAATAAAAAACTATTATTAATCTTTTTGTACCAAACGTTCTGTACAACCAGCAACCTACCATGAAAGCATCGGAAGTTATTAACTTATACAACTAAAATCATGAATACAGTACAGTTATTACTCCGTAATGGAGTTAACCCAGAAGCTTTTAAAGTTGCCTTTCAAAACATCATGAGCGAAAATCCTGAAATTAGTTATAATTCTATTCAAGGGTTTGAAAAAAAAGGCAATGATGTATTAGTTACCCTTGAAGTTCCTGAAAATCCCAATAAAGGAAAGATAGAACATCAATTTAATGATGTGTACGAAATGAAATTAGAAGCAGTTAAACAAGCTGCATTATTAGAAGCAGAAAAAACACATAAAGAAGAAATCAAAGCATTGACCAAAGATATTACAGAAATTGCCAAACTTGCCTTAATGAACAAACCAAACTCAACCACTATTATTGATAATAAAGCCATGAATAACAGTTCAGATAGTAGCCAAAACATTACTAATTCTACTTTAACTAATTCTATTGCTAATTTAAAAGAGATTAGCGGACAAGTTACCAACAGTATTAATCAATTATCTGATAATTCTGAGGATGGAAGTGATAGCATAAAACAGCTATTAAGTCAACTAAAAACTGTCATAGAAACGGAAGAAAATCTTGATAATGAAAACAAAGCAGACGCATTAGAAGAAGTCAAAACTATTGTTGATGCTGCTAATAACATTGAAGATAGTAACCTGAAAAAGTTAGCAAAACGGTCTAAAAATGCCCTGATGGGAATTGTTGCCACCTTACCAACTGCCACCAAATTAGTGCAAGAATGTAATCAATTATTACCTGCGATCGCCAAATTATTAGGGTTATAAAAATGTACAATAGAGTTAACAGGTATTTCTACAAAAATGGAGGTAAATATGTCAACAGTAATTAACATTGGTACATTGATAGAAAGTAAGCCCAAAATACATCAAGGTTCCCCTATTATTGCGGGAACTGGGGTGACTGTGAGACGAATAGTTATCTGGTATAAACAAGGTTATAATCCTGAAGAAATTGCTGATGAAATCAATCATCTTTCCTTAGCCCAAGTTTATGCTGCATTAACCTATTATCATGCCAATAAAGAACAAATAGAAGCAGAAATAATGTTAGAAAAATCCGAAGCAGAGCGCATTGAAGATTTAGATAATTAGAGAAAGTAATTATGAGCAAAATTAGTTTATATATGGATGAAGATTCAACAACAAGATCACTTTTTATTGCCTTAAAAAGTCGTGGAATTGATGTAATTACTGCTTTAGATGCTAATTCTTTAGGATTTACAGATGAAGAACAATTGAGAAAAGCGACTTCATTGAATCGTGTTTTGTATAGTTATAATATAAGAGATTTCTATGCTTTACATACTTATTTTTTAGAGCAAGAAATAACTCACGCAGGAATAATTTTAGTTCAACAGCAAAAATATTCAATTGGTGAATTAATGCGAGGAATTTTAAAATTAATTAACTCTAAATCATCTCAAAACATGATAAATAAGATTGAGTTTTTGAGTTCTTGGATCAATTAAATATGATCAAGATTATAAAGTTATTAATATTTTATTTTGTCTTGTTTAATAACCTTTCTTTCAACTCGCTTAGCTTTTTCAAAAAACGCTTCATCTAATGGTGGAATATCCGAATAGTCAAGCTCTTCATCGGGTATAGCTTCGAGTTCTTTTGCTCGTTCTTCACTCATAGGTGGAATTTCGTCAGAATGTCTACTTACAATAGTCATAGTAAAGCCTCTTTTCTTGATGTTCAGGCCCAACACATTTATAAGAATCCGCTACAATTTAGAATAAGATAAGTTCTACTAATTTAACCAATAACTTGTGAACGCCTCACAAACCTTAATGCCTGAATTTGACCCCATTGATGCAGCCTTAGCCGATATTAAAGCCGGCCGCGCTATTATTGTCGTAGATGACGAAAACCGCGAAAATGAAGGCGATCTCATCTGTGCTGCCCAATTTGCCACCCCTAACATGATAAATTTTATGGCAGTAGAGGCCAGGGGCTTGATCTGTTTAGCCATGCAAGGGGAACGGTTAGACGCGCTAGACCTGCCCTTAATGGTCACAAAAAACACCGATAGCAACCAAACCGCATTTACCGTCAGTATTGATGCCTCACCCCATCTAGGAGTCACTACAGGCATCTCCGCAGAAGACCGGGCCCGCACCATTCAAGTTGCCATTAATCCTAACAGCAAACCCGACGATTTAACCCGTCCTGGTCATATTTTCCCGATTCGTGCGAAAGAAGGAGGAGTTCTCAAACGGGCCGGCCATACAGAGGCCGCAGTCGATTTATCTAGGTTAGCAGGTCTTTATCCCGCCGGGGTCATTTGTGAGATCCAAAACTCTGACGGTTCCATGGCCCGACTGCCTGAACTATTTGATTATGCCAAAAAACACGATCTAAAACTAATTAGTATTGCCGATTTAATTAGTTATCGTTTGAAACATGATCGTTTTGTTTATTTAGAAACAGTGTGTCAGTTTCCTAGTCAGTTTGGAACCTTTAAAATATATGCTTATCGCAATGTTTTAGATGAAACGGAACACGTTGCTATAGTAAAAGGTGATCCTGCTGAGTTTAAAGATCATTCTGTTATGGTAAGAATGCACTCCGAATGTTTAACCGGAGATGCGTTAGGATCTTTACGTTGTGATTGTCGAATGCAGCTACAAACAGCACTTAAAATGATAGAAAAAGCAGGTTTAGGTGTTGTGGTTTATTTACGACAAGAAGGCCGAGGAATAGGGTTAGTTAATAAATTAAAAGCTTATTCTTTGCAAGATATGGGACTAGATACAGTAGAAGCAAATGAACGATTAGGGTTTCCCGCAGATTTACGAGACTATGGAATGGGGGCCCAAATGTTGAATGATTTGGGAGTAAAAAAAATTCGCCTTATTACTAATAATCCTCGAAAAATTGCCGGATTAAAAGGTTATGGTTTGGAAGTAGTAGATCGTCTTCCTTTGTTAATTGAATCCAATAATTATAATTCAAGTTACTTGGCAACCAAAGCAGAAAAATTAGGGCATTTACTCCTACAAACCTATTTGATTACTGTAGCCATAGATTGGGACATAAAAACAGGTTCAGTTACAGAACGTTATGCTAATTTAGAACAGGTTCGCCAATTAAGTCGTTCCGCACAATTATTATTACAAGAAGAAACAAGGCCCGTTGCGATCGCTTTATTTGAACAGCCTTCTTTAATTTTTCATTTAGGGTTTGAACAGGCCCAAATGGTGGCTCATAATTGGTATCATCAAGGGAAACATCCTTATGTTCAGGCAATTCTGAATATTTTAGATAATCTTGTTACTTGGCCTAATATTAAACGCTTAGAATTTTTGATTTCTGCGGGAGATGATCCCATGTTAGGGTTACAAGTTAAATTAGATCGTCATAGCTTTCCCTTAATAAAAAACCCCTCTATTTGTACCCTTCCCTGGGAACTGCAAACCATTTATAGTTTTACTCAAACATAGGATATTCGGGAAGGTCAACGGCCGAGAAAAAAAACAGGCTAAAGCCTAATTCTAGAAAAACTAAGGCTACCTTCGTAGCCTGGATTTTGTTTATTTTTTGGTGTTCTTTTTCAAGATAGTTGACCCTAACCCAACCATTCCTAGACCCAATAATGTAACGATTGAAGATGGTTCAGGAGTAGTTCTTGTGACATAAATACCCGCCCAACTTTCCTCCTCATTGCCCATACTAGCAGCGATCGCTAACCATCCATTCCGTAACCCATCTCGTTCAATGGCCAAGGAGGTAATGGGTAAACCTGCGGCCGCAGAATCAAGCAGACTACCATCCATCCCTGTTTCTACCACCGTCATCAAAGGTAAATCACGGCCTAATTGAATATAAATGCCATCTTTTCCCGTCTCCACATCAGGCCCCGTTGTCCCTTTAAATGCTACCTGAGAACCACTTAAAGCGGCAAAAGCAGAAGAACGCCACCGGGCCGCTTCCCCATCTTCCTCATTTTCTGAACCTGGAACCATCCCCGAAAAGTTCCAAAAGAGGAAGGTAGAAAAGTCAACCCCTGTTTGGGCCACTAAACGAGTCCCCATTGTTGCCAAATCAGTTACAAAAATGCCTTGATTGGCCAATACGTCAAAGGCAAATTGACCCCCACCAATACCATTGGGGTTAGTCTCTGATTCTTCTAAACAAAATTGTAGTCGTTCTTGATTTCCCTCGTCAGGACAAGTCACAATCTGGGTGAAGGTTTCTGTTCCCCAGGCCCCCCAAAAAGCGACGGATTTACCATCAAAGGATAATCCTTCTCCAATGGACTTTAAACCATCAAGATCACCAATTAAATCTGATAATCCCCCAATACTGACTAAAGATTGCAAATTGGTGGGGTCATTCAAGGAAGATAAATAAATCCCCCCTAAAGTCGGACTTTCCTCATTATCCACCCCGACAAACACTGCTTGACCATTGGCCGCACTGGGTGGGGCCGTTGAGCCAAATTCTGTCCCAGTACCAGGAATTAGGGTATTACTATCGGCAATAAGTTGCACGGGAGAAAGACCCCCATTTTCAACCACATTACGGAAATATACCCCTGTTTGGGGATTCAAGCTTTCATCTGTCCAATTTCCTTTAAAAACCAGGATGTCCCCATCTGTTACCCCAGGGGCCCCCGGAAACTGGTCAAATTTCGTTCCTGGTGTGGTTCCAGGCACACTAAAAAAATCAAATCCGGCGATCGCCCCTAATTGATTGACCCCTGTGCTTAACGGCCCTGTATCCTGGGTATAAACCCCAGAAGTCCCTAATCTAGTATCATCGGGTAACTGCCAAACGGGATTAGATTGACCTCGTGAGGCAACGCGATCGCTATTTTGGTCAATACGGGGAAAGGCTGGAAATTCCGTAAAGTTGGCCATGGTGTTATTGGGTTGAGGAACTTCCATCCCACGAGTTGCAACGGGGAGAATATTCGCACCAGGACTATTCATATTACGGGTAAAAATACCTGTGGCCGGTTGACCTCCCCCCCCTTGACTGCGGCCCCGAAATACAACCAACCCATTACTATTAACAGAAGGAGGATTATAACTGTTAAAAAGGCGATCAGTATCAGGAACTAAATCACCATTATTCACTACAGTATTAAAGTTAAAACTCCCTGCCTCGGCTGGATTTCCTAATGCGACAAAACCCGTTAAAGCGAGGATACTTACTGGCAAAACATGGACAAACTTGGACATAATCTTTAGCTAGTTGTAAAAGTTTACGAAAAATGTGTTAATCTCCTTAAAGATTTATATTAAAACTAGATAAAAAGTCAAGAATTTAATCTTTTTTTAGAGTCATTTTTTTGCAACAAAAGATTAAACTCATTTTTAGTGACTCATACTAACATATAACAAAAAACCTGATATTGTTGGCGATCGCGGCGGTGGCCCTCCCCTTGGCCGAGGCTCCTCAACAGCGATCGCCTCTGAGGAAGGTAGCGATATCGGTGGTGGCAATGGGTTTGTCTTGAGTGGTTATGATCCCATTAGTGGTATTGATCGGAACCTAACCTATATCGACATCAGTGTTGTTACCGGAGGTGGGGGCAGCGGTGGAGGTAATGGCCGAAAAAATGATAGTCTTAGTGGAACCTCTCTTGATTTTAATGCGATCGCTGCTGAGATTAGCGGTTTGACAGCAACAAACAATGATGTTTTCCTCTAATTCAATTAACTTTTCCTGATGGGGGCGAACGGCTGTTCGCCCCTAACTAATGGTTGGAATGATTTTGATCTTGATTTTGATTTTGGTTCAAAATGTTAGTAATAGGATCGATCTTAAAGCCTGGGGCTGTATAATCTTCCGGTAAGTAATCAGCCGGAATTGTATTATGATTACCGTCTCGCAAAGCAGCATAATGAGGAGACAGAATTTCAATATCTCCCTCTGCACATTTATCTTGAATATTTTGATGCAGTTCTGAATAAATTTCCGCCATTTTTGTTGATTCATTGGTATAGGCATTAATTTCATAACTGATATAAAAATCATTTAAAGCAGTTTGTAAAACAAATGGGGGTGGGTTCTTTAAAATATAATCAGTAGCCTGGGCAGCAGTAATTAAAGTTTGATGAACGTGCCGCCAAGGAATATCATAGCCCAGGGTAATAGTTGTATGCAAAATTAAGGGACGTTGCAAATCTCTAGCTAAGGCACTAAAATTAATAACATTACTATTCATTATCACAGAGTTGGGAATAGTAATCACCACATTTTTAATCGTGCGAATTCTTGTTACTAACAAAGTTTTGTCTAAAATATCCCCAATGGCATCCCCAATTTTTACCCGATCTGAAACTTGAAAGGCACGGGTATAAATCAACACAAACCCTGATACCGTATTTGATACAACTCCCGTAGATCCTAAAGTAAATAAAAGGGCAAGAAAAGCAGAAACTCCTTGAAACGCCGGAGAATTAAAGCCTGGTAAATAAGGGAAGGCAAATACCGCAGCTAAAGCAATAGTTAACCAGGTTAATATTCGATAAGTGGGTTGGGCCCATTCTGCATAAAACCCGTCAAAAGAAATATTTCCTGTTTCTATTTCCCAAAAAATCCATTTTAAAAAACGAAGAGTATAATAAGTCAAATAGATAATGATTGAAACAATAAAAATGTTAGGCAAATAACCGACAAGTGCAGTCGCAACTATATCAATAGCTCTAAGTAAATAATCAAATAGAATACGACCAACTTGCCTGGTTTGGGGGAAAAACCCTAAAACAACAGGAAGAAACGCATAAAGAATAAAGAAAGTCAGAGAAATGCGAATAACTTTAACGATTTTCTTGAAGATTTTGGTTAATCTTTCTGCTGATAAAAGTTCTAAATTTTGTATTCTAATTGAGGGAATTAATGTACCTTGCCAACTATCTAAAAGACCATAAAAATAAGGGAAGATAACATCAAAAACCTTTAATGTCAATAATAATATCAGAAAAGTTACAATCGTAAAAACAATTCCTAAAACCCAATAAAAAGGCTGTCTCTCTCGGCGATATCTTTGAATAGCCTTTTGAATTATTTTTAAGCGGTCTTCGGCTAATTTTTGACGAGATTCATAGGCTGATTTTGCATCATCATCGGTAATAGTAGTTAAAGTTTTTCCTTTATATAAAAGAACAATAACATTGCCTTTATCGTCTAAATCAAAATCATCCTCATTAATTTCTAAGGAATCATCATTAGCAAGTTTATTAAGTCTTTTATTGATAATATCTGCTCGTTCTTCCGCAGAAATAGAACCAGTTGGATTTTGAATCACAAACAGAGTATCATCATCCAAAACAACAGGAAAGTTTTCTGTTTTTTCAGGACTATCTAGACTGTATATTGGGGAAAAAATGTTAGTTGAGAAAACAATAATGAGGGTTGTCAAAAAAATACAAATTCCTTTGACAAGCTGATTTTTTCTGTTCTTATTTTGTTTGATATTTATTGTCTTCATCTAATTTTAGCCCATTTCCCCTTAACTAAGAAAATAAAAAACAGCCTAAATCAATTGTGACTAAGGTTTCAAGATTTGGGTCATTTTTTTAGATTGTTTTTAGAAGATCGGTGTTAAGCTAGTTAGAAATTTAAGTTATTTAGATAAGATTCAGACAATTTAGTCAATTTTCACAGAAAAAAGGTCATCAGCAGGGGCATTCATTACCGCATCATAGCGTTCTCTTTCTGTTAAATTCTCATTCCAAGTATCTAACTGTGAGCGAGTGGATAAGGGTAAGATATATTGTAGCGATCGCCCAGTCTTTTTGTTTTTAATAATAGCGACCCCAAAGGTCTTAATATTAACCGTAGATGGTACAACTTTTAACGAATTTTGACCAGGGGTTGCTCCTGTAGCAATCATCAAACCATCAGCGACACAGGGACAAGGCGTAAACTGGCCATCTTGATAGATAACAGTCAATTCACCTGGTTTTGCCTCTAATTTTTCCATCGCATCAAGTCCGATACGAATACCCATGGCCACATAGGAACCAAAACCCCCATGAATACGCCTTCCTAATTGTACCCACTCATCAGGGGTTTCAGATTGGACAAGATTGGGAAAACTTACTAAGGAAAAACTGACTAAAATTAGGGTAAGGAATAATCTGAAAAACATTTAAAGATTGCTCAAACTTTAAAGATAATTTTGTCCTTCAATCATAGCAATTTTTAGCAAAATCTCCCTTTACCCACAGATTTTTAAGACCAGGTTAACTCCCCCTAAATCTAAAGATGTTGTAAAAATCCCCCCTAAGAGCATTGAAAGATCTTACAAAGGTAAGGCAAGATTAAAAATAGAGAGACTTCTAACCTTGAATTTTATGCTCAGCTTTATTCAATTTTCTAGATTGCCAACTTATTTGGCCCTGCATATTCCTGATGGGTTTTTAAGTTTACCAGTTAGCTTATTTTGCTGGATAATTGCTCTTGTTTTAATTGCTGTATCCTTAAAACGAGTCCAAAAAGATTATCAAGAACGAACAGTTCCCTTAATGGGGGTATGTGCTGCCTTCATTTTTGCGGCCCAGATGATTAATTTTCCTATTCCTGGGGGAACATCAGGACATCTGTTAGGGGGAACCCTGGCCGGCATTTTGTTGGGGCCTTGGGCCGGAACCCTGGTAATGACTGTGGTGTTCATTGTGCAGGCCGTTTTATTCCAAGATGGGGGTTTAACTGTCTTAGGGGCCAATATTGTCAATATGGGACTCTTAGGCACATTTTGCGGCTATTACCTTTATAAATCTATTCGGGTTACTTTAGGTCGTCAGTCCTGGAATAGTATGGCGATCGCCACTGCGATCGCTTCTTGGTTTAGTGTGGTAATTGCTGCGGTAATGACGGCATTCCAATTGGCCTTATCGGAAACTGTACCCTTAACTCTTGCCCTAATTGCTATGGTATCTTGGCATCTTGTGATCGGTGTCGGAGAAGCCATTATTACTTTAATTGCGATTAGTTTTATCTGGCGATCGCGTCCCGATCTTCTTTATGATCCGCCCCATTCTCTTAAGTTTAACCCTGACGCAAGATCTTAATTCAAAATGACTGATAATCTTCCTAATAAACGCAATCGCCTCTTAATTGTCACCGGATTAGGCATTGCTTTAATAATTGCCATCTTTGTCTCTCCCTTTGCTAGTCAAAATCCTGATGGTTTAGATCGGGTGTCCCAAGATTTAGAATTTGACCATAAAGCAGTTGAAGACGCACCCGCCCAAAAATTGCCTTTTTATCACGTTTTTGAATCCTATGACCTCCGGGGTGTTCCCGAAGGTTTAGCTAGGCCCCTCGCGGGTTTAGTGGGGACTCTGGTAACGTTTGGCATCGCTTGGGGGGCAGGAAAATTGTTGAGCCGACCAACTACTAATCATCCTCCATCAAATCAAGAAGGAACAGATAACGAATAATAGTTAACATAAGACTGTTAATAATTGTCACGGTATGCTGTTGCACATCCATTCCTTTCTCAACTCAGCCCAAAAACAGCCCCCGACATTGTGGCATTCTCTCGCCCCCCAAACACGCTTACTGTGTACCTTAATCAGTGTTTTTGCCATTGCTTTAACTCCCAATGGACAATGGAAGACTTGGGGGGTTTATGGTTTGGGGGTATTAATGACAATCTTCGTGAGTCGTGTTTCTTTGAGGCGTTTATTAGCCAGAGTTGTGATTGAATTTGCCTTTGTGGGGGTTGTTTTATTGGGAACCCTATTCCGTCCAGAAGGCCAAGTGATTTGGTCATGGGGCATCTTAAAAGTTACCACCACAGGGGTAATGGTGTTAGGCAGTGTCACCCTGAAGGTGATTTTATCGTTGTTCGTTGTGAATACCTTAATTTTGACAACTTCGATCCCCGATCTCTTTCAAGCCTTGTTAGCCTTAAAAACACCGCCCTTATTAGTGGCCATAATGGCCTCAATGTACCGTTATATTGATGTCTTAAATCGAGAATTTACCAGCATGAGACGGGCCGCCATTTCTCGTAATTTAATGAGCAATCCTCAAATGATTCGTCATGTCATGGGGAATGCCATCGGTTCCTTATTTATTCGGAGTTATGAGCGAGGAGAGTTAATTTATCAGGCCATGTTATCAAGAGGATATCAAGGAGTGCCATCATCCCCAGAGAAACTGATTTATAAAAAACGGGATATTGCAGCTTTGCTGTGGACGGGAATTATGGTGATTTTAGGACAAATCATCCATCTAATTTAGCCGATCGCCGAATTAAGCGCCCTGAAAAATTCATCTTAAAATCCCTATTCCCTGACTGACCATTTACGGATAAGATAAAGGGTGCTGAACAAAACTCAACAGTAAAACCAACCTAGGAAATGGTATATTCCGCCCCATTTCCCCCCGTTAAGGTTAATCCGATGGGGTATCTAGCGGCAAATTAAAACCTTAATGAACCAAGAACTTTTTGAAAAAGTCAAAGCAATTGTGGCCGAGCAACTCGAAGTTAAGGCCGAAGACATTACCCCAGAGTCTAGTTTTGCCAATGATTTAGGGGCTGATTCCCTAGACACAGTAGAATTGGTCATGGCCCTAGAAGAAGCATTTGAAGTTGAAATTCCCGACGAGGTAGCTGAGCAGATTGATACTGTTGGCAAAGCAGTCAGTTATATTGAAGAACAGTCAGCTTAAACCTGTTGATGACTCAACGTTAATATCCTTATCTTCCTCCCTGACTCACCTTCCTAACTGTGATGCTGGGTGGAATAGGCTCTTATCAAGCAAAAATTATGACGAATTCACAATTAAAGCGAGTAGTGGTAACAGGGTTAGGCGCAATTACCCCCATTGGCAATACCCTAACGGAATATTGGGAAGGTTTGCTAAGCGGACGCAATGGCATCGGTGAGATTACCCATTTTGATGCCGCCCAACACGCTTGTCGCATTGCCGGGGAAGTAAAAGGATTTGACCCTCACGACTACTTAGATCGCAAAGAAGCGAAGCGGATGGATCGTTTTGCTCAATTTGGAGTAATAACAAGTCTACAGGCTTTAAAGGACTCACAGCTAGTCATTAATGACCTGAATGCAGACCAGGTAGGAGTCATTATTGGCACAGGGGTGGGTGGGATCAAAGTCCTGGAAGATCAACAAGAAATTTATTTAACCCGTGGCCCAAGTCGCTGTAGTCCCTTTATGATTCCCATGATGATCGGTAACATGGCGGCCGGGTTAACCGCCATTCAGACGGGAGCAAAAGGGCCTAATACCTGTACTGTGACCGCTTGTGCTGCGGGTTCTAATGCCATTGGTGATGCTTTCCGGCTCATTCAACAAGGTTATGCCAAAGCCATGATTTGTGGTGGCACAGAAGCAGCAGTTACACCCCTCGGTTTAGGGGGATTTGCCGCAGCTAGGGCTTTATCCACCCGTAATGATGATCCAGCAACGGCCAGTCGCCCCTTTGACAAAGATCGAGATGGATTTGTGATGGGAGAAGGATCTGGGATCTTAGTGTTAGAAGAACTCGAACAGGCCTTAAACCGAGGAGCCAAAATTTATGGGGAAATAGTGGGCTATGCCATGACTTGTGATGCTTATCACATGACGGCTCCTGTCCCCGATGGCCGTGGGGCAACCCGTGCCATGGAACTTGCTTTAAAAGACGGAGGCATTTCTCCTGAACAAGTGAGTTACATCAATGCTCATGGTACCAGTACCGCGGCCAATGATGTGACGGAAACCAAGGCGATCAAAAAAGCCCTGGGAAGCCATGCTTATAATATTGCCATTAGTTCCACAAAATCCATGACTGGTCATTTGTTAGGAGGATCAGGCGGCATTGAAGCTGTGGCCACCGTGATGGCGATCGCCAATGACAAAGTTCCCCCAACCATTAATTTAGAGAATCCTGATCCTGAGTGCGATCTTGATTATGTACCCCATACAAGTCGTCCTTTGATTGTTGAAGTTGCCTTATCTAATTCTTTTGGATTTGGTGGTCACAATGTTACGTTAGCGTTTAAGAAATATCCCTGACATAATCCCCAACTAAGCTTCGCTATAGTTGGGGCTTCCTACCTCACAATAGGATATTTCTCTTAATTATTTAAGGCACATACGAATATTAGCTTGGGCAGTGTTTCCTTTAACTGAAATTGTGTATTTTTCCTGCCGTTTAGTGCGATAAAATCGTTCGGAAACCTTGAGAAATTTTGATGAGTTAGTTTGATAGGGGTCGATCATTTTTCCTTTACGGGATACGTCAACCGTTAAGTTATTATTGGCTTCAACGATTAATTGATTTTCTTGTTTAACCGAGAGAACAAATTCATGTTCACTATTAATAATACCTTGATAAACGGCACAAAAACTCTCGCTGGGAAGATAAAAATTAGAGCGTATTACAGCTAGACTTGGCAAAGTTGTCATCCAGAGAGTAGACATTACCAAAGGGGCTAAAAATGATTTCAAAATCTTCAAGACTCCAATAAATAAGAGGTGATGAGTTGCTCAACAGAGTGATTAGTCTATACAGACGAACAAAGCTTTAATATGTTGCTGAAGTTGTTAAAATCTTCTGACAATTGACAATCTTATTCGGTTCTGTTGTAAACTAAAACCAATCATTGAGAGGAAAATTAGATGGAAATTCAACAAATTAAAGCAATGATCGAACGAGCTTTGGCAGATGGCCGGTTGTCTCGTCAAGAAGATGATGATATCAAAGCTGCTATTTTTTCCGATAAAAAAGTGACTGAAGAAGAAATGAAATTATATCGAGAACTTCAAAAACAGGTGTTTGAAGGAGATATAATTCTTGATAATTAATAGGTTGTTAATATGAGTTGATATTTCTAGTAGGGCCCCCATAGTGGCCCTTTTCTGTGGTTATCATTAATGGAAAAAACAAGCGACAGGAAAGAGTAAATATTCTAAAAAGAATAATTTCCAAATAAATTGATAAAAACGAGCAATTGAATCTTTATCTTCTAAATCTACTCGTTGACTACGCCATAAAAGTAACCCCAATAAACTCAAATGAGACAAAATTAAAACCCATTCATTAATATTAGAAATTTTCAAAAATCCTATAGTGATCATACCCAAATAACAAAACAGAATAATACCATAAGTTATCTTGAAAATTGTTGATTTGCCTAGTATTAGGGTGAAGGTTGTAATATTATATTCTTTGTCTCCTTCCAGATCAGGAACATCTTTAAAAATAGCGATCGCCACAGTAAACACAACAACAAAAGCGGTTAAAATCCAAACAGTAGGCACTATAATAGAGGTGTTAATAAAACAATTACTAAAATACAAAAACAGTCCCAAATTAACAATAACACCCCTGACTGTAAAAATACATAAAGCAGCCAAAAAAGGAAACTGTTTTAACCGAATTGGTGGCAAAGAATAAGCAGTTCCAATCATTAAACTAAGGGACACAGTTACCCCTAACCACCAACCAAAAACAAAAGCAATAATTAAGGCAAAAAGACCAGAAAATCCTACAATTAAACGCCCTTGTAATAAAGAAAAATCCCCGGAAGCTAAGGGCAAATAGGGCTTATTAATCTGATCAATTTTGATGTCTTCTAATTGATTTAATCCCACAATATAAATATTGCCACACCAACAAGCAATTAAAGCCCCTAATAATTCTCTAATATGGTTAAAACTAATCTCTGTTTTAAAGGTTGCTAGAGCAATTAAATATAAGGCAAAAACACTTAAACCGGTGCCAATAATTGTATGGGGACGGGAAAACTCCCAGAAACTTGACAACCAAGATAAAGGGTTTTGCAAAAAGTTTTTAGGTTGATTGACAGAAATTTGAGACATAGATTTTTTAAGATTTCTATAATTACTTAAATACTGTAGGATAGATCAAGGATAGAGTCAACTTAGATCAGATAAATAATCTTAAACTTATATGAAAGGAGAATCGATGAAAGTTGTATTTTTTGGAACCCCTCAATTTGCTGTACCTACCTTACAAAAATTATTAGATGATCCTAATTTTGAGGTTATTGGGGTGGTAACACAACCAGATAAACGACGGGGACGAGGCAAACAATTAATTCCCTCAGCCGTCAAAAAAGTGGCATTAAACCATCCTATTCCTATCTGGCAACCTAAACGCATCAAAAAAGATTTAGATACCCTTTCACAGCTAAAAAATGCCCAAGCAGATGCTTTTGTTGTGGTTGCTTATGGACAAATTTTGTCTAAGGAAATTTTAGAAATGCCCAAACTAGGATCTATTAATGTTCATGGTTCTATTTTACCTCAATATAGAGGAGCCGCACCCATTCAATGGAGTATTTATAACGGCGATCGCCAAACAGGAATTACCACAATGTTAATGGATGAAGGTATGGATACAGGGGCGATGTTATTAACAGCTTATACTAACATTAATTTATTTGATAATGCCCACCAAATTGCTGAGAAATTGGCTAATCAAGGAGCAGAATTATTGATAGAAACATTACAAAAATTACAAAATAGAGAGATTAAAGCCATTGCCCAAGATTCAGAAAAAGCAAATTATGCCCCTTTAATTAATAAAGAAGATTATATCATCAATTGGTCAAAATCTGCCATTGAGATCCATAATCAAATTAGAGGATTTTACCCTAATTGTTTGACGAATTTTCGGGGTGATACCCTCAAAATAATAGTAACAATTCCTTTGAACTCTACTTATTTGGCTGAATTAGGGGAAGGGTTTGAAATCCTAGAAAAACAGCAAAATTCTCTTACTTCTTTAACGGGAAAACCTGGGGAAGTGATGAGTCTAATTAAAAATGTTGGCCCTGTCATTCAAACTGGAGAAGGATTATTATTATTAAAAGAAATTCAAAGATCTGGCAAAAAAGTTCAATCAGGGTGGGATTTAGTGAATGGGACACATTTAGCTTTAGGAGAAATTTTAGGTAGTGATGCTTAATTTTTGATGTCAAAAAAACGACAATTTTGACAAGGGCCTTCCGGGTTTACTGCACATCGTAAAATTTCTGAATTAGCATTAAAACGACAGTTAATATCTCCCACTATCCAACAGCCATCAAGTAAACTTTTTTCCGTGGGAGGTTGGGCAATTTGTACATAAAGGGAGATTTTATTGAGACAGTAACCACCAATTTGATAGCGATAATGATGATGACTTTCTAACACTGCATAAGTTTGTCCTGCTAATTCAATATAGTTCCCTGGTTGTGGCCTCCAGTCTAATTGAATTTTGCCTAAAAATTGATGAGGGTGCGTTAAAATTACTTCTGTCATTAAAGAATCAGCTTTCATTCTTTTATGGGTTCAGGAAATTATTCTGTATCATGATAAAGCGATCGCCTGATTTGGGTAGCTAAAAATCATCTCATTTGCCCTTTTCTGGTTTAGCCTACAAAAAACTGCTATGATACGCAAGCAATCGGTTCTAGTGGGGAACAGTCACTAGGGGTAAGGGGGAAAGTTCGGTGTAAGTCCAACACTGTCCCGCAACTGTAATGAAGCTTAAATAATAAGTTTCTAAGTCAGAATACCTGCCGATTATTCCGCTATCGTTATCAATTAAACGATATTCTTTTAACTCTATCTGCGAGGTACGGATGAGATACGCCTTCACTAAATATCAACAACGCTTCAATCTTAGCATTATTCTAACTCTTTTTACCCTATTAATCTTAACACAATCTGCCTCGGCTCATCATCCTTTCGGGGGAAAAACGCCATCAAATCTTTTTGAAGGATTTTTTTCAGGATTAGGTCATCCTATCATTGGATTAGATCATTTTGCTTTTATCATTGCCAGTGGATTATTAGGTACCAGATTTAAACAAGGATTCTTAATTCCTATTGCTTTTGTTGTCGCTACGATGGAAGGAACAGGAATTCATTTACAGGAGATTAATTTACCTTTAGCAGAAGGCATAATTGCCGCTTCTGTGATTATTTTTGGGGGGTTATTAGCCCTAAAAAATAATCCGTTATTCTCTTCCTATATTTCTATGATAATTGTAGCAACTGTGGCCATGATTGCCGGAGTTTTTCACGGTTATGCCTATGGAGAAGCGATTATTGGGGCAGAAATGAACCCCTTAGTTGCCTATTTAGCTGGCTTTGCTACAATTCAATTATTGGTTGCTTTTGCTGCTTTTGGAATCGGTAAAGTTATCATGGAAAAATTAAGTAGTAAATCTATTTCTATTTTCCGCATTGTTGGTTTAGGAATTACGGCAGTTGGCTTAGTCTTTTTAGGGGTTTCTTTTAGTAGTTGATTATTGGTATTTAGCAATAGAGACGTTATACATAACGTCTCTAACAGGTTCAATTTAATTAACAAAAATTACTTCACCAAACCAATATCCTTCTAATTCATTGATTTTTTTTGATTCAACCCCGAATAAGGGATTTCCGAGAATTAACTCCTGATTTTCTTGATCTATACCTAGTAATGCAACCGCGTGGGGAAACTGTTGACTTAACCATCTTTGCTTAACATGAAGTAAGGCTAATTGATGACGTTCTAGTAATTTATTTAAGGGGAAATCATGGTGATATTCAGGGTTTAATCCTAATTGTTTCATTGCCCTAATTTCTGAAATTGTATTAGTTCCTAATCGGTTGGTTTGTGTTAGTTTGACCACATCTTTTTCTTGAATATTAGGATATTGTCCGCTAATTCTTGCTAGGGTTGCAATACTTGCAGGCGCACAAGTAACAGTAGTTGATTGTAACACAACTCCGTCACTGGTTCTAAACTCTCCTAAATCATTAACAATAGGAGAAAACCAATACAATAGTAAACATAAACAGAAGGTGATTCCTGACAGTCCAACTAATAACTGATTTCGCCGTTTACTAGATGACCATCCAGATAATTCTAACAATAATAATAGACCACAAATAAAGAAACCAAACCCCAGTAAAACTTTATCAAAACTCGATTGAAGATACAATAAAAAAAGATGAGGAACTAGCCGAGGAAACTTATAATATATATTAGAGCGATCAAGGACAATTAATAAGGTTAAAATACCTACTAATCCCAGAAAAATGCCCCTAGCTGTTTTTTGATGCTTTTCTAGGGCATTTTCAGCAGTAATCCCTTTTTGGGATAAAGAATGACCACAAAATCCACCAAATCCGAAACCAATCATGCTAGAAATAATTAGATTGAACATATTGCAAATCTCCCTATTTATATCTATAATAACGATAATAATCAGTTAGTGTCACTGGGAAAATCACGGAAAGTTTAATCTTTTTATTCTCGTGATCTCTATCACTTTATCCACAATCAAACTATTATCACTCTCCTAATATAAAATGAGTAAATTATTAGAAATTGGACAACTGGCCCCCAACTTTACGATTAATAATCAAGATGGTAAAGGGGTTAATTTAAACGAGTTTTTAGGACAATGGTTGGTCTTATATTTCTATCCTAAAGATAAGAATATATGGGTATTATTCGTTCTACTTTTATCATTAATTCAGAGGGAAAAATTGCTTATATTTGGTCGAATATCAGGGTTAAAAATCATGCAGAAACAGTGTTAAATAAGTTACGAGAATTACAAAGTTAAGTAAAACATTAAATCATTTCGTAGGGTGGGCTTCCGTGAGCGTCAGCGTTCGACTGAGCCGCTCACGCCGAAGTCCGAACGGTTAGGTGGTGATATATTATAAAGCTAATTGGTTAATTAATCATCCACCGTAACCCACCCTACAAAAAATGACTTTGTAGGGGCAAGGCATCAAAAATCTATCTCTACTAACCAGAAATATTCATACTTTCGCCTTGCCTAATCTTAACGTGAAAATATTGTTTTTTCATCCTATTTAATTCAATAAATTAATCAAAAAATAGGGCATGGCATTTTGAAGGTTATTGATTAATATCACACTTTATTAATGCCATGCCCCTACAGGTAATTGTTATAAGATATCACGCTTTAAATAGGGTTGCAAAACATCAGGAACTTTAACGGTCCCATTTGCTTGTTGATAGTTCTCTAAAATAGCAGCCATTGTCCTACCAACTGCTAACCCTGAACCGTTCAAAGTATGAACATATTGAGTTCCTTTTTTTCCCTTTTCTTTAAAGCGAATATTCGCCCGTCTTGCTTGAAAATCCCAACAATTAGAACAACTAGAAATCTCTCGATAGTTATTAGAAGAAGGCAACCAAACCTCTAAATCATAACATTTTGCTGCCCCAAATCCTAAGTCTCCTGTACACAATTCTAACACCCGATAAGGCAATTTTAAAGCCTGTAAAATCGCTTCTGCATTGGCAACTAATTGTTGATGTTCTGCTTCTGAAGTGTCAGGATGAACAATTTTGACTAATTCTACCTTATTAAATTGATGAAGTCGAATAAGTCCTCTGGTATCCTTGCCATAACTCCCCGCTTCCCGACGAAAACATGGGGTAAATGCACAATGTTTGATGGGTAATTTTTCTGCTTCTAAAACTTCGCCACTATATAGATTTGTAACAGGAACTTCTGCGGTAGGGGCCAACCATAAATCATCATCAGGACATTTAAAACTTTCCTCAGCAAATTTTGGTAATTGTCCCGTTCCTTGTAGGGCAGCACTATTAATTAAAACTGGGGGCATTACTTCTATATATCCCGCAGCAATTTGTTGATCTAACATAAAATTAATCAATGCTCTTTCTAAAGCAGCACCTGCACCAATTAAAGCAATAAAGCGACTTTGAGCAATTTTAACTGCTCTTTCAACTTCTAAAATACCTAATCTTTCGGCAATTTCCCAATGAGGTAATACTTCAATTTTTGGTAAATATTCATCCCCCCATTTACGAATTTCTACGTTTTCAGTTTCATTTTTACCGATTGGGGTAGACTCACTCGGAAGGTTAGGTAATTGTAATAATAAAGCTTCTATTTCCCCTTTTAATTCTTTTTCTTTGGGTTCTAATTCACTGAGTTGAGTTTTGATGTTACTCCCTTCTTCTTTAAGAGTTTTTATCTCCTCTCCCTTGGGGTTAGTTCCGCTTTTGATTTTTTGGGGGATTAATTTACTAATTTCGTTGCTACGCGCTTGTAATTCGCTACGAGTCGCTTCTAGTTGTCTGGTGGTGCGATCGCGTTCTAAAATGGGAGTGAGATCGTATTCCATAGAAGGACTGCGACGGTTGAGTAATGCTTGTATGGTTTCTGGATTTTCTCGTATCTGTTTAAGGTCTAACACGGACAATATCACCCTGTTTTAAAGATTCCCTATGCTAGAATAGCGGATTTTGTGAGCAATAGCAGAAGTCGTAGGGGCATAATATATTATCTTTATAGGGTCAATTCATGAATTGACCCTAAATCCTAATTATAGGGCAATAATCAAATGTTAACTTCCCCTTCCCATAACCCTAATTCTATTAACCCATTCCGCAGATTTTCTGCTTCTTCTGGACTATTTTGTGCTTCATAAAGACTGACAGCTTTTATGAAAGCTTGGGAACTTTCTGGTAATTTATTTAACTTAAATAATACTACCCCAAGATTCTGATAAGCTGCCGCATAATTAGGACTCAACAAAAGTAATTTTTCATACACTGCTGCTGAATCTTCTAATTTACCCATGGCACTCAAAACCATAGCAAAGTTATAATATCCGTTGACAAAATTGGGGTCAATTTGTAGGGTTGTTTTGTAAGCTTGGGCAGCATTTCCTAAGTCTCCTACCTGCTGTAACACAACACCAATGTTATTATAAGCACCTAATTTTAACGGCGGCATTATTTCTTGTTCAATGGCTTTTTGATAATGTTTAATTGCTTTTTCATGATCTTCTTGTTTGGCGTGAATATTGCCTAAATGGTAATGCAGTTCATATAAAACATGGCTGTCCGCTTTGTTAGATTTTAAGCCTTGTTTGAGTAATTTTATGCCTTCTTTTTCTTTGCCAATTTGAAAATATAAAGCCCCTAACTTACTACAAGTATAGGGGTCATTAGGATGTTTTTCTAAAAAGCTTTCCATCGCTTTTTGGGCGCGATTATATTTGTCTAAACTTGCGATTGCTCCCGGTGTATAACCATAATGAAACACCGTGATCGCAGGTAAATCTACAATCTTCCAGTAGATTTCTGTCTTTAATAATTCCATTACACTATCATCAATTATCGCATGATAGGGACGGGCAAATTTTAGCTCCGGGTGTTTACGAAATAACCGAGAAACTAAAGAATAAGGTGACTGAGATGCCCCAATTTCATGCCGTACTAAATTAATGACTAAATTCTCATCTGTAGCAATTGCTTCTTTAATTTGTGGGGCCACTTTTCGGTTTAAAACCTCATCAGCATCAAGAATTAATACCCAATCTCCTGTGACATATTTTAAGGCCTCATTACGAGCTTCTGCAAAATCGTTACCCCATTCAAATGTTGGAATAATTGCCCCAAATTTTTGAGCAATTTCTATCGTTTTATCCGTTGATCCGGTGTCCATGACCACCATTTCATCAACGATACCTTTAACACTTTCTAAACATTTGGGTAGGTTTTCTTGTTCATTTTTAACGATCATGCAGAGGCTTAGTTTTGTCATGGTTACTCTCAATAATTCTCTTACTTGCGTTGTGGAAAGCGATCAATTTTCGCAATTCCGTAAAAAATTAATTCTTTATTACGGATACGAATGCGATCAACCCTTAGTTGTGTTCCATCTAAGGCGAATTTATCTAAGTCTAGCAAGTCATTCACATGATCAATCAAAGCTTTTCCTAAAGTTTTTGCCTTCTCATCTCCTTGATAAGTAACATCGACAAATTGTATTCTACGTCGCTCCTGTACATCAATTTGCGCTGTTATATCTAAGGCGACGGTTTCCCCGCCTTTTCCTAGCTGAATTTGACTCTTAATGGTCAGAGACTTATCCTCATTAACCAGCATTTGGGTATTCTGGAAATATAAAGATTGTCCCTCATGCTCTAACCTTTGCAATTTTTCCACCACAAAGGGAGTATTAAAAGATTTGGTTAAGTCGTCTTCGGTGAGGACAACCCGCATACTGGCTTGAGTTGGCTGTCTGAGCTTCACTTGCCCTTTAAAAATGGCACTGAAGTCAATGGAAACTGCTTGGACATATAATTCCATGTCTTCAATCCGCAGACCATTGTACATCAGCATTCCGTTGCCAATGAAGTCAAAACCGTCCACGCTGCCTTGTAATAACTTGGCGACAGGTTCGGCCCGCACCGTTGCTTCTACTTTTCCGGTTCGCTTGAATAGTGCTGCGATCGCCGCACTAACGGCTTTGCTGACGATTTGATCGCCACTTTGATTGGGGAAGGGGAGTGTACCAAACACGGCTGCTGTCATTTTCCATTACTGGGTTGTATGCTCTTTGATCTTAACATTAAGAATTATTAAGTGCTGTAACATTTGTTAACAATTCCTCCCAGTTTTGATTAACCATAGACAAACAATTATGACAATGATTGGTTTTTTAGAATGCTTCTGCCCCTAATTTACCCAGGGTTTTAGGGGTCAAACCCATGCCTAGTCTAAGGCAAATCGATTTTACCCTGATTTGATGGGTTTTCTCGATTCATAGATAAGCATTAACGATGAATTCAGATCTACTGATTAATCTAAGCTCATTTTTGCTTCGGCTGCTATGATAATTTTATGATTTCTTGTTTTTAACGAATAATTATGAGCCAAATTTTTCCGATCATACCACCACCTGCCAAAACTTTTTGGTCTTTAGGTATTTTTATTTTATTAATGGTTGGAATACTCTGTCTTTTCCTCTATATTGCTTATAGTTCTTCTCATCTTCAAGTTGAATTAAATGCTCAAGAACTTCGCATTCGTGGCGATTTATATGGACGCAATATTCCTGTAAGTTCTTTAGTGGTTAATGATGCTTCAGTCATCGAATTAGATAAGCAATCGCCTTATTCTCCCCGTTGGCGAACGAATGGAATTGGACTGCCTGGGTATCTTTCTGGATGGTTTAAGCTAAAGAATGGAGAAAAAGCACTTTTATTTGTTACTGATAAAAAACAAGTAATTTATCTGCCAACTAATGAAGATTATTCTCTTTTAATGAGTATTAAAGAACCGGAAAATTTTTTAAAATCTTTGCAAAAATTGCCTTAATATTTTTCAAAAAAAGATTGTAATTCGTTTAAAATAGGACTAATTTGTGTTTTTTGTAAGGGCAATTTATGAATTAAACCTACGTTTAGCGTCTGTGGTTAAGTTCTGAAAAAGTTATTTCCAGGAACTTAGTTCACATTTAATTAACCCGTCTAAAATATTAATGTCTTGTTGATTATTATTTTGACGCACTTTAGCTTCCATTTTAACATTGAGAAGTTCCATTAAAAGGCGAATTTTATAAGCTTTTTGTTCCTGAGTTACTACTTGATCAGGGGTTAAACTTTCTAAATTTTCTAGAGATGATTTTTGGGGATTAAATTGTAATAATTTAACCAAAGAAGCAATCACATATTTTTGTTCAGGACGAGCATTTTTTTGTAATTCAATAATAGGAATATCAACCAACTCATCAACATCTTTTTTAGATGCTTTTTGTTGTAACCAAGTTTCCGAGGTAGAAACAGGTAAATCTGATGTTTCTTCATCAACTTTAGCAAAGGCATGAGCTTCTGAATAACTCACCCGTCCATCTTTATTATAATCCGCAGAAGCAACTTTTTGACCAATACGATTAACCCCACTTAATCCAGCAAAGAAACTTGAGCTATAATCTTCATAGTCTGCTTCATTAACTTCAGGGGTACATCCCACAGATGGCAAGGTTTTAATGGTAGCAAAAAAGCCACATCGAGTTTGTTTTGCTAGGGGTTTATTCGGATCACCATTTTGATAGATAAAGTTGGCAAAAGAACCAGAAAAACATTGGGCCATCATCGCAACAATATGACTATCCTGGGGTAATTGATCTAAAGTTCTCGAAAAATTACTAACAGTTACAGGGGTATTATTCCAAAGCATAAAAGCATTATTATCAGCGTTTTCATGATTTAAAATTCCATGACCAGTAAAATAGAAAAAGATTGGTTTATTAGCAGATTGATTGTTTTTATTTTTATCAATCCAATTGATGAGATTATCAACTGTTGCAGAACCGTTTAAATTAGGAATATTAGGGATTTTAAACTTTTGTTGTCCTTGAGGATTTATGTAACGAATGCTAGGGTTGCCCTCATTTCCATTAGCAAAAAATATGCTAGTAGAAGGAGTATTAAATCCCATGTTTTTCAGGGTTCTTTGAAAATACAAAATATTTTTTTCTAGAGCAATTTCATTAGATTCAGGACTACCACCACCCCCAATTATTAAAAAATTAGGTTCCGTTGATTTTGGTTCACAAGGTTCCGTTGATTTTGGCGAAGCAGTTTGAAACAAATTACTGATTAAAGAAGTTTTAATTAAAGGTTTTTGCGGTTCTTCTGTTTCTCCTTGTATGAGGTTTAAAAACCATCCTTTAAAAGATTGTTTAAAGGTATATTCACCAGAAGAAGACTTTTCTAATAAGCCGATTAAGCTTAATGATAAAAGACAAATAATGATGTTTTGATATCGTTTAATCATGATATTTCTTGATTTAAAATCAAAGGTAATTTTTCTAAAACAATCTTAATCTCTGTTTCTTTGATTCGGTTAATTGCTTCTTCTAAACTAACCCATTCTCGTTGTCTAAAAGACGCTTCTAACCAATCAATATACAAGCTTTCAACCGACAACAGAAAAATTTGAACTCGGCAAACTCCTCCCCATTTTTCATAAGTATAAATCCCCCGTAAAGTTTGATCTACTTTGCCTTTAACTCCTGCTTCTTCGAGAGCTTCTTTCGCTGCTGATGCCTGTGGAGTCATCTTTGGTTCTATAATTCCTTTAGGGATAATCCACCGCTTTTTATTACTAGAAGTAATCAGCAAAATTTCGATCTCTCCCTGATACCAACGATAGGGAATAACGGCAGACTGTTCAATATAACTGTTCAAAGGTTGGTTTGCCATATCAAAAGCCTATCGACTATAGCGGTTAATCATTATTTTATCTATTAATATACTCAGTAGTCTGAAAATTGTTGTCATAAAATTGAGTTTTTGCCCTAAGATATAAGAAGTTAATAAAAATCTTTTCATCCAAGAATACCGCCTTGATTCACCAAGAAACCTTAAACCTTTTAGAATGGCCCCGTCTCTGCCAACATTTGGCCACCTTTGCCGCGACAAAAATGGGAGCAGTTGCAGCAAGAAACTTGCCCATACCCACAACTTTAGCAGAAAGTCAGGAGCTTTTAGCCCAAACTCAAGAAATTTACCTTCTTGAACAAACTTTAGACGCAGGATGGACTTTTGAAGGCATTACTGATGTCGGGGACTCCTTAGATAGAGCTAAAATAGGGGGTATGCTTTCAGGGCAGGAATTATTAAATATTGCCACAACTTTGGCGGGAATGAGACGGTTACGACGGGTTATTGATAATTATGAAGATTTACCTGTTTTAACCGAATTAATTACGGATATTCGCACTTATCCTGAACTAGAACAAGCCATACACCATTGTATTGATGAAGGGGGCAAAGTTGCCGAGCGAGCTAGTCCCAAATTGGGCGAAATTCGTCATCGTTTACGGGAAGTAAGAGATAGAATTTATCAGAAACTGCAAAATATTATACAGCAGAAAAGCGGCGCGATCCAAGAGACAGTAATTACTCAACGGGGCGATCGCTTTGTCATTCCCGTTAAAGCCCCCCAAAAAGAGCAAATTCCTGGCATTATTCATGATACTTCTAGCACGGGAGTAACCTTATATATTGAACCCAATTCTATTGTAGAAATGGGCAACAAACGCCGTCAATATTTACGACAAGAACAAGCAGAAGAAGAAGCGGTTTTGCGACAGTTGACGGAACAAGTGGCCGCAGTGGAAGAAGACTTAGAATATTTACTGGCGATCGCCACCCTCCTCGACTTAGCCACTGCGAGGGCCCGTTATAGTTTTTGGTTGGGAGGAAACGCCCCTCGCTTTATTGAGGAAGGGGAAACCGTCACCCTCAGACAGTTACAGCATCCCTTGTTAGTTTGGCAAGAAAAACATGAGCAGGGTTTTCCGGTAGTTCCCATTAATGTCCAGATTAATCCAAATATTCGTGTTATTGCCATTACGGGGCCGAATACAGGGGGGAAAACCGTCACCTTGAAAACTTTGGGGTTAGCGGCCTTAATGGCTAAAGTCGGCTTATTTGTGCCAGCCAAGGAACCAGTAGAACTGCCTTGGTTTGAGCAAATTTTAGCGGATATTGGGGATGAACAGTCAATAGAACAGAGCTTATCTACTTTTTCCGGTCATATTCGCCGTATTGTTCGCATTATTGAAGCTTTAGAACAGGCAGAAGTTGACAACTCTCCTCACCCCCTCATCCCCTCACCCCCTCACCCCACCCTCGTGCTTCTAGACGAAGTTGGGGCCGGAACAGATCCCGCAGAAGGCAGTGCATTGGCGATCGCCTTACTCCATTATTTAGCGGATCATGCCTTATTAACCATGGCCACGACCCATTATGGGGAACTCAAAGCCCTAAAATACCAAGATGCGCGGTTTGAGAACGCCTCAGTGGAATTTGACGATCGCACCCTTTCCCCTACTTATCGCCTGTTGTGGGGCATTCCAGGGCGGTCTAATGCCCTAAGTATTGCCCAACGGTTAGGGTTAAGTACGGACATTATTGAGGAAGCTAAGACCCGTATTGGGGGACTTTCTCAAGAAATTAATGAGGTTATTGCTGGTTTAGAAGAACAACGTAGACAACAGGAACAAAAAGCTTTAGAAGCAAAGAAATTACTACAACAAACGGAGAAATTTTATACAGAAGTGTCAGAAAAAGCTGCTTCTTTGCAGGAAAGAGAACGGGAATTAAAACGTTATCAAGACCAAGAAGTACAAAAAGCAATTGCACAAGCAAAAGAAGAAATTGCCCAGGTAATTCGTCAATTACAACAAGGAGAAAAGACGGGACAAAAAGCCCAACAAGCAACGGAAGGACTTGCTAAAATTACGCAAAAACAGTTAGCTAAAACTCCTAAACGTTCTCTGAATTATCAACCTAAAGTTGGGGAAAAGATCAGACTTCCCAATTTAGGACAAACCGCAGAAGTATTAGAAGTTTCAGAGGAAAATGAAGCGGTAATTGTGCGCTTTGGACTGATGAAAATGACCGTCCCTTTTACGGAAATTGAGTCATTAGATGGCAAAAAAGTAGAAACCAAAGTTAAGGAAAAAACCCCATCTGTTACCCCTTCACCTCAACCGTCAAAACCCCAATCTCTGCCCACTATTCGCACCTCTCAAAATACTGTTGATATTCGTGGGAGTCGAGTAGATGAAGCTGAGTCAGACTTAGAAAATGCCATTGCAAAAGCAACCGCATCGGGGGTTTTATGGATTATTCATGGCAAAGGAACAGGAAAATTAAGGGCAGGAGTTCATGAATTTTTGAAACGTCATCCCCAGATTGACAAGTTTGAATTAGCTACCCAAAATGAAGGTGGATCAGGGGTTACATTAGCTTATTTTAAATAAGAATGGGTAATCAATGAACGAGCAAACAGCTAACTATGATGAACCTTGGAAAGAAGCTTTAAATGAGTATTTTGAAGCATTTTTAAGCTTCTTTTTTCCCCATATTTATCAATTAATTGATTGGACTCAAACTCCTCAATCTCTTGATAAAGAATTGCAACAAATTATTGCATCATCGGAAACACCAACCCGCATTGCCGATAAATTGTATCAAGTTTGGTTATTAGATCAACAAGAAATCTGGATTTTAATTCATGTTGAAGTACAAAGTCAATATGAATCAAAATTTGCCCAGAGGATGTATATTTACAATTATCGAGCTTTTGATTTGTATCATAAACCTGTGGTTAGTCTCGCCATTTTAGGAGATGAACGAACCAATTGGCGACCTAATGTGTATAATTATAGTATTGGGGATTGTCGAATTAGTTTTGAATTTCCTGTTGCTAAATTACTTGATTACGAAGCAGAATGGAACGCACTAGAATTAAATAATAATCCCTTTGCTGTCATCGTAATGGCACATTTGAAAACTAAAACAACTACCACTAACCCCCAACAACGGGAACAATGGAAATGGTCATTAATTCGAGGATTATATGATAGAGGAAAGACGAAAGAAGAAATCATCAAACTCTTTCAAATCATTGATAAAATGATGACCTTACCCAAACAATTACAGCAAAGTTTAAACGAAAAAATTCAGCGTTTTGAGGAGGAAAGGACTATGCCTTTGCTTAGTAATATGGAAGAAATGGCAATAGAAAGAGGTAAAGAAATTGGCAAAGAAATTGGTAAAGAAATTGGCAAAGAAATTGGTGCATTACAAAAGAGTCATGATGCCATAATAACTGTCTTAAACGCTCGATTTAGTCAAATTACTCCAGAAATACAGGCTCAAATTCTTCAAATTCTTGATTTATCTGTATTAGAAGAAATCTTAAAATTAGCAGCAACCGTCAACTCTTTAGATGAATTTTTAGCCCGAATTACAGGTTAATTAACCAATTCTTTCAGTTCTAAATGCTGTTCAATTTCGTTTCGATCGCGGAAAACTGGACGCATTTTTCCTTCTGAATATAACGATAATTGATCCCCAATATGGGAGGAATTTGGTTGAGTTGCATTACCATAAACCATTAAAACTTTAGCCTGAATAGGATCAGAAAATTCAACGGCCATGATAAAACTATCTCCAAAAACAACCTGAAATTTTTCATCTTTGGTTGCTTGTAAATTCAACACCCGAAAACTCCCAAACATACCGGGGCCACCACTTGCGGGTAAATCTTTTTCACCTACCCGCATTCTCACCACCTCTCCCCAAGAAACATCTAATGACCCATATAACAGTTTAACTTGGGCGGCAATGCCTTCAATCACCGCAACGGCAGTATTAACATCAGCTAACCCTGATGGGGTTTCTAATGGGTTTTCAGGGTTCCAAGGTTTAGAAAAAATGCCTTTTGCTTCTAAAGTTGAGGCCCATAAGGTAAATAATACGGCCCCACGACTGTCAGCATTGGTTTGACGATCCCATTTTTTTAATACTTCTGCTGCTTCAATACCGATGGGATTTGCTAATGCTTTTGTAGTAGAAATTAGAATATCTAAAATACGATCCGCCATCACTAATTCTGAGGAGAATTTTTTCTCAATTACCTCATCTAAACTGAGTTTTTCTGACTCACTTAATAGTTGAATTGAACGCTGCGATCGCAAAATATTAGGGGCATCTCCTAGAGAAGCAGGGGTTAAATATTCGGGAAAATCTTTCGGGTTTAAAATAGGGGGATAGGTACTTGTCCAGGGGGGATCATTAGTATTTTGTAACCATCCTGTTGCGGGGTTAGCAAGACGGGGTAAATCTTGATATGAATGATAATCTGTCCATAAAAATTTTGATGTATCTCCGGGTATAATTCCCTGCCAATCTTGCCAATTTCCTTGAGAACGAATGGGGACTAATCCATTAAAAACATACAATATTTTTCCTTGTTTATCCCCATACAAAAAGTTAAATAAAGGCAGTTGTAATTGTTTTAATCCTGCTTCAAATTCTTCTAAATTCTTGGCGTTTCCTATCCGCCATAATTGTTCTAAACTGTGGGGACGATCTAACCCCGTCACTCGCAAAGCGTAACCATAATCTTTTTGTTGATTAATAATTACCCCATGAATTGACTTTTTTACTCCGAATTCTAATTCCGTATAACTGCCATTTTTTTGCCTAATTTTTAACCTTTCAGTTTCTTGTTCTAAGGGTTGTAGTTTACCATCCCAAACATAATTTTCCTCTTGTAATTTTAATTTATAAATATCAGCCCCATCAATAGGATTAACCGTAACTGTCCAACCTAAATTATCATTAAAAGCAATGGCTAAGACTGGCATTCCCACTAAGGTTGCGCCATAAAGATTTAGCCCAGGGGCCGTTAACTGTGCCTCATACCAAAGAAAAAAATCTGACCAAGGTAAATGGGGATTAGCTAATAATAATGTATGATTATTAAGAGATTTTTCAGGTGCAATTACCCAACCATTTGATCCCGCTTCTGAAGCAATAGTCTTTAAGGATTTTACGCTTTGAGGGTTAGTAAGAAAATGAAAGTGTATCACCCGTTGAAAATGGGCTAAAATATCCGTTCCTGTGATGGGTAAAACTACTTTTAATGCTTCATCAATTTCCTGGGGATGTTGAGTAATATACTCGTTAATTCCTTGAGCAAAACTATCTAAATATTGCTGCATTTCAGGACTTTGTTCTTGATACCATTGTTTGGCTCTTTTTGGAATTCCCATTGTCCTGACATATTGATCAGACTCAAGATAATTAATACCCCAATATTCTGCCCCTTTCCCTCTCGCTTGTCCATATAATTTTAAAATTAAATTGCCATGACTTTTGGTTTGGGCCCAACCAAAAGCTTTAAATAAACTGTTGTTATCCTTTCCATAAATATGAGGAACCCCCCAACTATCCCACAAAATTTCTGTTGAATTTTTACTCATGACAGGAACATTAAAAATCAATAAAACTCCCAACAGTGTACTTAATAAAATTGCGAGAAATTGCTTCATTATACCATTAATATATTTTTGGCTGTTTGTGTCTTAGTTTAAAAGCTGATCAGGAATATTTTTCGGACTTCTGCTGTTACCTTTTTTAACAACAATCATAATAATAAATGACTCGGCTAAAATCTAACTTTTCTAAAGCAGAGGGTTGAATAAAAAAGTTGCCAACCCCTGCATCTCCCCACATAATATCTGCCCCATCATCAGACACCATTTGAAATAATAACTCATAAGGTTCTATTGTTTCGTCTAAGTCCATTCTAGGATCATCTTGGGTAAAAAAGGGATAACCACCTAATTTATGTTCTTCCCCCTCATAAAACTCCAAATACTCATCTGCTAAGTCACAAAAATCTAAGTCTTCTTCTGACTCATCAGCAAAGTCTTCAATTAAATTTTCCAAGCGATAATCACAGCCACTTATTGGTTCATGTTTGTGTTCAAATGTCAAGGAAAAGCTGCCAATAAATGGCAAAAAAGTCTCCAGATCATCGATATTTGGTAAAAAACTGAAGTCAGTAATCAAATTACTTTCATCAAAATCCAGTTTATCAAAATAGAGTACCCGAAAATGAGCTTGATTGGTCATATCTTCATCATCAAACCCATACAAATCATGGTGACTATCAATATAAAATTGTAGTATTCCTTCTTTTGGAAATCCTTCTAATAGTAAGATATCAGAAAAATTGATTTGAGCTAATAAAACTAAGGGTTGTCCTTCAGGATTTTTCGGATAATCTAACGCTTTGGGAAAATAGGGATATCCCCCAAATTTACTTTCCCATAGAGTCAAACTATTGCTAAAAGTAGGGGTAATTTTAAGATAAGGCTTAATGGTAGATTCAAGCTCTTTTTTGATGGGTTCGAGTTGCTTAGGAATTTTCATAATCAATCAGGTACATAGGGAAAAAAACCAGAACTTTGGGACGGTTAATATTAACAGGATTAGGTTTTTACTTTTTACTTTCAGCCAACAGCTGAGGGTTGACTTCTAGCAATGGGTAATGTAAACCAAAACTGACAACCCTTTCCTGGGGTACTATCAACCCCAATATTGCCCCCATGAGCTTCAATAATCTGGCGACATTGATAAGATCCTAACCCAATTCCTGTCCTACGTCTATCATGTAAACTACGAAGATACAATTTAAACAATTGCTCACATTGTTGTTGTCCCATACCAATACCATTATCACTTAACCGACAGCAGATCATTCCTTCCTCAACCGTTGCTTCAATGGTTAACTGAATACCAGGAGGATTATGTTTCAAAGAATTAGCTAAAATATGATCAAATAATTGATGTAATTGTTCAGCATCGCCATAAATAGGTGGTAAATCATCGAAAATTATCGGAGTTAAAGTTGCTTGATTTTCTTCTAATAACGGCTGCCAATCTTGAGCCAGTTGCTCAATAAAATCTTTTAAAGATAGGGGTTGAAAATGTACAACTAATTGTCTTTGTTCTGAAAAATGATCTTCTGACAGAGCATTAATTAAAGCCAATTGTCGATCGCTACTATTAATCATCCGTTCCAAAATAGAACGGGAGAGCATTAAACTCTCCCCAGGGCGATGTTGCAAATTTTTCAATAACATTAACAGTCCCATAATAGAGGTGCGTAAATCATGGGAAACCGCTTGTAAAAAAACGGCTTTCATATCATGTAATTCCTGAACTTCTTGCATCTTTTCTTGTAATTGACTGGTGCGATCTTCTACTTGTTTTTCTAAATTACAATTGAGTTGTTGTACTTGTTGATAAAGTTTTGCTTGACTCATAGCAATCATCACTTGACCCGCCAATTGTTCTAATAATCTTACTTCTTGTTTTTGCCAATGACGCACCCCTGAACATTGATGAGCAACTAATAAGCCTAATGGTTTACCATCTAGATGTAAAGGAACCACTAAAGCCGCTTTAATCTGATAAAGTTGAGTATATTGTTCCACCCCTGACGATAAATTTAAGAGAGCAATATCATCAGCAATAAATGTTTGGGCCTGAGTAAATAAAGAGGGTAAATCTGTTAATAAATCATCTCTAGCACTGCCCCCCAATAAACTAGGGTAATGAGAAGAAACCGATTCCGCCACCACTTCAATGCGTCCCCCATCTTGCCAAGAAGCAATAAACACCCGATCCCCGTGCATTAATTGACGAATTTCCTCGACTGTTGTTTGAAAAATCTGGTCTAAATCCAAAGATTGACGAATTCGCAAAGCCACTTCAGCCAAAAGGCGATCGCGCTCTAAAGTCACTCTTAACTGTTTTTCCACCAGTTGCCTTTCTGCTACTGCTGCTGATAATAGTAGAGCAGTCGCGGTGACAATAATAATAAACATTTGTAATAACAGCGTGGCTTGGGGCAAATTATTCGTTTGCATCACAAAGGAGCCAACCCCTTGACGGGTTCCGGTGATCGCCAATAAGGACACAAATAGACTGCCTAAAACCGCCCCCCAAGTTTGGAAACGAATAGCAGCCCAAACCACAATAGGAAAGGGTAAATATTCCAAGTATTGAGCATTACTTAAGCCCCCGTCTAAGAGATTAGAGGCTTTCCCATGGTAGTCAAACACCAGCCAACCTAACCCTAGTAAAAGGCTGCTACAAATGGCTACTTCGATGATGCGCTCTCGCTTGTGTTGACGAAATAACGCCCCCCTGTCTAGTTGTAAACGCAATAAAAAAGGGGTAATCACTAAAATTCCGCTACAGTCTCCGAGCCATAACATCCACCATTGTTGGCCAAAATTTTCCCAAGTCAAATACCCCATCAACAACCGAGAAACAGTATCTACGGTTCCATTGAACAAAGACGCAGCCATGCCCGCCAAGAGGATCAAAGCGGTTACATCTTGAATTCTAGCGAGGCGGGGAGAAAACTTGCACCAGCGCAGCAACTTCAGCCCCATTAAGCCAGCAAGGGTACTCCCAGCGGCGGAACTGAGGGCTAGTCCGAAACTGGCTCCCAAGCTTAACATTAAAAGGGCATCACCGAGAAAAATACCGAGCCAAATCTCCTCTCCATAGATTAATAGGGCGGTTAAGGCAATTCCGGCCGGAAGCCATAACGGAGACACTTCTGCTCCGATTTCCATTCCCCACTGAGCTAAACCACCCCCACCCCAATAAGCGAGAGTGACGAGAGCGAGTTTGACCAACTTGGACGAAAATTGATGACGATCTAAGGTCATAATATTTAAACATCTCACTCTAACTAAAGAGTGCCTAACTTCAGAATTGTTTTACCTCCCCTAGATGGGTGAATTTAAGCATAACTTACAGATTTTGTGAAGATCTCTCCTCAAAAATTACTGATTTTTTTAGGTTTTTGGGACAGGATGACAGGAACAGGCTACAGTAATAACATTAATACTCGTTCAAGAACAATGCGTATCTTAATTGTAGAAGACGATCCCTTGATGCAGTTAGGCTTAGAGCAAGCTCTTAGCGAATATCCTAACTTTGAAATCGTGGGACAAGCTGAAGATGGCTATACCGGGGTACAGAAGGCGTTGGAACTGAAACCGGATTTAGTCGTCATGGATATTGGTTTACCGCGCTTAGATGGCATTGCGGCCACGAAACAAATTAAGGAAAAATTGCCCAATACTCATGTGGTAATGTTAACCTCTCATACGTTACAAACTGAGGTAGTGGCAGCTTTATCCAGTGGGGCCGATGCTTATTGTATTAAAGGGGCCAGTTTAGAGCGGTTATTAGCGGCGATCGAAGCGGCACAAGATGGAGCGACTTATCTTGATCCCCAAATTGCTAGATTAGTATTAGATAATCTTAAACCACCGGCCCCTGAACCTAATCAGAATATTAGTTTATTATCGGAGCGTGAGTTAGAAGTTTTAAAGTTAATTGTGGAAGGAAAAAGTAACAATGAAATTGCAGAAGATTTGTATTTAAGTACCAATACGATTAAAACCCATGTTCGAGGTATTATGAATAAATTGGCCGTTGATGATCGGGTACAAGCTGCGGTTGTGGCTTTGCGTTCTGGTTTGGTATGATAATTCTTCAATTAAAAGCTTGTGTCTCTATCACTCAAATTCAATTTTTTCTATGACAATAAAAAGTAAATTTGAACAATATCAAACTCTAAAAAAGAAGCTAAATATCAGATACAAAGGATATAATTTGGCTGAAATTATTGCGTTGGATATTATTGTTCATGTATATGGAAGAGTAGATATTAGTAAAATATCTTATCAACAACTGAAATCTAATTTTCAAAAAGTTCCTAATCTTAAAAAAATTAAAAAAATTTTGTCATCAGAGAAAGAAGTCTTATTCACTTTACCTCATTATCAATCCCATAGAAAGGATTATCTGGAATTAATTGAGATAATTATGTCTAAGATTTCTGGGAGTAAATTGGAGATCATAAACATTCCGAATCAATCGAAAAGCATAGAGCGATTAGAAACCCTTTCTATGATAATAAACGTTATGAGAAGCACCATAGGGTTTCTTAATCTTAAAGAAATTATTTACTTTAGTGCTAAGCTCCTTTTTTATAAAAGAGCAATTGAGATATTGGAGGAAATTGATCCCAATGATATTAAAATCAAAAAATATATTGCTTTTAACGCTGCTCTAAACTATGAAAATCTTATAGTTGCTTTTTTAAAACGAAAGGAAATACCGACGTACTCTTTACAACACGCTATTGTAGATAGATATTTTTGTGATCAAGACTCACCCCCTTATGATTTAATTAACATTGAGAATATGACCGCTAATTATTTATTATGTTGGAGTCAGGCAACGGTTGATCAGATTAAAAATCACGGAATTCAGAATACCAAGTTGCTATTAGCAGGAAGTCCTAAATATAATCAAATACAAATATCATCAATCAAACAATCATTTCGGAGTGGTCTAATTTTTTTTGGAGGATTAGGAGATGAATCAATTAATCTAGAAGTTTTGAATGTGATTCGAGAATTATTAAAAGAACAAGATATCAAGTGGGCGATTAAATTACATCCTCAACACTTCAAGTCTCTAGATTACAGAAAAATTATAGAACAATCTGGAATACCTTTAGTTTCTTGCGATCAAACTCTATCTACACTTCTTACCGAAGATAAATTTGATTTCACTATTTCCTACAATCTAACCACAACGGTTTATTATGAATCGATGTGCTATGGTGTTTTATCATTTAGATATTCGCCAGATAAGAAAGCAAGTGAATACGGTCTTGAAGATGATGTTTTTTCTAGTGCAAAAGAACTAGATCAAAGGATAATTGATTTTAAGCAGATGAACCAAAAATTATTGATCACTAGAGTTCAAGAAATGCTAGAATACACCATAGGTCTTAAGATTAATTCCTACCACAAATATTTATCGTTAGAATAACAGTTTAACTAGCAAACTAATCAAGTTAATCCCTAAAATAAATTGTATTATGATTACCATCTTAACTCTTTGTTCAGCCAACTATTTAGCACAAGCTAAAACCCTAGGTGATTCACTATTACTTCATAATCCTAGCTATAAATTTGTGATTGGATTAGTAGATAGAATTGATGATAAGCTAGATGCTTCTTATTGGGAACCTTATGAGATAATCGAGTTAGAGCAGATAGGAATTCCCGAACTTGATAAGATGATTGATAGGTATAATATTGTAGAACTTAATACGGCTGTGAAACCGTTCTATATGGAATATCTCTATCAGCGTGATCCTAATATTGAATCGGTTATTTATTTAGATCCTGATATTTTTATTTACAATGATTTCAAAAATTTAGAAAATAAATTAAAGTTATACAATATCATCATAACACCCCATAGCTTTACGATGGATAATACTGATATTAATATTTACTATGAGAAAATAATGCTCAGAACAGGGTTATATAACTTGGGATTTATAGCAACAGCAAGAAGCGAAAAAACATTTGAATTTTTAAACTGGTGGAAAAAAAGACTTGAAAAATATTGCTTTTATCAACCTGGTTCTGGATTATTTGTTGATCAAATTTGGGGAAACTTTATTCCCTTATATTTTGAGAAAGTTTACATTGAAAAAAACCCTGGTTATAATGTATGTTACTGGAATTTCTTTGAAAGAAGTCTTAGTTATTCAGACAATCAATATTGGGTCAATAGTGAAACAAAATTAACCTTTTTTCACTTTAGTGGATATAATCCATTAAAATCGGATAAAGTAGCAAGTAGAGGTTACTTAATACCAGAAAATTTTCAAGAAAAAGTTAAGCCTATCTATGAGAATTATAGACAAAAATTATTAGATAATAATTATGAAAACTTAATTAAACTAGAATGTTATTTCATCACAGAACAAAAAAGGAGAAAACTAGAGAAAGCTAGACAAAAAGAAAACAGATTAACTCAGGGAGAAAAATTAAATAAAAATCTCAAGGAAAACTTTAAACAACTTGTTTCTGGTCTTCCCAATCCCATGAAAAAAGTGTTAAAAAAAGTCAATACCCTAATTTTAGATAGCCTATAATTGTCACTAAAACTTAATTATCATGAATAAAAAACCATTAATTTCTGTGATCCTTTGTAACTATAATTATGGTCAGTTTATTGGCCAAGCTATTGATAGCGTGATTAACCAAACCTACTCAAACTTTGAGCTAATTATCGTTGATGATGGTTCAACAGATGATTCTAAAAAAGTCATTAACTCCTATAAAGATCATCGTATTCAGACAGTTTTTAAAGAAAATGGTGGACAAGCTTCTGCATTTAATGAGGGGTTTACTGTAGCGAAAGGAGAGATTATCTCTTTTCTAGATAGTGATGATTGGTGGAAACCAGAAAAACTAGAAATAATTGTTAAATGGCACAACTTTCTAGAAGGAAGTTATGCAATACTTCAACATGGACTTGAGATCTGGTCAGATGGAAAAACAAAGCCCTATAAGTTAGTTTTGCCAACAGGGGACTGCTTTGAAGAAATGAAAAAAACCAAAAATATTGACTTCTTTGTTCCGACATCGGGACTTTCTTTTCCTAAAAGTATCCTTGAAAAAATTTTTCCTCTACCAACAGAATTTCGGATTTGTGCAGACGCTTATATAATGAGAACAGCCTTTGTATTTGGTCTAGTTTACTCAATTCCTGATTACTTAAGTTTCTATCGAAAACATAACAACACAACTTTCAAAAATAAAAATTTTGACCATCAAGAATTCTTTAAAACCATTCTTTTTCCTAAACTTTATGAATTTTATAAGAATCAAGAACTTAATTATCCCCCTAATTTATTTGAGAAAAAATTTAAACATCAGAAAAAAACCAGAAAAGTTGACCAATTACTTCATAGAATAAAATTAATTTTGAAAGTTTAAATTAGCTATTATTCAAAAAAGCTAGAAAAAATCTAGATAAATTTATGTTTTAATTGTAAAGTAAGATCAAAACAATGGAGGTTATCATGAAATTTTCAGAAGAAACATTATTAGCGACCTATCCCTTTAAAAGTTCTAACCCTCTTTTAGTGGATGTAGGGCGTTAACTATTCTATTAAGGATTAAGAAAATGTCTAAAGTATCTATCGTCATTCGCTGTTACAATGAAGAACAACATATTGGTCGATTACTTAGCGGTTTAATTCAGCAAACGGCCAAGGATTTAGAGATTATTGTGGTTGACTCTGGTTCCACAGATAGCACAGTTTCGATCGCCTCTCGTTATCCCATCAAACTATTATCGATTAAACCGGAAGAATTTTCTTTTGGACGGGCCCTTAATTTAGGCTGTGAAGCAGCAACAGGGGAATTTATTGTCATTGTCAGCGCACACGTTTATCCTGAATATCAAGACTGGTTAGAAAAATTAATTGCCCCCTTTGATGATCCCGATATTGCCTTAACTTATGGCAAACAAAGAGGAAATGAAACCACAAAATATGCCGAACAACAAATTTTTATGACTTGGTTTCCCGATCATAAAACTATTGTTGATCAAACTCATCCGTTCTGTAATAATGCTAATGCCGCTATTCGGCGATCGCTTTGGAAACAAATTCCCTATGATGAAAGTTTAACAGGATTAGAAGATTTAGATTGGGCCAAAAAAGCCATTGCTTTAGGATATCGCATTACCTATGTTCCCGAAGCGGAAATTATTCATGTTCATGATGAAACCCCTAAACGGATTTATAATCGTTACCGTCGGGAAGCGATCGCCCTCAAACATATCTATCCCCAAGAATATTTTTATTTTCGGGATTTCTTGCGTTTATTTATCACAAATTTAATTAGTGATTATTTTCATGCTTGGCATGATCGGGTATTAATTAGCAATTTTTTCTCCATTCCGATCTTCCGTTTGATGCAATTTTGGGGAACCTATCAAGGGTTTACACAGCAAGGAATGATTAACATTCAACTTAAGCAAACCTTTTATTATCCTCGTCGTTTATCCCGCCAAAATCAGTCATCTCAATTGGATCAAAACCGTCCAACTATTGACTATTCTAATCACTCAAAACCCCTAGAAAAAATTTAGTAATCTAAGGAGAATAACTTTGCCTAACTATATTGATGTTTCGGTGTCTGTTTCCCCTGAATTACCCTGTTGGCCCGGTAGTCCCCCTGTTAAGTTTAACCGTGATTTAGAGTTAGAAAAAGGGGATATTGCTAACGATACCAGTATTCAGTTTAGTGTCCATACAGGAACCCATATTGATGCGCCTTTACATTTTGTTAAAGGGGGAAATAGTGTTGATCTAGTGTCTTTAGATGTATTAATTGGTAAAGTCTATGTTGCTGATTTATCCACCGTTGATGTGATCACAATGGAAACCCTTGAAGGCTTATCCTTACCCACCGGAATTGAACGGTTATTATTGAAGACAAAAAACTCCCAATTATGGGAGAATAAAGTGAGGGAATTTAACCGTGATTTTGTGGCAATTACCGCCGATGCAGCCCAATGGTTAGTGAATCAAGGTATTAAATTAGTTGGCATTGATTATCTGTCCATTCAACGCTTTTATGATGGGCCAGAAACTCACCAAATTTTATTACAATCATCTGTGGTTATTATCGAAGGACTAAACTTAACTAATGTGTCTGCGGGAGTCTATGAATTAATCTGTTTACCGATTAAATTGGAAGGAGTTGAAGGTGCGCCAGCTAGAGTGATTTTACAAGAAATTTGAAGTCATTGTCATTATTTTTTATTACACAGACTTAATGCTTCTTCATAGGAAATCTTCGGAAAAATCTCTAATTTTCCGTCAACTGTGGCATCATAAATAATGCGGCCAGAACGTTCATAATTAAATTTAGCGATTCGATAGGACAATTCTGAGCCTTCTAAATCAGGTAATTGCCATTCCTTATTGGCAAAATAATTAGGACTAAAATGATTCATATCATCCCCTTTTAATGTTTGCTTTTCATTGGGTTTTCCAACAGCTTTAAAATTATGATCTACCCCAATTAAAAAAACTTGCTTAAAGCCCATATAAAAAGCAATTTGCATTGCGACATAAGTCACTGTATAGCCTTCGTTAATTTTCTGGGCAATATTAGATGAAAAATGACAAGTTGATGAGGTGAGAACAAAATAAAGATTGTCGGGAATGTTTAAGGGATTTTCTTGCTTTTTGCGATATTCACAAAAGGATTTAAAAGAGAGAAATGAAGGACAAGAAAGAGCAGTAAAATTGTTAACACTTTGTTCAATCACTAAAGGATTAACAGACACATGATAACTTAAGTTTAAATTGACTTTTTCAAAGATTAAATAAATCTTATTAAGTCCAAAAGTATGAACCTCTTTTAAAGGATTAAGATCCATTTGATTGAGGGATGGGCCATTACCAATAATAAAACAACTTTCTCCTCGATGACAATTTTTAAATTGTTGTAACCGTTTAGAATGTTTTAGGTACCATTCATAATACTCTGCTCTTTCAATTCCATAATCGTGAACATCATGGCTATAATTAAGGGCTAATCTTACTCTCTCTTTGAGGGGTTCAAGGCTTTTGCTTAATATGGTATTCATGGGTTAATCTTTGCTTGGTTGGTTAATAATAATAAACTTTATTCCGTACTTAATCTAATGGTTGCCCCCCCATCTACAACTAAAGTTTGACCTGTCATAAATGAAGACATTTCATGACTAATTAAAAAGAAGATTCCCTGAGCAATTTCTGAGGGTTTTCCCACTCTACCAATCACCGTTTTAGCCGCTAATTGATTCATTAACTCATCCACATTATTGCCTGAAAGATGACCCCTTTCTAACCCAGATTTTAACATAGGGGTATCCACAGCACCTGGTAAAATGGCATTGACGCGGATGTGATCTTTGGCCCATTCAATGGCTAAGGCACGGGTAAACGCCACTAACCCCCCTTTACTCGCTGCATAGGCCGCAATATTGGCCGAGGTGGCGATCGCATGAACAGAACTCACATTGACCAAACTCCCCTGACTGGCTTTTAATAAGGGATAGGCCGCTTTAGCGAATAAAAATGCTGACCGTAAATTCACCGTCATCACTTGCTCCCATTCTGTCACATCCATCTCAACCAGAGGTTTACAAATTTGCACGGCCGCATTATTAATTAACCCGTCTAGTCTATCAAGTTTCTGCACCACTGACGCAATTTGAGTCTCATCAGAGACATCCGTTATTATATAATCATCAATATCGGTCAATTGGACATTTTTTTGACGATCTACCCCAATTACTGACCATCCTTGATGGGTAAAATGTTGGGCTGTTGCTTGGCCAATACCTCCCGCGACTCCGGTAATTAAAACAACAGGTTTCATGAGTTTTCCTCGGCAGCGCGTTTTAAATCTCGGACTAAATTATCAATGGCAATTTGATTAACTCGTAGCACAGCTTCTCTGGTATTAGAACTATTATGACTGCCCATAATTACCTGTTCATAGTTTACCAAAGGATTATCGGTTGTCATGGGTTCCGACTCAAAAACATCGAGGGCAACTCTCCCTATTTTACCACTTTCTAAGGCAGCAATAAGGGCTTTTTCATCCACAATAGGGCCGCGAGCAACATTAACTAACCAGGTGCCATCTTTCATCAGATTAAATGCTTTTTCATCCAACAAATGATGGTTTTCTGGGGTTAAATTACAGGCTAAAACAATACAGTCTGCTTGTTGAAATAATTCACCTAAATTAACTTGTTTTAAGTTAATTTCTTGGCATAATTGAGCATCAATGGGGCGCACATCATAGCCCAATAAATTCATACCCATGACCTGAAATCGACGAGCGATCGCAATACCAATACTTCCTACCCCAATAATACCAGCAACCTTACCCCGTAAAGAAGTACCTTGAATTTTTAACCAATTTCCTTGACGCACTGCTGCATCAATTTTGTGTAATTGTCGGGCTAGTAATAGGGTATAACCAAGGGCAACATCTGCTACTTCATCCCCAAAAACATTGGGAGTATTCGAGGTATAAATCCCTAATTTTTTGGCGGCTTCTAAATCAATCGCATCTACCCCAATTCCCCATTTAGCTAAGACTTTTAATCTACCTTTTTTACCAATTTCTAACACTTTCGCACTAAAGGGATCATCACCAGCAATCACTCCATCAAAATCAGCAATGATTTGACAAAGTTCATCTTCACTAAGTTGTTGAACAATGTTGGGGGTGACAACTTCAAGATTTTCCAGTTTAAAGCGTTCTTGACAGCTATCAATGGAGGCCAACATGGGGGGACAAGTAATCAGAATTTTCCAAGTCATCTGAGTTATAATTGTTTAATTGGATTATTTTTAATTGTTAATCATTAGTGGCTTTTTGTCTAGTCTGATAGAGTAATTCCGCAATCCGAAAATCTACTTCTTCATCAATATCCCAAGCTTCATCTCGTTCAATTTCAATCATGAGAGGTTTATAACCAATCCGATTTTTTCTCTCCTCTAAGATAGTTTTAGTAAAGATATAGAGATTAGAATTCTCTTCATAGACTGGGGGTAGATCTTGGGTTCTTAGTAAAATATTTGGATCATGATTCATTGCTTTACCCTCTGCATCATACAAGCGGGTTTGTAAACGAGTGACCCCAAATAAACTATCATAGTCAGGACTGTTAAAAAATAAATCAATTGCCTTAGAAATTGTTGTCGATTTTAATAAAGGGTTAGTGCTGTGGGTTTGTAAATAATAATCTGCGGGAACTTGCGCCACAGAATTCAGTAAAACATCATTCATTGGTGTCATTCCAGATCTCAAATGTTCGGGACGTAAAAGAACTTTTACTGAAGGAAAATTTTGCTGTGCATCTTCAATTATATTTGGACTGTCTGTATCAATACAAACTTGAGTAATCTGAGGACAGTTAAGTAAACTTTCAACAACATAATGATAAAGCGGTTTGCCAGCAAACAAACGGTAATTTTTGCCAATGACTCGCTCACTAGAGTGACGCATGGGAACAAAAGCGACAATCGTTGGTTGTGGTGAATTAGCAGCCATAAGGAATGTTTAATGCTTATAATTAATTCTTTTAGCATACACCTTATCTGTTCACTTTTAATTGTTATACTAAAGAATACTGCTAATTTTGGGAAACAATGTTAGACACCCTTGATCTTAAATTAACCCTTGATAAAGAAACCTATCAGTCTCAAATAGAAGCATTGATGCGACAGTTGCGATCGCTAGAAAAAGACTGTTGGGATAATAACCTTCCTGTCGTCATTGTCTTAGAAGGTTGGGCTGCTGCGGGGAAAGGTAAGTTATTACAGAAAATTATTGCTTATATGGACCCCCGTGGGTTTGCGGTTCATCCCATTTTAGCAGCAACGGAACGTGAAACAAAATATCCCTTTCTCTGGAGATTTTGGCATAAATTACCCCCTAAAGGTAGCATTGGCATTTTTTATCATAGTTGGTATACCCATGTTTTAGAAGATCGCTTATTTAAACGGGTAGCAGATGAAAGGGTTTCCTTATTAATGCGCGATATTAATGCCTTTGAACGTCAGTTAGTAGATGATGGCGTTGCGATCGCTAAATTTTGGATTCATTTGAGTCGTAAGGAGATGAAAAAACGACTGAAAAAATATGAGTCTGATGAGTTAGAATCTTGGCGGGTGCGTCCTGAAGATTGGCAACAGGCTAAGCATTATGATGAATATGCAGCTTTGGCTGAGGAAATGTTAACCTATACCAGTACGGGTCATGCTCCTTGGACATTGGTAGAAGGGGACTGTCAATACTGGGCGAGAGTTAAGGTATTATCCCAGATAGTTGCTACCATTACCCAGGCTTTAGACCGTCTAAAACTGCCGAAAACTGATATTCCGGCCCTACCCCCGCAAACAGAATTACAACCCACAGAACCGGATTTTTTAGAGAAGGTAGACTTAAGTTTGCATCTCCCTAAAGATGATTACAAACAACGGTTAGGAGAAGCGCAAATTAAACTGCGACAGTTGCAATTAAAGATTTTTAAGAAAAAGGTTCCGGTTTTAGTCTTATTTGAAGGTTGGGACGCAGCAGGTAAGGGAGGGGCAATTAAACGTCTTACTGATACTTTAGATCCTAGAAGTTATAAAGTCAATGCGTTTGCTGCCCCAACTTTTGAGGAGCAAAAACATCATTATTTATGGCGATTTTGGCGACATATTCCTGGAGGGGGAACCATTGGAATTCTTGATCGTAGTTGGTATGGACGGGTATTAGTAGAAAGAATTGAAGGGTTTGCCTCTGAGTTAGACTGGAGACAATCTTATAAGGAAATTAATGAGTTTGAAATACAATTAACTACCGCAGGATATGTGTTAGTTAAGTTTTGGCTACATATTAGTTATGAGGAACAATTAAGACGGTTTGAGGAGAGAAAAGATAGCTCTTTTAAAAGTTATAAATTAACGGATGAAGATTGGCGAAATCGGGAAAAATGGCCCTTATATTATGTGGCAGTTAATCAAATGGTTGCTCGTACCAGTATACCCTCTGCACCTTGGTCTATTGTACCAGGAAATGATAAATATTATGCTCGTGTTCATGTGCTAGAAACCGTAATTAATGCCATTGAAGCAGAGTTAAAACGACGTTCATAAGAAAGCCCACCACCTACCAAACTTACTGTAGGGTGGGCATGATCTAAAAATTTAATTGATGTACATAAATGAGAATAAGAATGCCCACCACCTAGCCATTATTAATCACATTGTACAAGAATGGTGGGCAAGGGCTTATTTTTCATCTCAATTTTCTCTGACTGTTAATCTTGCCCACCCTACGGGGAATACTGAGTTAAAACGACGTTCATAAGAAAGCCCACCACCTACCAAACTTACTGTAGGGT